>JBOGNK010000098.1:0-35470 GCA_050747085.1 Candidatus Acidiferrales bacterium
CTGCAACACAGGGTCGGAAGCGGTGGTTGCCGCGATGCGCGTGGCCCGTACGGTGACGGGACGAAACAAAATCGCATTCTTCGCGGGCGATTATCACGGAATGTTCGACGAAGTCCTGGTCAAAGGAATTCGCAAAAGCGGAATTCCGCACGCAATTCCCGCCGCTCCCGGAATCCCGCGCGAGAAAGCCGCGAACGTCGTGATGCTCGATTATGGCACGGCCGAATCCCTTGAATGGATTCGCGCGAACGCCGGCGAGCTTGCGGCCGTAATGGTGGAACCGGTGCAGAGCCGGCATCCCGCGCTGCAGCCAATCGAATTTTTGCGAGAACTTCGAAAAATCACGGAAGAATCCGGCGCGTGCCTGATCTTCGACGAAGTCGTAACCGGCTTCCGCGTGCATCCGGGCGGATGCCAGGCCCTCTTCGATATTCGCGCTGATCTCGCCACTTACGGAAAAGTGCTCGCCGGAGGAATGCCGATTGGCGTACTCGCCGGAAAAGCGCGCTACATGGACGCGCTCGATGGCGGTGCCTGGCAATTCGGCGATGATTCATATCCTGCGGCGGGCGTGACGTTCTTTGCGGGGACGTTTGTGCGCCATCCGCTGGCGCTGGCCGCCACGAAGGCTGTGCTCCACCACTTCAAGGAAGAAGGGCCTGCGCTCCAGCAACGCCTGAGCAAGCGAACAGGCGAGCTTGTCCATCAGCTCAACGAAATGATGCTCAAGTACAGCGTGCCCACTCGCATCGAGAACTTTGCGAGCATCTTCTATTTCGCGTTCCCAACCGACTTCCGTTTTGGAAGTCTCTTCTACTATCACTTGCGCGAAAAAGGGATTCATCTTCTCGAAGGCTTTCCGTGCTTTCTCACCACGGCTCACAGCGATGCTGATCTGGTGCGCGTTGTTCGAGCCTTCGAAGAATCGGCGGCAGAAATGCAGCACGGTGGCGCACTTCCCTCGGAAAGAGAGACGAGCCAGAAAAAGCATGCGACGACCGTAGCGGAAACCGAGCCCGCCCTCTCCGCGCCGATGACCGAGCCACAGATCGAGGTGTGGTTATCCGACCAGCTCAGCGAAGCGGCTTCGTGCAGCTACAACGAGTCCTTCACGCTGCGGATGCACGGCGCTTTGAACCAGTCGGCGTTGCAACAAGCAATCCAGCAAGTGATCGCGCGTCACGATGCATTGCGTTCTTCGTTCGACGGCGAGACGCGCACAGTGCGCTTTGCCCCCGAATTGAAGATCGACATACCCGTAGTCGATCTCACGTGTCTGAGCCAGGCGGAACGGGACGCGCGCGTCCACGAAATCATTCAACACGATGCGCGCACGCCTTTTCGGCTCGCCCAAGCACCGCTTGTCCGCGCGCAGCTCGTCACACTCGAACCTGAGCAGACTCTGTTGATCTTCACGTCGCACCACATTGTTTGTGACGGCTGGTCCACCAACGTCTTGCTGGACGACATTTCCACGATTTACAGCGCGGCCGTGCGGGGCGAGACATATGACCTTCCGCGCCCGATGAGTTTTGCGGAATACGCCGCCGCGCAAGCCGCTCTTGCGGAGAGCGATGAAGGGAAAGACACCGAAAAGTTCTGGGTCGAGCGGTTCCAGCAATTGCCGCCCTTTCTCGATTTGCCGGCCGACCGTCCGCGCGCAGCGGTGAAAGAATTCAAGGGCGCCACGTACCGATACCAAATCGGCTCGGACGTCTACTCCGATGTGAAGAAACTTGGCGCCCGTCAAAAATGCACGCTCTTCGTCACGCTGCTCTCTGCATTGCAGATTCTGCTCAGCCGCCTCGGCGGACAGGACGACATCGTGGTTGGCATTCCAACCGCAGGACAGTCGCTCGTCGAAGACGTCCTGGTCGGACATTGCGTGAATTTCATCCCGTTGCGCGGTCGCGTCGCCGCCGGTCTAACGGCCGCAGAATTTCTCGCCCAGATGAAACAGTGCGTGCTCGAGGGCTACGAACACCAGAACTACACGTATGGAAGGCTGGTCCGTAAGCTTGCGCTCCGTCGCGATCCTAGCCGGTTGCCGTTAACGGATGTGCAATTCAATCTCGAACGCGTCGGCGAAGGGTTGCGTTTCGAAGGACTCGAAACGGAAGTCGATCCGAACCCGAAGGCCTTCGTCAATTTCGATCTGTTTCTGAACGTCGTCGAATCGAAGGACGGCTTGGTGCTGGACTGCGATTACAACACCGGCCTGTTCGACGAAGCGACGGTTGCCCGCTGGCTACGCCATTACGAAACGTTGCTTGTGGGGATGGTCGCGAACGCGAACCAACAAGTCGCTGACCTGCCGCTATTGAGCGACGCAGAATGCAGGCAGTTGCTCGTTGATTGGAACGCGACTGCGGCGGAGTATCCGTCAACAAAATGCGTTCATCAGCTGATTGATGAGCAGGCGGCACGCTCGCCCGCCAACCGCGCCGTCACGGTGGGAGATCAAAGCGTCGATTATTCGCAACTCGTGGACCGCGCGAACCAATTGGCAAATTATCTGGTTAAGCTGGGCGTGAAACCGGGCAATTTCGTGGGTGTCGCGACGGAGCGCACAGCGGACACGATTGTGGCCCTGCTCGCCGCATGGAAGGCCGGTGCCGCCTACGTGCCGCTCGATCCAGCGTATCCGCGTGAGCGTCTCGCGTACATCATCGATCAAACCACAATGGCGGCCCTTCTGACGCACGCCTCGCTTCTCGAACAATTGCCCGTAACGGATGCAACGCTCGTCTGCATGGACAAGGACCAGGTGCTGATTGAACGTGAGCGCACCTCCGCCCCGCAACTGTCCTCGGACGCCGACTCGCTCGCGTACGTGATTTTCACTTCCGGTTCGACTGGCAAGCCGAAAGGCGTCGAGGTTTCACACAAGAACGTCGTGAATCTCCTCTGGTCCATGCGGAAAGAACCGAGATTCGGAGAAACGGATCGTTTGCTGGCCGTCACCACTCTTTCATTCGATATTGCGGCACTCGAAGTTTTCCTTCCGCTCGTTTGCGGAGGCAGCGTGATCCTTGCCGACCGCGAAACTGCTGCGCACGGCGGCTTGTTGTACAAGGCAATCGAGCAATTCCGCCCGACCGTGATGCAGGGAACACCGGCTACGTGGCGCCTTTTGCTTGAAGCAGGCTGGAGCGGCACCGCCGGAATGAAAATCTTGTGTGGGGGCGAGGCATTGTCGCGCGATCTCGCCGACCGGCTCGTTGCCTGCGGCGAAGTGTGGAACATGTACGGCCCGACGGAAACCACGATCTGGTCGGCCACGTGTTCCGTTGAGAAAAGGAACGGTCCCGTTCCGTTCGGCGGACCAATTGCCAACACGCAGTTGTACGTGCTCGACGGGAAAGGAAATCCGGCTCCCATCGGCGTTCCCGGCGAGTTGTACATCAGCGGCGCAGGAGTGGCGCGCGGGTACTTTGAACGGCCTGAGCTAACGGCAGAGCGGTTTGTCCCCGATCCGTTCGCGTGCGTTGCCAATCAGCGAATGTTCAAGACGGGCGACCTGGTTCGCTACAGAACGGATGGACGGCTCGACTTTCTTGGGCGCCTCGACACCCAAGTCAAAGTCCGCGGTTTCCGTATTGAACTCGAAGAGATCGAAGCCGCGCTCAGTGCGCACGCCGCCGTGCGGCAGTGCGTGGTTGCGGCGCGAGCGGGCGAACCGGGCGTGAACCGGCTCATCGCCTATCTTGTGGGCAGCAATACGCAGAAGCCGTCGAGCGCGGATCTCCGCGAATGGGTGGCGCGCTCGCTGCCGGCGTACATGGTCCCGTCGATTTTCGTTTTTGTCGACGAGTTGCCTAAAACGCCAAACGGCAAAGTCGATCGCAAGGCTCTGCCCGACCCTGAGATCGCGCATTTACCCGGGGAATCTTTCGTCGCGCCAAAGTCACGCACTGAGGTAGAGCTCGCGCGAATCTGCGCCGAGATCCTGAAGGAGGAAAAGATAAGCGTCGATCGGAGCGTATTCGATTTAGGTGCGGACTCGATACATATTTTCCAAATCGTTGCGCGCGCGAACCGAGCCGGACTGGCAGTCTCGCCGCAGGACGTTCTGGCATTCCAGACGATCCAGGCGCTGGCTGCGCGCCTGGACCAACGGGGTAACGGTCGCGCCGATAGCGGCGCGGGCATCCCGCGCGTCCAGCGGGAGCAGTATCGGCTGAGCGAAACGTCTCCTACGGCATAAATCCATGCGAGAAGAACACAACTCTGCGGCGGTCTTCGATTTCCCTCAAATCGGTTACCTCGGAGAGGCGGAATTTTCCTTTCCTGCGACGGTTGCCCAGAAGGGATTCTGGTATCTGGACCATCTTGAACGCGGAAACCCCTCGTGGAATATCGCGGTTCGCTTTCGCATCCAGGGTCCTCTGCACGTCGCGACGCTCGAACGCGCGATCAACGAGGTCGTCCGGCGCCACGAGGTTCTGCGGACGACGTTTGGCCGAGTCGACGGCGAGCCGGTGCAGATCGTTCATTCGACGGCGAACATTCCCTTGCGTGTCGACGACCTCAGCACATTCGGCCCTGCGGAACGCGCGACGGAAGAAGAGAAGCGGACCATCGAAGAAGGCCGCTGTCGGTTTGATCTCGAAACCGGCCCCCTCATCCGTTCCAAATTGCTGCGGTTCGCACCGGACGAGCACATGCTCGTCGTGACCGTTCATCACATCATCTCCGATGGCTGGTCCATCGGCATCATCAGCGATGAAGTGGGCAAGATTTACGAATCCATCCAGACAGGAAACGGCGTTTCGCTTCCCGAACTGCCGTTGCAGTTTGCCGACTACGCCGTTTGGGATCGTCAACGGGAGCGCTCCGATTTAGCCGAACGCCGGAATTACTGGAAGACGAAGCTTGCCGGTTTGCGCAAGCTCGAGATTCCGCCCGATCGCCCGCGACCCTCGATCAAAACGAACAACGGCCACATTCTTTCGACGGTCTTACCGGAAGGTCTCACCGATGACTTAACCGACCTCGCCCACAGGCATAACTGTGGATTGTTCACCGTCAGCCTGGCGGCGCTGAAGATTCTGATCCGCCATTACGCGCAACAGGACGACATCTACGTCGGCACGTTGCTTGCCGGACGCGACCGCGTCGAGCTTGAACCGCTCATCGGCCTTTTCATCAAGACTGTCGTGCTTTGCACGGATCTTTCGGGCGACCCGATCTTTTCAGAACTGGTCAACCGCGTGCGTGGCAGTTCCGAAGAAGCGATCGCACATGCGCTCGATTTCCAGGAGGTAGTCGAAGCGGTGCAGCACAAGCGAGATCGCAGCCGGCCGCCGCTGTATGGAATCAACTTCATCTATCAACGCGATTTCGTCGTGCCGACCGAGTTCGCCGGCCTTACTTTGACCCCGGTTCCATCTTTGTCTCCCGGCGCGATTTACGATTTGAATTTTTTCATGGTACGCCGCTCGGATGGCTGGCGGTTCTCCTGCGAATACAATTGCGACCTCTACGAACCTGCGACGGTAAACCGGCTCCTCTCGCAAATGCGGCACATTTTGGAAGCAGCGAGCGCGAATCCGGATCGCAGGATCTCGGAATTCTCGTTTGACGAAGCTGCCGTTGACGCTGCGCTGCAGCCGGCGGCAAGACAAAACGGGAATGGTAACTCGGCGTCTGCGTCGGCGTCTGCGTCTGCATCTGCGTCGCGCAAGCTCACTATTTCGTTGCAAGCCCCTGCGCGACGGCGAACAGTCCGGCAACACAACGGCCGCGAGTTCGTGGCTGCCCACGATGAAGTCGAAGCCGAACTCATACGCGTGTGGGAATCCGTTCTCGGTCAGGAAGTAGACGTCCTTGACGATTTCTTCGATCTTGGCGGGCATTCGCTGCTTGCCGGCCGCCTGCTGAGCCGCGTCGAAGACCATCTCGGAGTTGAGCTCTCTCTCGCCTCCCTCTTGGATGCGTCTACTGTCGAACGTCAGGCCGAGTTGATTCGCAGTTCGGGGCGGAAGGGAAGTGGCGCGACAACGCGCGACAACCTCATCGCGACAATTCCGCTGTTTTACCTCGGCGGCTATCCCACGTTCAGGCCTCTGACGCAGCGCCTGGCTGCTCAACGCCAATTCCATAGCCTGGGGATGCAGGAGTCGATCGTTCGCGACTTTGCCCAACTTCCTTCAATGTCCGATCTTGCCGAGCGTTTCATACGACTGGTCCGTGAGCGCCGGCCACACGGGCCTTACATATTCGCCGGATGGTGTTCTCACGGGCTGCTCGCGCTCGAAATGGCGCAGCAATTGCGCTCTGAAGGAGAGGACATCGCCCTTGTAGTGATGATCGAATCGTCGAATCCGGTTCCCGCGCTGGCCTATCCCAGATGGAAAACGCGCATCGCATCCTGGCAGCTTAAGTCCTGGCTGCTGCAGTTTGAGCGGTTCTATCTACGTCAAGAGCGGCGCGATGCGGCGATCGAGTACGTTCGTGGCCGCGTCACTCGAAAACTCGCTGCGGCCTCGGCAAAAATTCGACGGTTAATTCAGCCGAGCACGCCTCCATCCAAAATGACTCCTCTCGAGGTTCTCTATCACGCGGCGGACGGCTATCGGCCGCAGCCTTATCCCGATCCCGTTGCCCTTATGCGCGGCCAAAAGAAGGCCTTCGGCTTCGCCGGGACGCCCCTTCTAGGCTGGGAGGGGTTCCTGAAACAGCTCACGCTCACGGAAGTGCCCGGCAATCATTTCTCGATCATGGGCCCGGGGGCGGAACGGCTTTCTGAGGAAATGAACCGGAACATGGAACAGGCGGAGGCGACTTACTGGTCTAGTCGTAGGCTCGCTCGCCTCACGGGAAGCTGATCCTTGACGCCGAGAGCGTTCCTCCGCTGTAAAAAGAGGTGATGGCACGAGTTCCGCAGTAAGGGAGTTCTCCAATGGCAACAAAAGCTGCTCCATGCGTACCGGTTGAAGAACGCTGGATCGATGCGGACCGCGAGGATTTCCGGCGCCGGTTCGACCGCTTGAGCTTCGAACTTCAGCATCGCCTTTCCACGCACGCGCTGTTTCAGCTTCCCGCTTTGATGCAGCTCGCCGAACGCACACTGAAACGAAAGCCGAGCGATCTCTACTATGACATGGGCAGCATCCAGGTGGGGCAGCGCTGGGACAGAGTTCCCGACCGCAAGTTTTCAGCGGAACAGGCTTTGCAGCGCATCGAAAACTGTGGCGCCTGGTTCATTTTCCGCTCGACGCAGACGGATCCGGAATACAAGATATTCCTCGACCGTGGTCTCGCCGAACTAAAGGAATTGATTGGTGGCAACATCGACTCTCAGATCCTGCGGGAAGACATCATTATCTTTGTCACGTCGCCGAAGCGCATCAGTGCCTACCACATCGACCGCGAATGCAATTTCCTTCTTCAGATCCGCGGGACAAAAACGATTCATGTGTTTGATCGCGAGGATCGCGAAGTCCTTCCCGAAACCGAGATCGAGCGCTTCTGGTCCGTGGATCACAATGCGGCCCTGTACAAGCCGCATTTGCAGGATCGCGCGAGGTCGTATCGCTTGCGGCCGGGCAATGGGGTTCACATTCCTGTGAATTGTCCGCACTGGGTCCAAAACGACGATAACGTCTCGGTCTCGCTGAGCGTCAACTTCCAGTTCAAGGACCGCAAACGAGCCAACATCTACCGAGCGAATTTCCTGCTGCGCAGGCTCGGACTTAAACCGACTCCTCCCGGGAAATCCCAGACTCTTGACTCTGTAAAATCGGCCATCATCGTTCCGATTGTGTGGGCGAAGAATAAGTCCGGCTCCGTTAAGCCAAAGAGGAAAGCTGCCCAATCCGCGGATGACGATTAGTCTGCTCGTGCCGCAGCCGATTCCGAAGACAGCGTCAACAAGAGCGGCGCCGCGTGTCTCCGGTTCGTCCGTTATGGCATGAAGTATGCGCGTTCAGGCGCGCTGATGGCGCAGATAGAATCCCGAATAGTGCGGCACCGAATGCTCCGGGAAAAGCGGTAATGGCAAGCGAAGCTCCGGCGCGCTCCACCTGTCAACCAGCGAATAGCCTAGTGCGGCAAATTCCGCCACCATTTCGTCTGCATTGCGTACGATGCAAGGAAAAGCACACGTCGCGGTGCGCTGTACCACCACAACCCCCCCGTGCTTTTCGCTTACTGGACTGCGATTCACGATGATGTCGCGCGGAAGAACGGGAAACTGCTCCAGGAATCCGGCGATCGTTCCCTCCCAGTAGTGCAGGGATCCGGAAGCCAGCAGCACCTGATCGTCTCGGAACTCAGTGGCCGCCGACGCAAACCGCAGGCCCTCAGCGTTCCGTTCCATCGCAATCTTTCGTCCACGCTCCACAACGGCTGGGATATCGAGCACGGTCCAGCCGACTGGCCCGAACTGCGCCAGATATGGCCTGTAGCTGTAGAACAAATTGCCGACATTTCCGCCGAAGTCGAACACGTTGACGCCATGCCCGGCCGCGGACGCGGCAAGAAGCCAGAACAGCGCCGGGTAATCGCTTGCCCGCAAGCTTTTCGCCAACTCCATGTGGACCGTCACCTCGTTCGGGTCCTCATGGCCTGGCATTCCGGTTTTCCGCGCCGCCGTCCAGCCTTCTTCGAAGTCGCGAAAAATGCCTCGCGATCCGCTGAACCGATTCAGCACTTGCCTTCCGGTCGGCGATTGGCCTGCCCGTGAAAAAATCGCCCGCGAAGGGCCGCACTCCAATAGTGCTTTTGCTATGTTTCGCAGCAAGGGGAAAAATCCGTTTGCGTGTTGAATCGGGTCGTAAGTGGGCTCGCCAGGACTTGAACCTGGAACCAATCGATTATGAGCCGATTGCTCTAACCAATTGAGCTACGAGCCCGCTGGGTTGCGCCCGCAGCAGTTCCGCTTAGGCGCTCCCCTATAATAACGCCGACCATTTGATTCTCGTACTCGCACGCACGAAGTATCCAGGCCCGCCTCAGAGCCTTCCACAGGCGATAGACCTACCCTCAGAGGTCTGCGGAGCACAACTCCTCAGGACTGGCGCGCCGACGTCTGTCTGTTTGCGGAATCCACGACAATCCCTGCTTGTGTTTGGCCTCCGTACGGTGATAAGAAAACGTTTACTGGCGAGACGCTCGGCCCGGCAGCTTCAGGTCGCGCGGCAGTCAACGCAAAGGGAGACACGATGAAAAACAGATTCTCGCGGCGCGATTTGCTGAAAACGGGGCTCGCCGCCGGCGCCTCGTCCCTGGTGCTCGCTGGCAGCGCCGAAGCGATAGCGTCGGAGACGGCCGCGCCAACCGAAACGATTCCTGTCTCTCAAACTAGTTCTTCTGCGAATGCCGCCTCCACCGCGGCAGACGGCACAATTCTTCCGCTCACCTCGACGAGCGACGTCTACATCCCGCCTCGCGGCCGAAGCTTCTTCAAATTCAGCTTCGATTTTCCCGAGCCGTCGGTCGCGTTCAACGGAATGCTGTTTTCTTTCCGGCTCTACACTTTCGAGAACGCCTATGGTCTCGACCACGATCATCTGACCGCCGAGAAAACTCCCGACGGCATGACCATTCGCTGCTCGCAATTCGTCTGGGCCGGCGGACAGGAAAAAGTTCCAGGCACGCTCCTCGCCCGCTTGCGCAAGAATGGCGATTCCATCGAGTGGAGCGCCTCAGCGGAGATGAACCAGCCCATTAAGTCGATTGCCGCCATTGTGCGGGGCGTCCAGCGCGGGAAAATCGCAGGCGGCAGCGGGACCTTTTTTGATCCGGAAGACAACGAACTGCTCCTCGGCTATCCCTTTGGCGGCGGAGATCATCACGGCGCGATCAGCCCCGACTCGCCTCTCGCGACAATTCAATCCGGCGACCAGGAATTCTTTTCGCTTTCCGCGCAGCTCGATAAAGTGCGCGCGAATCGTTTTTACTTCCAGCCGGGCGCTAACGGCTATCGCGTCGAACTGGTCTACGAGAAGGGCGGCTGGGAAAAGAGCAACCACATCGAAACCCCCACGTGGCGCGCCGGCCGCGCGCGCTCGGCCGATGAAGCCTACCAGCAGCACTACAGCCACGTCGCGCAGGCGTTCAGCATCCCCGCTTGGGACCAGCGCCAGGATGTCCCCGCGTGGTTTCGCGACGTCGCGCTCGTCGTCTCCATTCATGGCATGCACTGGACCGGCTACATCTTCAACGATTTCGCGAAGACGTTGCGAACGCTCGAATGGGTGAAGACTCAAATTCCCGCGAATCGTGTGATGGTCTTCCTTCCCGCATGGGACGGCCGTTATTACTGGGACTATCCGATCTACAAAGTAAGCGACCGCCTTGGTGGTGACGACGGCTTCCGCACGCTCATCAAGCGGGGCCAGCAGATGGGCTTCCATTTTCTCCCGATGTTCGGCATGAACAGCGCGAACGCCAAGCTCGCCGATTTTTCGCAGTTCTCCGACGCGACCACACAGGACATCGACGGCAACGACTTCGGCCTGGACTGGGTCGATTGGGACAACGACCGCCACAACGAAGGCTGGGGCAAGTACATGAACCTCGGCGTCGACTCGTGGCGCAACTGGCTCTCGGGCCGGATTTCAGACGTGATCGACCGCTTCGGCGTGGACGCGTATTTCCTCGATATTTCCGGCGGCTGGCAGAACAACACGAAAGCCGACATGCACGAAGGCACGCGCCGCCTCGTTTCCGGACTGCGCCAAAAATATCCGCACGTGCTTCCGGTCGGCGAATTTTCCTACGACGCGCTCATGTCGATCCTTCCCGTCTTCCAGGTGTTTCCGTCGCGCGGCTATCCGGCAGCGTTTCAAAATCATTGCCGCGCGTTTTACCATCTCAGCAGTCCCGCCCCGGGACGCGGCAGCAGCGGCGTCCACGAATCCGGCTTCGGCCATTTCAGCCCGGAAGTTCGCAAGGGACAGGAGTCCATTCCGACCATCACCGTGGTCGACGACACGTTCGACAAATATCGCGACGTGATGGCCGAAGTGATCTCCGGCGCAAAGAAACGCGCCGGCATCGCATGATCGAACGTCGTAGCCCGTTTGTCTGTAGCGCCGGCATCTTGCCGGCGTTCTTGACGTTTCGCGGATACATGGAAGCTGCCGTTTCCGATGCCCTTCAGGTGTGCCCGCACTTGTTCATGCAAATATGCAAAATGCCTTCTCAACTTTCTTTTCCGGGAGCACTCGATGACACGAATATTTAAAAACAATATCCCCCACTCGCTCCTCTTCGCGCTGGCACTGATTCTTCTCGCCGCGCCCTTTTCTTCTGTCTCCCGCGCGCAGACGAATGTCACCGGCTTGTGGCTCTACAAAACTCCCACCGGCGACGGCAATTATCGCGAACTCTTCCTCGATCTGAAGCAGGACGGCGAAGCCATCACCGGCAAGGCCATGTACAACGCCCACTTTGGCGCGCCAATCACCGAAGGAACCATCCACGGCGACACGCTGCACTTCATCGTTTCGTTTGGACGTCCCCCGCGCACGCGCCAGGTCACCTACGACGGCACCGTGAAAGACGGCAAGCTCTATCTTTCCTCCGCTTTTTCTGGCCGCCCCACGCTCCAGGGCATCGCCGAACGCACCACGGAGAAGGCTCTCGAACCGCCCGCCCGCCTGCCATTACCCGCCTTGCATGACGTTCCCGACAATGGCCTCGCGCGCACTCCGCCCATGGGCTGGAACAGTTGGAACAAGTTCGCCGGCAAAGTGAACGATCAGGACGTCCGCGAAATGGCCGACGCCATGGTCTCGAGCGGCATGAAAGCCGCCGGCTACACTTACATCAATATCGACGACACCTGGGAAGGTCCTCGCGACAAGGACGGCAACATCACCAGCAATCTGAAATTTCCCGACATGAAAGCTCTCGCCGATTACGTTCACTCGAAAGGACTGAAGATCGGAATTTATTCTTCGCCCGGCCCCAAAACGTGCGCGGGCTACACCGGCAGCTACGGCCACGAACAGCAGGACGCGGACACCTACGCGAAGTGGGGCATCGAC
The DNA here is from genome assembly GCA_050747085.1 of Candidatus Acidiferrales bacterium. GTDB lineage: Bacteria > Acidobacteriota > Terriglobia > Acidiferrales > UBA7541 > Palsa-295. Next base: position 12,000 of record JBOGNK010000098.1, read on the forward strand.
TATCTGAAATACGATTGGTGCAGCGCCACCGAAATCTATAAGCCAACCGAGATGCAGCCTGTCTATCAGAAGATGGGCGACGCGCTGCTCAAGACCGGCCGCCCGATCGTGTTCAGCCTTTGCCAGTACGGCTGGAACGACGTGTGGACCTGGGGCGCGAAAGTCGACGGCAATCTATGGCGCACCACCGGAGATGTTTCCGACAACTGGAATGCAATGTCGAAAATCGGTTTCAGCCAATTTGATATTGCGAAGTACATCCGGCCCGGCCATTGGAACGATCCCGACATGCTCGAAATCGGCAACGGCGGCATGACGGACGAGGAATATCGCACGCACATGAGCCTGTGGTCCATGCTCGCGGCGCCGCTTCTCGCCGGCAACGATCTGCGCACCATGTCCGCCTCGATCCACGACATCCTCACCAATCGCGAAGTGATCGCCATCGACCAGGATCCCGCCGGCAAACCGTCCAAACGAATCTCCGATCCGGCAGCCACTTCCGTCGTCGTCGTTCGTCCGCTGCAAGACGGCTCGGTTGCCGTCGGCCTGTTCAATCGTGCCGACCAGCCGCAGGAAATCTCAGTGAAGTGGGCCGATGCCGGCCTGAGCGGCACGCCCAGCCGCGCCCGCGATCTCTGGAAGCACGCGGACGTCGCCGTTTCCGGCGAAAGCTACTCCGCCACCGTCCCCACACACGGCGTCGTCCTCCTCCGCGTCACACCCTAATTCGTGACTGGTGATTAGTGATCCGATCAGCTTAGATCAGGATGCCTCTCCCAAGGTAACTCTCAGGGGAGTTGCGGACCTGCCCGGTGATCCGTGGCTCATCAAGGCATCGGCTAACGATTATGCGTCTCGCAAGCGGTGATCCTCGTTCAAAGAAAAGGCCACGCGATTCAATTGACGTAATCGAATCATGCTCACCGGCTCAACGCTGACCACCCACCACTCACCAATCACTACTCCCCACCCACCAATTACCGCTCGCCACTCGCCAATCTGTTGTATCCTCTCCCCTTTGTGAATCGAACCTCGCACTCGAAGGGACACGCGATGAAGCGTCGTTTTCAAGCTTTTACCGGCATTTTCGCCGGAGCAATCCTTACCGCGCTTTTCTTCTCGTTTTTGCCGACATCCTTCGCGCAGCAATTCTCTCCCAGCCTGTATTCCGGGCTCCACTGGCGCATGATCGGGCCATTCCGCGGCGGCCGCAGCAACGGCGTCACGGGTGTGCCCGGCCAGCCTGACGTTTTCTATTTCGGCTCCGTTGGCGGCGGCGTGTGGAAAACGGTCGATGCGGGCCGCACTTGGGAACCGATCTTCGACCACGAGCCGATCGCATCCATTGGCGCAATTGGCGTCGCGCCTTCCGATCCCAACGTGGTCTACGTCGGCACGGGTGAAGCCGACATGCGCTCGCAGATTTCCTTCGGCGACGGCATGTACAAATCCACCGATGCCGGCAAGACTTGGACGCATATCGGCCTCGACAACACGCGCCAGATCGGCCGCGTGCTCGTCGATCCGCATGATCCCAACATCGTCTTCGTCGCCGCGCTCGGCCATTCCTACGAGGCCAATCCCGACCGTGGCGTCTACCGCTCCACCGACGGCGGCGCAACGTGGAAGAAAGTTCTCTATAAGAACGAAAACGTCGGCGCGATCGACCTCAACTTCGATCCCCGCGATTCGCACACCATCTACGCCACGCTGTGGAACACGCGGCGTCCGCCGTGGAGCATTTATCCTCCGTCGTACGGCCCCGGCAGCGGAATTTACAAATCCACCGATGGCGGCGACAACTGGCAACAGCTTACGAATGGCTTGCCGACTGACCGCGTCGGCCGCATCGGAATTGCCGTCGCGCCATCGCAGCCGGATCGCCTCTACGCCGTCGTTGATGCAAAAGACGGCGGCATCTATCGCTCTGATGATGCGGGCTCGTCCTGGCATCTGATGTCCAACCAGCGCCGCGTCTGGGAGCGCGGCTGGTATTTCGGCAACATCGTCGTAGATCCCAAGGATCCCGACGACCTATATGTTTCTGATACTTGCGTCTATCGCTCCACCGACGGCGGCAAGACGTGGAACCCCTTCAGAGGCGCGCCCGGCGGCGACGATTATCACCAGCTTTGGATTTATCCCACCGATCCGAATCGCATGATCGTCGCCAGCGATCAGGGCACCGTCGTTTCTGTCGACGGCGGCAAAACGTGGAGCACCTGGTACAACCAGCCCACCGCCGAGATTTACCACGTCGCGCCCGATTACCGCTTCCCGTATTGGGCCACCGGCGCGCAGCAGGATAGCGGCGCTGTCGCCGTCCCCAGCCGCAGCGCTCACACGGAAATTTCCATGCACGATTGGACGGGCTATTGCGTCGCCGGCGAGAGCGGCTACACCGCGCCCGATCCTCTGCACCCCGAAATTACTTTTGGCGGCACAGTCTCCAAGTGCAACCTCGAAACGCAGGAAGTCCGCGACGTCTCTCCTGAACTGAGCCGCAAAGGTCCGTTCCGCAAAACGTGGACCTTGCCGCTCGTTTTTTCCGAAGCCGATCCGCGCGCGCTCTACTTTGGCAATCAGTATCTCTATCGCACGCTCGACGGCGGCCATAGCTGGAGTCAAATCAGCTCCGATCTCACGCGCGTCAATCCTGGCGTTCCAAAAAATCTCGATGCGGCAACCACCGAGGACGCTCCGCCCTACGCGCGTCGAGGTGTGATCTACACGATCGCGCCGTCTCCAATGAAAACGCATGCAAGTCTCGTCTGGATCGGCACCGACGACGGCTACATTCAGATGACGCCCGACGGCGGCAAAACATGGCACAACGTCACGCCGCCGCAGGTCAGCTCATGGAGCAAGATCGTCATGATGCAGGCGTCGCACTTCGATGCCGGCGAGGCCTATGCCGCAGTCGACCGCCATCGCCTGGCCGACAACAATCCGTACATCTATCGCACGCGCGACAGCGGAAAAACATGGCAGCTCATCACCACCGGCCTTCCCGCCGGCGTCTACATGCAAACGGTGAAGGAAGATTCGCAGCGCAAAGGCCTGCTCTTTGCCGGCAGCGAACTCGGCGTCTACGTCTCGTTCAACGACGGCGACAGCTGGCAATCGCTCCAACTCAATCTGCCGCCTTGTTCCATGCGCGATCTCGCCGTTCACGGCAACGACCTGATCGTCGCCACGCACGGCCGCGGTTTCTGGGTTCTCGACGACATCACTGCCCTGCGCCAGATCACCGGCGAGGTCGCTCAATCCGACGCGTATCTCTTCCGCCCGGCGACCGCGCTTCGCATGAATCCCGGCGCGGACTACGGTTCGCCCATGCCGCGCGACGAAGCTCTTGCGGAAAATCCGCCCGTTGGCGCCGCGATCGACTACTACCTGAAATCCGACGCGTCCGATGCCCTGAAGATCGACATTCTCGATTCCAAGGGCCGCCCGGTGCGCAGTTATTCGAGTGCGGAGCACGTTCCAGCGATCAATCCAGACGTGCTCGAGTTCCCGGCTTCCTGGATCCATCCGCCGCAGCCGCCTTCCGCTGCTGCCGGAATGCACCGCTTCGTTTGGGACCTTCGCTACACTCCCGTTGCAGGCGGCAGCCGTTTTCCAGGCGCCGCTTTCTTCGGATTCGGCGGCAGCAGTCCGGCCGTTCTTCCCGGCGATTACACCGTCAAGCTCACAGTCGACGGTAAGAGCTACACGCAACCGCTCACTGTGAAACTGGACCCGCGCAACAAGACGCCGCTGATCGATCTGCAGAAACAGTTCGAAACCGGCATGATGATCGATCGCCGCCAAACGGAAGTGAATACGGAACAGAGTGAGGTGCGTCAGGTGCGCAAGCAGATTGCCGCGCTGCGCAAGCAGGCCGGTGGACATTCGGCTCTCGAATCAGCGCTCCGCCGCTTGGATCGCGACGCGGAATCAGTCGGAGGCACTCCTCCTCCCCGCGTCGAACCGGGCAACGTGCCGCCGCCCCCGAAGGAAGAAACCAGCTTGACCTATCTCAGCGGGCAATTCTCCGAAGTGGCGCGCGCGGTCGATACAGGTCAGTCCGCGCCGACAGCCGAAGCAATGCACGCGCTTGCCGACGCCGGTGCCACGCTGGTGAAAACAACGGCGAAATGGTCGGCCATCAAGACGAACGACATTCCTGCCGTCAATCGCGAACTGAAGCAAGCCGACCTCGCCCCGATCGTCGCGCCGCCGCCACGCTCGCGTTAGCGCAATGTCCGGCAGATTTGGTTTGATGTAGCTCACCTCGTAAGAGGTGAGGCTTTTCCGCGCATCGTCCTCGGAGGCGTTCGACGCCCTTGTAGCGGCCGCCCGCGTTCAGGCGGGCGCTGTCACCGGTGTCGTGGGACCGGCGCTGTCATCCCGAACCCCGGGGTCCCCGGCACGCCGTTGTTGCGTGCTGGGGTGGGAACCCAGTCCCGCGTTCTCTGCGGGAATGGGGGTGAGGGATCTGCTTTTTGCCTTCGTTCTTGCCCCACCAGTCGCCGTTGTACGGGCGCCTCACTTCGCGCCGCGAAACGGCGCATTCTGTGTCATGCGGTTTGCGGTACTCAAACCGCGCGTTCGACGCCGGCCGTCACCTGGCTTCTTACTTCGGCCGTCACGATCGCCCGCCCAATCCAGGCGAAAACGAACAACGTTAGTCCCGCAATCCATGCGCCTGTGCTGAACGCCCCCGAGAAATAAAGCGCCACTACGACGCCCTCCGCCAGCAGAATTCCCCCGAGGAACAAAAACATCCGCATCCCGTATGACGTAGCAAACGGCAAATAGTGCGCGCCCAGAAGAACCATCAGCGCTGGAAAAAACCAGTTCAGGCGATAAAGGCCTACGGGCACAAGCAGCAGCATCGAAAACGGCAACACAAACGCGATCTGCATCCCCAGCCAATGAAATGGATTCCCTCTGCTCGTCGAGGCACGGCGGCCCGACAAGCGCAGTATCATTTGCATGAGCGGAAAGACGAAAATTCCTCCGATGACAATAGTCAGGATCGACGCTTTTGGACTGACCCACGTGCCCAGCGCCGCAGAGACCAGCCAAAGGATGGAGTACAGGAGTTGCCCCCAAAATCCGCCAATATAGACAGACCGCACTTCCCGTTGAGCGTCCTGGATCTCCATTCAAACCTCCAAAGGGAGCATCGCGGCTCGCTACATTAGCACGCTCCGAATGCGTGGAGGGACAGCAGAGAATCAAATAAGCCCCGTTGTCACGCTGAACATCTGATCGCACACAGGGGAGATAGCCTGCCAGCCGGCGTTGCTGAGCGTGCGCGCCCATCGTGGCCCGGCCTCACCTTTCGCGGGGACTACCCATCATGGCGCCCTACCCCTGTCGGGCGTCTAATCGCCACACCCTGACGATTAAAACTCCTCGTATGAACTTGATAACAAAGGAGAAAACATTTTCTAACCGCCACAGGTTGCCGAAATTTCCTCTACCCTTTTGTCGCGACATGGGTCCTGGTACTGCGCTGCTCGACGAGCTTCCGTCCATCCTTTCACACGATCCCGCTCTTCAGATCCTTCAGCGGATAGAACGTTCCACGCCATTCGATCCCGCCCTGTCTTAACGTGACGACCATCGACCGCCCCAGCATCCATACAAAAATCAGCGCTCCAATCGGCAGCGACAGTCCCCATAAGCGGCTCACCCCGAATTCCCGCGCAGCCTCGCCGTCCGCGATCATAGGCAACGCAACGGCAATAATGTCGAACGCCCTCGCCCATCCATGAACGAACGCCAGCGCGCAAAATGGAAATACGCACATCAGCAGCAGCCCTAAAATACGAAACAGCGTACGCGGCAAGCTAAAGCCGGACGTTGCGAAGAAGTTTTTCGTCGTCCCGCGAACGATATTCCTCACACCATCATGCCAGTGCACGCTCACCGATTCTCCCGCTCTCACCGCACCGGAGGTGAAGCCTGCTTCCTTTACAAGTTTCCCGAGCTTCATATCGTCAATCACTTCCATCCGCAGCTTGCGGTGCATCCCCATAGCTTCGTAGCTGCTCCGTCGGACCATCTGGAACGCGCCGACGCCAAGATAGCCGCGCGATTTTGGGTTGTGTGCCTGCCAGGGTTTGGTTCCGATCACAAATCCGAAACCAAAGAACGTCATTGTGATTTTCTCGAAGAACCGGAACATTTCGGCGCGCCCGAGAAGCGTCAGATGATCCCAGTGATTCTCAAGCGCGACAGCAATGGCGCGCCGCAGCACGTCCGGAGCAAAATACACGTCGGCATCGGTGAAGACGAGCCATTCGCCCGTCGAATGCTCATATGCCTCCTGCAATGCGTGAGGTTTCCCGAGCCAGCCTTCTGGAAGTGATTCGACGTGGACGACCTTAAGAATCGGATGCTCGCTAGCGGCCGCGTCCATGATCTTTGGCGTCTCGTCCGTTGAGCGGTCATCCACCGCAACCACTTCGTAGTCCGCGTAATCGACAGCGAGAAACGAGGCGAGCGCCTGCGGCAGCTTCTTGGCTTCGTCACGTGCGGCGACAAGGATCGATATCTTCGGTAAGCCCGGTCCGTCTGCAGGCGGCACATCTTTCAGGTGCGGCACCAACCGAACGCCGCGGGCAATTTCGATCGACTGAAGAGCCCACAGAAACGCAATTAGTCCGAACAATGCCGTCCAAAAGATGTGCAAGCTGCGAATTCCTCCGAAGACACCTTGAAAATCACGCTATGCTATCACGCGCTGCAACGACCTCTGAGCGTAGGCGTAGAACCTGTTCAGAACTAGCGCCGTCGCAATTTCGACCGGCTTGGTTTAAGTGCCGCTAGGGGCGCTTTGGCAATAAGCAAATGAATCGAACGATTTCCATTATTGGCGCGGGACGCGTTGGTAGAACGCTCGGCCGCCGGCTTCGCCAACTCGGATGGCGCATCGAAGCGGTTGTCGCGCGATCGAATACGCGCGCTCGTGAAGCCGTCCGCTGGATCGGTGCTGGAAAGCCATTTGCGCAACTGGAGCGCGATGTATTTGCCTCGCGCGTACTCCTGTTGACCACCGGCGACTCGGCACTCGCCGAACTGGCTGACAATCTCGCTCACGTTGCTGCCGGAAGTTTGAAAGGTAAGGTGGTTTTACACACAAGTGGTGCACTCGATAGTCGTGTGCTTCGTCCACTCGTGCGGCTTGGGGCCGCAACGGGTTCGCTCCATCCGATGCAGACGTTTACCGGAAAAGAGCCGCCGAAATTGATCGGCATCATGTTTGCCATCGAAGGAACGGCCGCGGGCCGCCGCGTCGCGAGCCAAATCGCACGGGAACTCGGCGGTCAGCCGGTCGTAATCGATCCGGAAGCAAAGGCTGCTTATCATGCAGCGGGGACGTTCGCCGCAGGTCACGCGTTGGCGGTGATGGAAACGGCTACGCAGATTCTGACACGCGCCGGCTTTGGCCGTGACCGTGCCCTGAAAGCGCTGCTGCCCTTGACGCGCCAGATGCTCGACAATTTCGAAGCGGCAGGACCGCGCGCCGCTTGGACCGGACCGCTTGCGCGAAAAGATTATGCGATCGTTTCGGCTCACGCGGAGGCGCTGCGCCGGTACCCGCGTGAATTCGGAGACGCATATGCGGCGCTCTCGCTTCTTTCAGCACGCGTGCTGGCCGAGAAGCCGGCGGAAGCGATTGCGAAAATCCGGCGCTCGCTGCGCAAAAGGTGACGCCGCGTGCCACGTGGTGACTTTCTGCGCGGCTCATTGTGGCGATTCGCAACCACGTGTTTGCAAACCGCGGATTTTTCGTCAGAATAGAAAATCGGACTGCAATCGGAGGTCAGGTTGAAACAGCTTCATATCCCTGTAGAACATACGGCTCTCGGCAATGGGCTGCGTGTCGTCGCATCACCGGATCATTCCGCGCCGTTCATCACCGTCGGCGTTTACTATCAGATCGGTTTTCGATTGGAGCCGCGCGGACGCAGCGGCTTCGCTCACCTGTTCGAGCACATGATGTTTCAGGGTTCCGAGAATGCCGGGAAGATGGAGCACATTCGCCTGATCAATTCCTCTGGCGGCCTGCTGAACGGGACAACGAACTACGACATTACGAACTATTTCGAAGCGGTGCCCTCCAACGCACTTGAGCGCGTCCTCTGGCTCGAGGCCGACCGCATGCGCGCGCTGAAGGTGGACGATGAAAACCTGCGCAACCAGCGCGACGTAGTGAAGGAAGAAGTTCGCGTCAACGTGATGAACCAACCCTACGGCGGCTTCCCGTGGCTCGATCTGCCTCCCGTTGCATTCCGCAATTGGCCGAACGCCCACAATTTCTACGGCGACTTCGCGGATCTCGATGCGGCCACACTCGAGGACGTGCGCACATTTTTCCGCACGTATTACGCTCCGAACAACGCGGTGCTTCTTATGGTCGGCGATCTCGATCCGCGCGAGGCGTTCGAACTCGCCAAGCGGTACTTCGAAGAAATTCCGCGCGGTCCAGCGCCGCCTCGCCCTGACATTTCCGAGCCGCCACAGAAGGAAGAGCGCCGCGGCGAGGTATCCGAAAAATTCGGACCGCTTGCCGGCATCGCAATCGGCTACACCATGCCGCCCCGAGGCACAAGGGATTGGTACACAGCGGCCGTGCTCGATCGCATCCTGCATGGCGGACGCGCAGGCCGCGTGCATCGCCGGCTCGTGCTCGAAAAGCAGATTGCGGTGGAAGCCAGCGGCGGCGCCGACCTGTTGGAAACGAACGGGCCCACGCAAATGGTCACGCGGATTTTTCCCAAGCCGGAATTTTCGACTGACGAAGCGATCGGCGCGTTCGACAGCATCGTTCTCGAACTCGCGCTACAGGGAACAACACGCGAGGAACTCGACCCGGTAAAAGTGAAGATACGCTCGGACTATTACTCCATGCTCGAAGGCGGAATGGGCTCCTATATGCCTCGGTTCGGACTGATGCATTATCTCGCTTCCTTCACGCTGTTCGATGGAGATCCCGATCGCGTGAATACGGTTCTCGACGAGTTTCTCGCGGTTACGCCAGATGCAGTGAGGTCGCTCGCGCAGCAAATTCTGATCCCCAGCAATCGTGCGGTCGTGATTCGGCGGCCGGTTGAGAAAGGAGCAGCGCAATGAGCACTCCCGCTGCCGTCAATTCGAACCGCGCCGCCGCACCTGCTCTCAGCGCAGAGCGTTCCGTGGCCTGGCCCAAACGCACGGTCAGAACTCTTGCCAACGGGCTGGAAGTCGTGCTCGCCGAGTCGCACACATTCCCGAAGCTTTCGGTAGAGCTTTTCTTTCGCAGCGGCAACGCTGCCGTGGCGCATAGCTCGCCGGGGCTCGCCGAGATCACTGCAAGCGTGGTCCGCACGGGGACTGCTTCGCGGACAAGCCGGCAAATCGAAGAGGATTTGCGACGTATGGGAGGCGATCTCGCCACGAATGCGGGCACTGATTCGAGCGCCATTTCGGTTTCAGGTCTCGCTGAATTTTCCGGGGGGCTCCTTGAACTTCTTTCCGACCTCGCGCGCAATGCATCGTTTCCGGAAGGCGAATTCGAGCGCGAGCGGCGCCAGAAGATCGAAGAGCTAAAGATCGAGCGCACGACGCCCGGTTTTTTGGCCAGCGACCGTTTCCGCCGCGCTCTGTTCGGCGAACACCCGTATGCAGTCATTACGCCGACAGCGGAACAGGTAACGTCCTACCGGTGTGAGCAACTCAAAGAGTTCTACCGCAGTCACTACACACCGGCAAACGCGCTGCTGATCGCCGTCGGCGATTTCGCGAGCGCCGCCATGATGGAGCAGGTGGAAAAGACTCTTGGCGAATGGAAGGCGCCGCAACCGGAGCCGCAGTTCGTCCAATCACCACCGCCGCATTCCGGACGTCGCGTTTATCTGGTCCACCTTCCCGGTGCCGTGCAGGCGCAGATCGTTCTCGGCAATCTGGCAGTCACGCGTCACGACCGCGATTGGTATCGCACGGTGCTTGCTAATGCAATTTACGGAGGGGCGTTCCATTCGCGGCTGGTGGCCAACATTCGCGAGCAAAAGGGTTACACCTACAGCCCGCGAAGCGGCCTGAATCCGTTGCGCCAGCATGGCTACTTCAGCGTGCATGCGGCGGTGCGCAACGAAGTGGTTGCGGCAACGCTTACGGAGATTTTTTACGAAATGGACCGCATGCGCTCGCTGCCCGTTACCGGCGAAGAGGTCGAAAGCGCGCGCAGTTACCTGACCGGAGTTTTCTCGCTCGGCATCGCGACGCAAGACGGCATGCTCGCGCAGCTTTCCACGCAGTATCTCGACCGGCTGCCCGAGGACTATCTCGAAAAGTATCGCGAGCACATTCGCGCGCTCAAGGAGGAAGATGTTCTGGCCGCGTCGCGGCGCCATTTCGACTCGGCGAACGCGCAGATCGTTATTGTTGGCGACCGTGAGCAAATTCTTGAACAATCCGCGCTGTTCGGACATCTGGAGGTGTTCGACGCAAATGGCCGGCCTGTCCAGATGGTTGCGTCGTAACAGGTCGCGACGAGCTTCGATGGCGACAGAACCGCACCGGCATTGCCTCAACAACCTGGGCAGGAGCTGAATCGATCCGTGTGAGCGAATACAGAATGCTTCAGCAAGACAATCTCGAACAGCGTTCATCGCCCGCGGAAACCTCCGGCTCAACCGGCGGTCTCTCCGCTGAACGCCGTGGGCTTCGGCAATGGATACTCGGACATTACCGATTTCTCTACGCCGTCGACTTGATTCTTCTCTACCTGTCGGCAATGTTTTATCTGATGGCGCGCGTCGTAACGGGCGCGTCTAGCGCAGCCTCGCGAGGTCTTCTGGTTCTCCTGATCGGATCCGGAATCATTGCGGCGCTGCCTTTCGTGACCGGCGCAAACTTCGAAAAAGATTTTGCGTTCGCGCTCGCCAACCCCGGATCGAAGAAACGCAAACGCATCGAGATCATCGTCGCGGCTGCAGTTCTGCTCTTATTGGCAGTCGCCGTGGCGGTAGCCATTTTTCATCCGACGCGTCACCTTCTTCGATGAGTCGCGCCTTCCGTTTGGTATCGCGTGTCGCGGCTGTCTGCGCCATTATCCTTCTCTGCGTCACGATATCCGCGGCCGCAAATCACAAAAAGAAACTGCCTACCAAGCCGATCGACTTGAACACCGCGACCGTCGAGCAGCTTGAGCAACTCCCCGGCATAGGCCCCGCCACCGCGCAGGCCATCCTCGATTTCCGCCGAAAGAGCGGCCCATTCCATCGCGTCGAAGACCTGCTCGCGGTCCGTCGAATTTCTTCGTCTCGTTTTGAAAAGCTACGTCCCTACATCACCGTCGCCAAACCACGTGCGAAAAATCAGCATTAGGCGTCCACCGTTTCTGAGGTGGGCTAGGTATCGTGCGCTTGCTGGAACGAGGTCACGCTGCGTTGTGCATGCAAGAGGTGCAAGGCATAATGGACGCATGACATCGTCGGGTGCATTTGCCAAAGGAAATTTCACGGAAACGCCGGAATTCGCGCGCAATCTGGACAAGCTTGCGGAAGTTGCTGTGCGTGTTGGGCTGGGGCTCGCGCAGGGACAGGAAGTCGTGATGACTGCAACGCTCGACGCAGTCCCGCTGACGCGGCGCATCACCGAGCAAGCCTATAAAGCGGGTGCCACGGTCGTCACCACACTGTTTGCCGACGAACAGGCAGCGCTGCTTCGCTTCCATCACGCGCGTAACGAGAGCTTCGATGTGGCTCCCGCGTGGCTTTACGAAGGTATGGCGGCTGCGTACCGTTCCGGCGCGGCCCGCCTTGCGATCACCGGTAACGATCCCTCGTTGCTTTCGAGAGAAGACCCGGCAAAGGTAAGTCGCGCCAATCGTGCGACGTCGAAAGCGTACCGTCCGGCGCTCGAACTGATCACGCGCGAGGAGATCAACTGGACGATCGTTTCCAGTGCGACGCCCGCATGGGCATCCGCCGTTTTCCCGGACGTGTCGCCAGACGAAGCGCTTGCGCGGCTCTGGCACGCGATTTTCAAAGCATCGCGCGTCGATCAGGACGATCCCGTCGCCGCATGGAAGCAGCATGATGCCAACCTGCATGCTCGCGCCGACCGACTCAACGCGAAGCGTTACGCGGCCGTGCATTTTCGCGGCCCGGGAACGAATCTGCGCGTAGGCCTGGCAGACGATCACCTCTGGCTCGGCGGCGGATCGACACCGCGCAACGGCCGCTACTGCATTCCGAATATGCCGACGGAGGAAGTGTTCACGACACCGCACAAGGATCGCGTCGAAGGGCACGTGACCAGCACGAAGCCGTTGTCCTATCAAGGGACGATGATCGAGGACATTTCAGTGAGGTTCGACAGCGGGCGGATCGTGGAGGCTCACGCGGCAAATGGCGAGCAGATACTGAAAAATATGATCGAAACGGACGAAGGGGCGCGGCGACTCGGAGAAGTGTCGCTCGTTCCGCATTCTTCCCCCATCGCTTCGAGCGGATTGCTGTTCCTGAATACGCTGTATGACGAGAACGCTGCCTGCCACATCGCGCTAGGCCAGGCGTACAGCATGTGTTTCGAGAATGGAAAAAGCCTCAGCAAAGACCAACTCGCGTCTCGAGGAGCAAACGAGAGCCTGATTCACGTCGATTGGATGATTGGATCGAACCGCATCGACGTGGACGGCATCAGTGCAGATGGCAGCGAAGAACCAGTGCTGCGCGCCGGCGAATGGGTATAACAGGCGCGAGCCGAGGGCTCGCGCGCGCAAGACGCTCGTTTGCACGCAGCGATCCTCATTCCACAGGATCGTTGTAAAACCCCTTTCGATCTCTTACAGGCAGTAAGACGTTCCTCCCTTCGTGCGGCAACCGCTTCCATGTTCGGAGCCAGGTCCGGGGTCCGGTGCTCCGGCCTTGATCTCAAGTGTGGGATGGAAACTATGGAACTTTTTGCGCTCACAGGGTTAATACACCTGAGGTAGATATTCAGTATGGGGTCGCGGTCCATCCTACCCTGCCTGTTATGCATCTGAGTAGCAGCCAAGGTTCGCTGCCGCAGGCAGGGTTTGAGCCGCACAGGGCTCGATCAGGCCATATTTCTGAGTGCCGGTTCGGGCGGACCCGTCGGGGCTAGTCCAACGTTCATTTCTCAGAAGAGTGGAGCGATTCGAAAACTCTCTGACTCGCCAAAAGGTGCCAAACATATGAAGATGGCAAGAGGCGTTGTACTGCTAGTCGTCGTTTGCGGTCTGACCTTGGTTGTCGCCGGACAGATCAGTTCACCACGGTCACAAATTACAGCCCGGATTGACAACTCACGGACCGTAGTGCTGGGCGGCAATGTGCACCCGTGGGCTCAGGCACGATTCGATCGCGGGCCCGCTCCGGTGAGCCTGCCGATGCAGCGCATGATGCTCGTCTTGAAGAGCACTCCCGATCAATCAACCCGGCTGCAGGATTTGCTGAAGGAACAGCAGAACCCGGTATCCTTGAATTATCACAAATGGCTAACGCCGGACGAATTCGGCCAGCAGTTCGGCGCTTCGGAAGGCGACATCCAGAAGATCACAGGATGGCTTACGTCGCAGGGCTTCACCGTCGACAGCGTAGCCAACGGCCGCAACCTCATCCTGTTCTCGGGAAATGCGGGACAAGTGCAGGCGGCGTTTCACACCGCGATTCACAAGTACGCGGTCGACAGCAAGCAATACTGGGCCAATGCGAATGATCCGGCAATTCCCGAGGCGCTCGCGCCGGTGGTGGCGGGCATTGCATCGCTGAACAATTTCCCGCGCAAGCCCGCGAGCCGCTTTGCAGGCACCTTTGCACGCAACAAATCAGGGAAATTGGTCCGTAAAGCCGCGGCCAAGACGGGCGTGCGCCCCCAGTTCACGTTCGCCGGGGGTTGCAATGGAAGCGGCACCAATTGCTACGCGCTGACGCCTTACGACTTCGCCACGATTTACAACATTCTGCCTTTGTGGACTGCCAGTACGCCGATCAACGGCAGCGGCCAGACCATCGCGATCGTCTCCGACAGCGATATCAACCCAGCCGATTTCACGAATTTCCGTTCGCTGTTTGGATTGCCAGCGGCGACCCCACACGTAATTTACACGCCGGGCAGCAGCTCGACCAATCCGGGCGTTCAGGCGGCCGGAAATGAATCGGAAGCGGACGTTGACACACAGTGGGCGGGTGCCGTTGCGCCGGGTGCAACCATAGATCTGGTTGTATCAGGAAGCACGAATACCACCTTTGGCGGCGACACCTCGGCGCAATACATTATCAACAATCAGAGCACCCTGAAGGCGTCGGTGCTTGGCTATAGCTACGGAGAATGCGAATTTTTCCTCGGCGCAGCGGGTAATCAATTTTATGGCGATCCCGGAACCGGCTTGTGGACACAAGCGGCAGCGGAAGGCATTACGGTTGTTGTATCGACGGGTGATAACGGCTCGACCGCCTGTGATAGCCCTTTGAACACGCCGACTTCTGGCGTGCCGTGCATCGCCCCGAATCAGAATCCCACTCAGTACAACGATCCGGCCGTATGCGGCCTGGCCATCAGCGGCATCGCGTCCACACCGTTCAACGTGGCAGTCGGTGGCACCGACTTCAACGATGGAACCGTCTCTGATGCGAACAACTTCTGGAATAGCTCCAATTCCTCCGCGACGCAGGCGTCCGTCAAAGGCTACATCCCCGAAATTGTCTATAACGATTCGTGCGTGAACGTTCCGCTCGATGCGCTCTATGATCCGACTGCGAGCCAAAGCGCGCAGACGAACTGCAACAACTACGCAGCAGCCGCGCCGCCCACGGCCACAACCGGAAGCTTGAGCGAGCTCGTCCTGCCTTATGGCGGCGGCGGCGGTGTCAGCGATTGCACTTCCAGCGGAACTACCTTGTCCACTTGCTCCGGCGGATACGCAAAACCTACCTGGCAAACGGGCAATGGCGTCCCAAACGACGGCAAGCGTGACATCCCGGACATTTCCGTGTTCGCCGGCGACGGCACTTTCCAGAATTTCTATCTGTATTGCCAACAGGACACCACCGGTGCCACCGGCGCATGCAGCTTGGCCGCGGGTTCGTCGAGCAGCTTTCCAAATATTCAGGGAGTCGGAGGAACCTCCGTTTCGGCCGAAGTGTTTGTGGGCATGGTGGCTCTGTTAAATCAGGCGCAAGGGAGCGCCGTTGGGCTGCCAAACCAGCAGCTCTATGCGCTTGCTGGCCAGAGTTGGGCGAATTGCAATTCAAGCGGGACGCTGAACAGCGGCTGCATCTTCTACCAGGTGACTTCCGGCTCAAACGCGATGCCGTGCGGCAAGGGGACTCCAGATTGCGTGATTTCGTCGTCGGCTCTGCCGCCCTCGGTCGGCCCGGGCGTCATAAACGAATGGCGCGTGCCGGCACTCCTGCTTCTCGGATTCGGCCTTTCGCTCGCAAGCTTCTGGCTATTCCGTCGGGCGAATCGCCGTTGGGCGTTCGCGTGCGCTTCAGTTGTTTTTCTGGCGTTTCTTGCAATCGCTGGATGTGGCGGCGGCAGCTCTGATAGTGGCGGTGGTGGCGGAGGAGGAGGTGGTGGCGGTGGCAGCGCCGACACGATCGGTATAGTGGAAGCGAACAGCTCGCTCGGTTACAACGCCACGGCAGGCTACAACATGGCGACCGGCCTGGGCTCGCTGAACGTCTACAATCTCGTGACCGACTGGAACGTCAGCACGACCAGTGATTTCGTTTTGTCCGCGAGCCCCGCTGCAGTCACTACATCCGGTGGCACTGGCACGACAACGATAACCGTTGTGTCCATCGGCTCGTTCGGCGCGACGACAGTTAATTTTTCAAATAGTTCGGCGTGTTCGGGACTCCCCAGCGGCGCAAGCTGCAGCTTCAGCCAAACAGCTGTCCCCGGTGGCCAGACCACTGTGCTCACCATCACAGCGCCGACTAGTCCCGGCACGCAGCCTGTCCCCATCACGGTTACGGGAACCACTGGCTCTGAGACTCGCACGACAACAGTCATGCTCACCGTGCAGTAGGGACGTAATGCTTCTGGGAGGCGACAACGCGCCGGGGACGTGGGGAGATCCGGAGCCAGACCGGGGCGTTTGTGAGCACCGGCTGCCTGGTCAATGCGTTTAACGACGGCGCCGGTTCGACTCTGCTGGCGAATGGAGACGTGTTTACCTTTGGATCGTGCGTGGAAGGCGCGCCGGAAGCGACAAAAGACGAACCATACCCCCCTTTTACATGTCCGAATACCGGCTCTCCTTCAACATGGGAGATTCGCGACCAAAACGGCAACTTTGTGTCGACTGGGTCTCCTTCTCGATCAGCGGGCGGGGGCGGGCATCGCAACTCTCTCAAACGGCGACCTCCTCATTACAGGCGGGAACCTCTGCGCAGGCTGTTGGGAAATCCGGACGCAGACGGGGCAGTTTGTCTCGTCTGGCAGCCTGCTCGACACTCATTACGGAGGCCATTCTGTCACTCACTTGTAATCAGCGCGGCGTAGCTTCGAGCGTCAAGACCTCGAACGGCTTAAGATTGATGATGCGCGTATCGCGTGCACGCAATTTGACTGAGGGCGTGCCCACCGCATTCTTCCACGGGCTGCGTGCGCTGTAGCTTTCCGCCGCGCCTTCGGGCAGCTCGAATGCGGACTGCACATCGAGCGCGTACGTCTGCGGCACTTTATTCGGATTGCGCAGCGTGATGATTCCTCCGCGCGGAGACCAGGACGCCCAGCCGTACACCTCCAGCTTCGCGGGATCGCCACCGATCCAGTGCGTATCGACCAGAATGTCCGCATTCCGGCGCGACCAGCTCGCGGCCTCAGCCAGTACGTCCCAATCGGGACCCAAAAGCAGTGACGGCGTGATGTACATCTCCTGAAGCTGCGTCCCCGTACCGAAATAAGAATGAACTTCAGATGGAAAGTCGTGCCCAGTATCGGTGTCGAGCCGCTTGGCGTGTCGCGCGTAGATCAGGCCGTGCAGCATCAATGAATTTAGTGGATAGAGAGGGCCAGAGCGGACCACGTGTTCATGCGTGGCGGCATCACGGTACGTGATCCACTGCTGTCGATCGCTGCCGACCCCGGTGAATGAATCGTCTTCGCCGCCGCGCCAGGTCGAGTCGGCATAGCGCAACCAGAAAGGTGACGGATACGTTCCACTCGTCAGATTGACGTAGAGATTCTTTTCAGCGGCGCGCAAATCCTCGATCAGACTGATCATCGCATCGAAATCGCTGTTGAATTTGCTGCCGGGATATACCGTTGACGTGTCGGCTGTACCGTCGAACTTAAATTGGTTCACGCCGTACTTCCGCACCATGTCCATGCAAACTTCGTGGAACCGCCGGAAATAGCGCGGCCCTGAAAGCACGAAACCGTCGGAGCTTTCCTCGAAGCCGTGCAGTTTCCCGTACGCGAGGCGCTGCTTTCGAGGGCCGTCATACCCTCCCCAAGGCGAAAGCCAAATTCCCGGCGCTGCACCGTATTTTGCCGCGTCCGTGCGAAGCGGAGCGAAGCCGTGTGGAAAGCCGGAATTGAATTTCCAGAGCGAATTGTGATCGTCCCATCCATCGTCGAAGAGAAACGAATCGAGGACGACTCCGCGCTTCTCGCGCAGCTCGCGGCCGAAAGCGTTGATCACTCCAAGAGCGCCGGTCTGATCGTAAGGAGTGAAGTAGCCGAGATCGAACCACGAGTTGTAGTGCAGAAATGTGCGGTAAGGATGCGCGCGTTCGCGCTCGATGTAGCGCAGAAAGCCGCGGCGCAGTTGGCCAGTGTCAGTTACCCCGATCACGGATGAGTAAGTCGCAGTCTTGCCGTGCGCCAGAGGCAGGTGGCGGTTGATGCTGCACGTCGCGCGGTTGCCTTCGACTTTGCTCGCCGACAACGGATGCTCAAGCCCAAAGAACCAGTTCCCGCGCGTGATTGGCGACCCTTTGACGCTGCCGGCAACTTCCGGGCCGCGGCCGCTCAGGTCCATCAGCGTGATTCGATCGACCGGCAAATCGCCCGCGATCGCCTCAAGCGCGATTTCCTGACGAATGTAGTGCGAGCCGTCGCGAAGGATCGCTCGCCAGTAGACGCGCACGCGATGCCGTACGTCTTCAAGAGTGGCAGAGACTGCGCGGCCGTTGACACGTTCGCAGAAGCGCGAAGCCGCGGGATTCGCTTCGAGCATCTCGACCCGAGGCGAGCCGATCAGCTTCATGGCAGAGGAAACCACTTCTCCGCTGTCGCCACGAATGAGAAGTGCGAAAGCCGGGCCTTGCTCGCCGATCGTCTGCCCCGACGTGCCGTCTTTCACTCGGATGAGGCGCAACCCCTTCGGTGAGATTTCCCATTCCGCGGAAATGACTCGGTTCCGAAGCGACGCGATTTTGCCTTGAATATTTGCTTGGGCCTTTGCGGCGGTCGACTGCATCGCAGACGCGGGCGCCGTGTCGAAGTGGCTCAAGTAGCCGACTGCCGGCAGAGCTCCAGTGAGCAGCGCCGCTTGGCTGAGAAAGTCCCGACGCGAAAGTTCGTTTCTGGCTGCGCGAAGTCGATCGTGCAAGCTCTGTTTCGGCTGTTTGGGCTTCAACGATGCTCCTCGGGAACTCAAGTCGCGGAACACAGTGGTTGAAATTTAACTATGCTCGGACCCGGGCGAGTAATCAGAAATTCGCTGGCCTCCCCGCGCGCCGGGAACCGCTGGCGATAATGATCTGCCCACGAATCACGAAATTCGCTCGCCCGCTTCGAAGGGACTAGCGCCCACACGCTACCACCAAATCCAGCGCCAAACCCCGACGCAGCTACCGCCCCCAAGGCCCTTGCCGAGCGCGCAAGTTCACTTGTTTCCGGCGTCTGATTCCCGAGACAGATTTCGGCCAGATGTTGCGAGCGGTCTACCAGCACGCCCACGCGCGCCAAGTCACCTGCCGCGAGCGCATCGGACGCGCCGGGGACGATTTCATAGCTCTCTTCCGCAAATTGCGCCAACCGGCTCAGCAGCGTCGTTGATGCGAATCCGGTCTCTCGCGATTCGGCCAGGATTCCACGTATGCGATCTCTTGCATCCGGAGCTGAAGCGATCGCGGCAGCGAGCGATGGATCATTGCGCCCTGTCGCACTGCGCCAAAGATCGAAAATCGTGCCCACCGCGAGCGAAGTGCGATTGTACGCCTCCAACGCACTACCGGTTTTGTCGGCTTCGACGCCGCTGACACCGATCACGAAAGAATGATTTTCCGGGAAGCGGATTTCCCTTTCGAAACGAATAGGGCAGTAGGAATACTGGCGCAAGAATCCGGCGCGCGAACAGAGAATTGCAACATGATCCTCGCTTCCGCCAAGCGTTCCCACGCCTCGATGGCCCGAGGAAGCGCCAAACGGAGCGCCGCATTCGACGGCGCCAAGATAGCCCGCCAGATCTTCGCGGCTGCGGATGAACTGGCGAAAGAAGGCCGATTTATCGAGTGAATTGATCGCTGCAAGCGCCGAAAATACCGCAACGATCAGCGCACTCGAACTGCTCATCCCGGCAGAACGAGGCAAGTCACCCGCAAAAACGACATTTGCGCCGGTACGCGCATTCGGAAAGTCACTCGCGATCCGACGCGCGACTGTGATGGCATAGTTCGACCAGTCGCTACGAACAGGTTCTGTGGTGGCATCCAAGGCGAAGTGAGCTTCCGAGCTGGTATCTACGCTCCGCACGCACATCTGTGCATCACGACGCGGCGCGGCAAGCAGACAAATGCCCCGTTCAACCGTGCAGACCAGGCTGCGGCCGCCGGCGTAGTCTGTGTGCTTGCCCGCAAGCTCGACGCGGCCAGGAACAAACAATGCGACTACGTGATCGAGTATTCCGTCATGCAGGTCTCGCAACTCCACGAGCAGCTTCGCAAGAATCGCATCTTTCGCCGCGGATGCTCCGTCGCTCATCCCCGCAGCGCACAGATGGTTGGCGAATGTACTCACAGCTCAGGCCGAATGTGCGCGAGGCGTCGCGCTACAGTGGGAATGTCGGAACGATAGGAAAGGTCGAGGACGCCGGCGCGAATTGGCACGGCGCGAAAGCGCAGGCCGAGTGAATCGATGCCGAGCTGAACGGCTTGTGGAAGCTCGAACTCGCCACGCGAGGATTGCGGCACCTTTTTGCAGGCGCAGAAAATGCCGGAGTCGAAACGCCAGCAATTCATACTGACGAAGACCTTTTCGCCCGCGCCGCCAGGCAGGTGCGGCGGCTTCTCGACGATTCGTTCGAGGTACCTGCCGCGATCGGTCTGCAGGAGCGCGTAATCGCGAATTCTTTCCGGCGGAATATTGCTTTCGCGCACCAGCGTTTCACGTTCGAAGGCAGGCAGCCCCGGCTCTCCAAGTTCACGCAGCGCTGCGAAAACTTCGACAGGATAGTAGTTGTCTGAGTTGAGAACAAGGAACGACTCGTTCGCCGCAAATGATTGCGCGGCAAGTACGGCGTTCGCTGTTCCGAGCGGCTGTTCCTGAATGGCGAAGCGGATGGTGATGCGACGCGGAGAAAGGGATTCGTAGTATTCGCGAATCTGAGTGTGCTCGGGACCGACGACGATGCAAGTATCGCGAATTCCGGAGTCCGCCAATGCGGCCAAGACGAAGTCGAGAAACGGGCGTCCGATGGGAACCATCGCTTTCATGCCGGCATCCGCGGCAGCGACCTGATCGGCAGCCAATTGGCCGCATTCATCCGCTCTGCGCATGCGCTTGCCCAGCCCTCGAGCGAGAATGACAGCTTTGGTCAAAGTTTTTATGTCCGGCAAAGGGCGCCTCTTCCATCGGACAGGTCGTTAAACAGCGTTTGGTGCCAAGGATGCGGGGCATTATCCTACGCGTCGACTTCGAACGCGAATTCTTGCGCTTGATGGCCGGGACGCGATGAAGCAACAACAGAGCACATTTTTGGCAGCGCCGGCACGCGGAGGATTTCGGCGAGTTCTGTCCGGACTCTCAGTGGTTGTGACATCTGCGTTCATCTTCCTCGCCTTGGCGACTCCGCTCCCGAGCGCTGACGCTGCGCTACGGCACTCGTTCCGAATCGATCACGGACAATTCGTACTCGACGGACAGCCCTTTCAAATCATTTCGGGCGAGATGCACTACGCGCGAATTCCACGCGCATACTGGCGCGACCGCCTGCGCAGGCGCACGCGCCATGGGACTGAACACAATCTCGACTTACGTTTTCTGGGACCTGCATGAGCCAAGGCGGGGCGTTTACGATTTTCGCGGCCAGCTCGACGTTGCGGAATTCGTCCGCGAAGCGCAGCAGGAAGGCCTGTACGTGATCGTACGCGCCGGGCCGTATGTTTGCTCAGAGTGGGACCTTGGCGGATTGCCTGCCTGGCTGCTTGCTGATCCGAACATGGAATTGCGAAGCCGCGATGCGAGCTTTTTGCGCCCGGCCGCGGAGTGGATGAAGCATCTGGGACGCGAGCTCGCGCCGCTGCAAATCGCGCGAGGCGGACCGATCATCGCCGTCCAGGTGGAAAACGAATACGGCTCGTTCGGCAGAGATCATGTTTACATGTCTCGTATTCGCGACATGATTCGTGATGCCGGGTTTCGCGATGTGATCCTATATACAGCGGACGGTGCGATCGAACTTCCGGACGGTAGCTTGCCCGATTTGCCGGCTGTCGTGAATTTCGGCCCCGGAGAAGCGCGCTCTTCGTTTGCGGCGCTGAAAAAGCTCCGACCGCAGGGGCCATTCATGAATGGCGAGTACTGGGACGGCTGGTTCGATCACTGGGGCGCACGGCATCACGTTACCGATCTCAAGCAGCAAGCGGAGGAGCTCGACTGGATGCTCTCGCAAGGGTATTCAGTGAATTTGTACATGTTCGAAGGAGGAACTTCGTTCGGGTTCATGGCCGGCGCCAATTTCGAGCATACATATGAGCCCGATACAACGAGCTACGACTACGATGCGCCCTTGGATGAAGCGGGACGGCCGACGAAGAAGTATTTCGCGTTTCGGGATGTGATCGCGCATCACATACACCACCAGAAGCTGCCACCGGTGCCCGCCGCAATTCCCATCATCGCAGTACCGAAATTCCCGCTTACAGAATCTGCATCACCTTGGGCGAATCTCGGCAACGGAGTTGCGTCCGAGCGGCCAAAGACAATGGAAGCGCTTGGACAATCGTATGGGTACATTCTGTATCGGACTTGGGTGAAAGGGCCGGCGACCGGCGATCTGATCGTCGATAAAGTGCACGACTACGCTGAGGTTTTCGTAAATCAGCGGCTTGCGGCGACGCTCGATCGGCGGCTAGATCAGAATGATCTGCATATCGAATTCGCTTCGAAAGACAACGCGCTGGATATCTTGGTTGAAAATACAGGAAGAATTAATTTTGGACCGAATCTTCGCAACGACAGGAAGGGGATCACGAATTTGGTGACCTTTGCGGGTCGCGAACTAACCGGGTGGCAAATCTTCCTACTTTCGATGCGCGATCGGGCTTCGCTCCATTTCGCGAGTGGGTCTGTGCGTGGTCCAGCGTTTTACCGCGGCTTTTTCCATGTAGATGCACTCGGAGACACATTCCTCGACACACGCGGACTGGGCAAAGGCGCTGTCTGGGTGAATGGGCACAATCTCGGCCGCTTCTGGAACATTGGCCCACAGCAAACGCTCTATCTTCCGGGTGCTTGGCTTCGGACAGGCCGGAACGAAGTGATCGTTTTCGAAATGGATAGCAAACGCAGCCCTTCGCTCCAAGGCTTGCGCGAGCCAATCCTGAACCAGCTAAACACGACCGGCGTGAACTAGTACCGGCAAAATCGCTACTTTGGCTCAAGCACGAGCTTGTCGGTGGTGTACTTCTGAACCGCTGTGCGCGAATACGAAAGCGGAAAGTAGTGGCCTTCGCTCCAGAGCGGTAGCAGATCGGAATAATGTGAGCTTGCGGGCTGCCCGCTCTGTCCCGGTACGTTCACCGCGACGGAGTTGTCCCAGCCACTCAGATCCATGAGCTCGCGGTAACTGGCACCCGCCACCTGTCTGTATCCGCCGGCGTAGAAGCCTGTCGCGTTTATGGTGTAGTCGTCGCCAGGTCGTGCGATCGGCCCAAGGTCGAACAATTTCTTGCCACCTGGAGCCTGATCCAATGCGTGACGGAACTCGACCACATGAATCTTGTCCCACGCCCACTTACTCGCATCTGATCCTTCCAGCGTGACCAGTTGTTGATGGGCTGATTTCAGCGTATCAAGCAGAAGCTCATTGCGAGCCTTTTCGGGCTCCGTGCCAAACACGTCCTGCGTTGGATGCGCTACGGCGTCGAGAACCTTGATCACGGGCCATCCACGCATCGAGCCCCACAAGGCTTTCGGCACGACGCGATGCGTAACAGCCGCGGTCAGGCCTTGCAGCCAGATTTCGTACAGAGCCGCCGCTCCGGACTGCCGCAACACCACGC
>JBOGNK010000099.1:0-78437 GCA_050747085.1 Candidatus Acidiferrales bacterium
TTGTATGAGAGCTACGTCCATCCCATTACGATTCTCACCGGCTTGCCCGCTGCCGTGTTCGGCGGTCTTGCGACGCTCTCGTTATTTCATATGCAGCTCGATATCTACGGCTTCGTCGGGCTGATCATGCTGATCGGCATCGTGAAGAAGAACGCCATCATGGTCGTGGATTTCTCGCTCGAGCATCAGCGAACCACAGGCGATTCGGCGTCGGAAGCCGCATATCAGGGCAGCATCATCCGTTTCCGCCCGATCATGATGACTACCGCCGCCGCGATCATGGGCACGCTTCCCATCGCAATCGGATTCGGAGCGGGCGCAGATTCGCGCCGTCCGCTGGGGCTGTGCGTGGTTGGCGGCTTGATCTTTGCGCAACTCGTGACGCTGTTTGTCACGCCCGTGTTCTACACCTACATGGATGTGTTCCTGAGTTGGCGGCGGAAGGCGCGAGGCCGTGCCGGGGAGCTGAGCCCACAAGCTGAAACCGCCCACGAGGCGGCCGTTTCGCATCGAGCGAAGATCGGGTCGCAGCCGCAGCACCTGACTCACGACTGACCGCGGGAACCGCTAGGTTAGAAGGTATCCTCATACAGCAGAAACCGACTTCAGAAGCGTTGGCTTGCCAGGAACGTCTGCAAAAATCGCTTGACAATTCGAGGTCTATACTGTAATTTCTGTATGTACAGAAATGACAGAACATTCACATCGGACGCTCACGCCCGTCGCCCAGAAGTTCGTCCTCCACTGGGGAGAAATGGGCACCCGCTGGGGCATCAACCGAACCGTGGCTCAGGTTCACGCGCTGCTCTTTATTTCTCCCAGGCCCATCACGGCCGAGGACATCTCAAACGCGCTTTCCGTCGCGCGGTCGAACGTCAGCACTTCCCTCCGTGAGCTGCAGGGCTGGGGCATCGTGCGCGTTGTGCACGTGCTCGGCGACCGGCGCGATCATTTCGAATCCGTAAAAGACGTGTGGGAAATCTTCCGCATCGTGGCTGAGGAACGTAAGCGTCGCGAGATCGATCCCACACTGCGAGTTCTGCGCGAGTGCGTGGAAGAACTGCGCCGCGCCGGCCACTCCGACAAATACACGCGCGAGCGGCTTGAGAGCATGCTCGAGTTTTTGGCGGTCATGTCCGGATTGTTCGAAGAGGCCGTGCGAATTCCTGCGGGAGCACTCAAGGGACTGGCGAAGTTACGCGGGAAGATGGGTGCGTTGCTTGGCGCGGGCCGGCACAGTGAGGGTGGCTAACCGTGATCTCGCTTGCTTCGGAGTGGCTCGACACGAAAGGCCGCCATGCTCGTGGCTGGCTTTTTTTCGATGCCGATTGCGGGTTCTGCACGCGAATCGCGCATCTCCTATCGCCCCCGATGAAGAGCCGAGGATTAGCGCTTGCGCCATTGCAAGACCCTCGCGTTGCAAGTTTGCTCGGCTTGCCGCGCGAGGAACTGCTGCTCGAAATCCGGTTTATAGCTCCCGACGGCCGGCAATACGGCGGAGCGGATGCTGCCGTGGCTTTGTCGCGTGAAATCTGGTGGGCCCGGCCGGTCGTATGGTTGGCGAAGTTTCCGTGGGTGATGAGGTCGTTCCGCTCATTGTATCGCTGGGTTGCCGCCCGACGGCGATGTTCGGCCACGAGTTGTCGTGCGCGTGCGGCTTCTCAAAACACGTGACGCGCATCAAGGGCCAAGGAGAGAGACAGTGCACACCCTGACTGCGGCGTTGTGGGTCGCTGGAGCCGTCCAACTCGCAATCGGTTTAGCAAATTTTGCTCTGCCGGCAAAACTGAAATACCGCGAGAATCTTCCCCGAGTATCGCCGATCGTCCGGCAAATCTTCGTCGTACATTCCGGATATATTGTAGGAATTCTTGCGCTGTTTTCCGCGATAACATTTGCGTTCACACCAGACCTGACGAGTGGCCGCGGCTTGGGCCGATTTCTTGCCGCCACCATAGCCGTATTTTGGCTCTGCCGCGTGCCGCTGCAACTCTTCTACTACGATCCGGCATTGCGCCGCGAGAATCGGCGGTTCGACGTAGCAATCACGTTGGCGCTTCTGTTTCTCGCTGCCACTTACGGGACGGCCGCATTCGTTCACGCATCTTGAGCCTGTGGCGCAATGTGCCCGTTGGGCGAATTGCCCGCGCACGTTGGGAGGATGACGTGCAAGAGAGCCTAATCGCTGCCAGTAACGTAGTGCCAGGATCGGATGCTTTGCACAATCATGCTGACGGACAGGTTTGGATTGCGTGGCTCCCGCTCGCTGTGCTTCCGTCGGCATGCATCGCACTTTGGTCCTTCTTGCTCCCGTGGGAATTCATGTGGCTGCTTGCTGGCACGATCTTCATCGGTTGCAAATGGCAAACTTGGTGGGAAGCAGAGCGTGCCGTGGGCAAGAGGAACCAGCGACGCAGCGCGGGTTACCTGCTGCTTTGGCCTGGAATGGACGCGCAACGGTTTTTGAACGCTGCTTCGGTAAAGCGATCCGTTCGACCGGCTGAATGGCTGGCAGCTCTGCTTAACACATTTGCCGGTGCGGCCTTGATCGCGGCGGCGAAGACCGTGTTCCTAGCGTCGCATCCTTTTCTGCGGGGTTGGATCGGCATGATTGGAATCGTGCTGGTCCTTCATTTTGGGGTCTTTTACTTCATAGCGCTGGCATGGCAAAGCGTGGGAGTTGACGCGGAACCGATCATGCAGCGTCCTCTTCAATCGCAATCACTTGGCGAGTTGTGGGGAAGACGCTGGAATATGGGTTTTCGTGATCTTTCACACAAACTTGTCTTTCGTCCCCTTCACAGGCGATACGGCGCCGTTGTGGCGACGCTCGCTGTGTTTCTCGTATCGGGACTGCTTCACGACCTGGTTATTTCGGTTCCAGCAAAGGCGGGATTCGGATTGCCGACCGCCTATTTCCTGATCCAGGGACTGGGAGTGATCGTGGAGCGATCGCAGATAGGGAAGCGGCTCGTTCCGGCGAGCGGTACGACAGGGCGAATATGGACGGCCTCGGTTGCGCTGGTCCCCCTGCCGCTACTTTTTCATCCGTGGTTTGTGACGCGCGTGATTGTGCCTTTTCTAAATGCGATGTAACGCCTCAGGAGGGCGCGACCATGCCGCAAACTATCCAACGCTGGATCGGCTTGGCATTGTGGTTTGCCGGCGCCGGGCATTTCGCAGTACTGATTGCCAGCTTCCAGGTTCCATACCGCCTGGATTGGAAACAAGACTTGGGCAAGCTCAGTCCGCTCAACCGCAAACTCATGTGGGTTCACGGAGCATTCACGGTCTATACAATCATTTCGTTCGGTGTGCTGACCTTCCTCTTGCATGGTGACATCCTGCGGGGTCAGCGCGGTGCTGTGGCCCTGGCCGCTTTTATTGGCGTCTATTGGCTGCTGCGCGTAGTTGTCGACTTTACTTACTACGATCATTCCGACTGGCCGACGGGAAGAGCATTTGTAGCAGGGCATATCCTGCTTACATCGCTTTTTGTGTTTCTCGCCGCGACATACCTGTGCGCATCACTGATACACTTTGGCGTGTACGTTAAGTTGTCCTGACGTTCTCTGTATCCTAGTACTCTCCAGGTTCCCGCATCCCTGAGTCCGGGCAGCAGCGCTCCTGTACTTCCCACTGAAACAAACGATGTCATTCGGACCAGGCCGCTATAGCTAGCCTCGAAATTCCCGTATAATGGGAAAACCGCCGCAGGCTGCCCGAGAGACGCTATAGGGTGCCCGCGCATCAGAATTAAGGCGGTTC
This sequence comes from Candidatus Acidiferrales bacterium, assembly GCA_050747085.1. Taxonomy (GTDB): domain Bacteria; phylum Acidobacteriota; class Terriglobia; order Acidiferrales; family UBA7541; genus Palsa-295. The sequence continues at coordinate 3,769 of JBOGNK010000099.1, forward strand.
ACTTTTAAGCGGCTTGCTGGGCCACGAGCATCGGACGAAAGGGCGCGCAATGAACTCCTGGACGAAGAAAATCGTGATTGGACTATCCCTGCTGGTCGTGGCCTACGTTACGACGGGCTACGTTCGCGCTCGCTCTTCGTCGAACGACAATGCTTTCCGCGCGCTCACCGTGTACAGCGAAGTTCTCAGCAGCGTCCAACGCTATTACGTCGACGATCCCAACATGCACAAAGTGACGGCTGGCGCCCTGCATGGCCTCGTCGACTCGCTCGATCCGCAATCTGGATATATGAGCCCGCTCGAATACGCGGAATACAAAAAGGAAACGGCGGCGAATCCGACGGCTAGCGCAGGACTGACACTGACAAAGCGCTCCGGATTCATTTCCGTGATTTCAGCGCAGCCTGACAGCGCGGCCGCGAAAGCCGGATTGCAGTTTGGCGACTTAATCGAAAGGGTGGCGGGTTTCACTACCGCGCAGATGACGGTTGACCAGGCTCAGATGCTGCTCTCAGGCGATCCGGGGAAAGTGGTTGAGCTGTCGGTTATCAAAATGGCGGCTATACGGCGCGGCGAGACCGAGTCGCAGCCGGTGAATCTCACGCTCGAAAAAATTCCGCAGCCGAAGATCGCGGAGACGCGCCTTCAGAATGGCGTGGCGTATGTCCGCGTGCCGGCGTTCGATAATGGAATGTCGAACCAGATCCGCGAGGCGCTGATGCGCTTCCACCAGCAGGGCGCGCACAAATTGGTGATCGATTTGCGCGATTGCTCCTCGGGAGCAGCGAAGGAAGGCATCGCCACGGCGCAATTGTTCCTGCAGTCGGGCACGATTGCGACGCTGAAAGGACAGACGGTCGCGACGGAAACTTCGTCGGCGGATCCTTCCAAAGTAGTCTGGACCGATCCGGTTACCATCCTCATCGGTAACAGGACGGCCGGACCGGCGGAAATTTTTGCCGGGGCCATCGCCGACAATCATCGCGGCCAGACGGTTGGCGACCGCACTTACGGCACCGCCTCGATGCAAAAAGTGATTCCTCTCGACGACGGGGCTGCTCTGGTTCTTACTGTCGCGAATTATTACACGCCGAATGGGAAAGAGATTCCCGTCGACGGCGTGGCTCCCAGCGTGGTGGTGCGAAACACGCCCGATAGCTATGCTCAACTCGAGCAGATCGGGCCGCCGGCTCCTCCGCCGGGACAGCTTGTTTCGCCCGATGATCCTGTCCTCAAAAAAGCGCTCGACCTGCTCCAGAACCCTGGCGCCTCGCAACAGAAAAAGGCTGCTTAGCCGGCGCGCGTGCGAGTCAAACGCGGGCGCCGCTTCCCGCTCTCAATCCTATCGCTCAGTTATCGCGACTGTTTCGCTCTTCCGCGCGTGAGCCGCCCCCACGCCTTCATTCTCATGATCGCAATCGTTTCCGTTCTGGCCGGGTGTGCGAAGAAAAAGCCTTCCAGCGCCGAGGTGGGACGCATCACTCAGGAAATCGTCGCCTCAGCCCGCAAGATCGTCGGTCCGAAATCGGAAATTCAGATACGGCCAATGATGCAGCGAGCTGGCAGCGCGCCTCAATTCGCAGACGCGATCTACATGTCAACCTCCAGCGTATCGCAGACGCACGCGGTTGAGGAGGCGCTCACGCGCATCGCGCGCCGCCGGGATCTTTCGATCGCACGCAATGCGTCCGGTGGAATCGTAGTGCTGGATTTCTCCTCGCGCGGAGTCCGCACGCATTCGGTTCACATCGTCACACCGCTCGCCTTCACGTACGGCTCTTCGCCGTCCCGCGCACCGCGTCTGGCCATCGTTCTCGATGATATGGGATACGATCGGGCCGCGGCGCATAACGTGCTCGCGCTGCCGTTTCACGTTACCGTGTCCGTGATCCCACACTTGCCGCTCTCCACCGAAGTCGCCGAGGAAGCGTTCCGGCGCGGCGATGAAGTGATGCTGCACCTGCCGATGCAATCTGTGCCATCCGCCGCGCAGCAGGAAGAGATCGAATTGCGCGTGGGAATGGACGCGCAGCAGGTGCAATCAACTTTGGCCGGGATGCTCGAAACCGTGCCTCATGCCGTGGGCGTGAACAATCATGAAGGGTCGCTCGCCACCTCGGATCCGGCTCTGATGCATGAGTTGATGCCCGACCTTCGCGCGCGGAGTCTCTTTTTCATCGATAGCCGGACGACCGCGGCCACGGTGGCCTACACGGCCGCCCAACAGGCTGGCGTGCGCGCAGCATCGCGGAAGGTGTTTCTCGACGACACCGCGACCGTAGACGCCGTGCGCAAGCAGATCGAGCTTGCGGCGCGCGATGCAGAAAAGAACGGTTCGGCGATCAGCATCGGTCATCCGCATCGTGCGACGATAGCCGCGCTCGCCGAAACGGTCCCGCAGCTCGAAAAACGCGGCATCCGCCTCGTCTTCGCCTCGGATTTGGTCCACTGATTTTTTCTGGCGCAATCGGAGGCAGTCGGTGGACGCAAAAACGTGAAATGCGCTGAACTGCTTTTTATTTTGCAGCCTCCATTTGCGCCCTGATCCGCGGCCGGCGAACTGGCGTGGGGTGACTGCCTTGCTGCACTCCGCTGACACAATCAAGTCCAAACGAGAGAACGCATTTGTAATGCTCTGTTTCAGACGGTGACCGACTTCCCGGGAATTGCACGCCCACAGATCAACTCCCAAACATTCTGTTGACTTCCGCAGGGCATGGCGGTTCAATATGTGGCGTTGCCATATATGGATGAGACGACCTCATGGGTGGAATGGAAACGCGGCAGCGCCGAGCTTCTGATTCTGTCCCTGGTCGAAGCGCGTCCTCGCCACGGCTACGAGATCAGCAAATTGATCGAGCAGCGCTCCAGTGGGGCGGTTCGTTTTTACGTGGCTTCGCTCTACCCGCTGCTGTATCGACTGGAACGGCGCGGCTGGATACAGGGACGCTGGGTGGAAAAAAGCGGGCAGCGCCGCCGCCGTTACTATCGCCTCACGCGGGAGGGCCGCAAGGTTCTCGCTTCGCAACTTCGGGGCTGGCGCGAATTCGTTGCCGGCGTGGACCGCATCACAGGGCGCATCACCGAGCCTGAAAATGCCTGATTGGAAGCCGGAGATTCTTCGCAGACTTGCTTCGCTGAAACTTGCGCCGGCGCGCGAAGCGGAAATCGCTGAAGAAATCGCTCAGCACTTGGAAGATCGCTATGAGGAACTCCTCGCGAGCGGCCAATCAGAAGACGCGGCGTTCTGCATCGCACTTGATGAACTCAAAGGGGAAGACCTGCTCGCTCGCAGCCTCAGACCCGTCGAAGGTACACGATATCGCGAGCCCATCGCACCGGGAAAGGACGCAGGCAACTTCCTATCAGGCATTCTTCAGGATCTTCGCTACGCGTTGCGCATGCTGCGCAAATCGCCCGGCTTCACGACGGTCGCCATTCTCACCCTGGCCCTCGGCATCGGCGCGACCACGGCGATTTTCACCATTGTGAATCAGGTCATTTTGAAGCCGCTGCCGTATCCGCATCCCAATCGCATCGTGGGTTTGGTAGGGCGTGAGGGCGCCAACTCGTACCAACTTGTTTCGATTCCGATGTACGTGATGTGGCGCAGCGAGACGCGACTTCTCGAAGACATCATCGCCCAGCAGTTCGTGGTTCCCGTCAATCTGCTCGGAGGCGAACACCCCGAGCAGTTACAAATGCAGCGCGTAACGTCGAACTTCTTCGCGCTTTCCGGGTTTCCGATGGCCATGGGCCGCGCATTCACGGCCAAGGAGGATACTCCCGGAGGGCTGCCGGTAGCTGTGATCACCTACGAGCTATGGCAGAGGCGATTCGGCGCAAATCCCCGCATCATCGGCAAGGCCATTGATCTCGACAACACCACCTACACCGTGATTGGGGTTCTCTCCCCGCTTCCGCCGACGAACGCCGGGGGGGTGGATGTGTATCTTCCGCTGCAGCTCAACCTGAACAGCTTGGATCAGGGGGCTCTTTATTCGGCGTTTGGGCGCTTGAAGCGAGGAGTGACCGTAGCTCAAGCCGATGCGGCGCTGAAGCTGGCCACCGAACAATTTGGGCGGCGGTATCCCCACGTGCTCGACAAGGGGGAAGTTTTTGCGGCAGTACCGGTCCAGCAGATGGTATCTGCTGGATTAAGGGAAGCGCTGCTGTTGTTCCTCGGAGCCGTGGGATTCGTGCTGCTTATCGCGTGCGCCAACGTTGCGAATCTATTGCTGGGACGGGAAACGGGAAGGCAGCGCGAAATCGCCGTCCGTGTGGCGTTGGGCGCAGGCCGAAGTAGGATCATCCAGCAAATCCTTACGGAAAGCGTGCTCTTGTCGCTCGTGGGAGGCGTGCTAGGAGTCGCCGTCGGCTACGCGGGTGTGCGGGCGCTACTGAATACCAATCTCGGCCAGCTTCCTTGGGTCGGACTGCACGGACAAGCGGTCGCGCTTGATTGGCGCGTGCTTCTATTTGCGCTAGGAATTTCCGCGCTCACCGGTGGGCTGGCTGGATTGATTCCCGCAATCAGGGCCTCGCATACGAACCTGGCGGAGGCGATGAAGGAAAGCGGCTCGCGGGCTGGAGCTGGCGTGCGGCAGAACAAGACGCGGTCGCTGCTCGTAGTGGTGGAGATGGCGCTGGCAGTGGTTTTGCTGGCTGGCGCGGGCCTGCTCATTCGCACATTTCACGATCTGCGCAGCGTGAAGCCGGGTTTCGACGCGCACAACATCCTCACGATGGACATGTCGCTAACGGGCACGCGGTTCGCGAAAACGGCTGCCGTGGCGGAACTGGTGCGCGACGGGGAACAACGATTGGACAGTTTGCCTGGCGTCGAGGTCGCAGCGGCGAGTTGCTGTTTGCCCCCCGCGTGGGCCTACGCCAGCTTCCCGTACAACATTGAAGGCCGCGCTCCGACCGTTGGCGAGTGGTCGGGCAACGCGGAGTGGCGCAGCGTTTCGCTCGGGTTTTTCCAGGCGTTCCGCATACCACTGCGGCGGGGGCGCGCCTTCACCATAAACGACTCCGGCTCGTCGCCCCCTGTCATTATCATCAATGAGGCCATGGTCAAGCAGTATTGGCCGAAGGGCGGGGAGTTAGGAGCCCGCATAACGATTGGGAAAGGGGCCTGGGTCCGCAATGGGCCGACCGTACGCGGGAGATCGTGGGCGTGGTTGGCGACATACGCGACAACGGAGTGGCCACCGAACCCGTACCCGCCGTGTACGTGCCCATGGCGCAGGGTGAGCGACGCGTTGAACGAGACGGCCAATGCCATCCAGCCGCTTGCCTGGGTCATTCACACGCGCGTCGCGCCACTCACGCTGGAGGGTGAGATCCAGAAGCAGCTCCGCATCGCGAGCGGAGGTTTGCCGGTCGGCCGCGTGCAAACGATGGAGGAGGTCATGGCACAGTCCACTGTGCAGACCAGCTTCGACATGACTCTGCTCGTCATATTCGCGTGGCTGGCGCTGGTACTGGCTGCAATAGGCATCTACGGCGTGATTTCATATTCCGTGACGCAGCGTACACACGAAATCGGCATTCGCATGGCTCTTGGCGCAAGTCCAGAGCGAGTACGGCGGACGATAGTCGGACAGGGAGTGGTTCTCGCGGTCGTCGGCATGGTGATCGGCGTCGGTGCCGGCCTCGGGGTCACGCGCTTGCTGCAAGGCTTGCTCTTCGGCGTGAAGCCGTGGGACCCACTCGCTTTCGCTGACGGGCCTTCGCGCTGATCCTTGTCGCTTTGCTTGCTTGTTACATACCGGCACGCCGCGCCACGCGCGTCGATCCTCTCGTAGCGCTCAGATATGAATAGCGCGGAAGGCTGAAGTATGCCTGATTGGAAGAGAGAGATTGTCTAAGAAGCAGTTCCGAGTCGATCAAAGGCGAACTGCAAAATCTCACCACAGAGCACACAGACAAAAACGCTGAGAGCAAAGAAAACACAGGCAAATTCAATTTCTCACCGCAGAGGCGCAGAGAAGGCAGAGCCTCGAAGCGCGTCACGAAAGCGGCTGGGCGGTGCGTTCTCGATGGAAGCCAATGAGATCGGTTGCAACCGGCGCCGCGCCGAGCTGGCGCAGCAACGTGACGACCTGTCCGCGATGATAGGTGCTGTGGTTGGCGACGTGAGCGAGCATGGGCTCGATGGGGCCTTCGTAAGGCGTTCCGCGCGTGTTCTTGTATTTGATCACGCGCTGAAGCGTCCCGGGGGTTAGCGCGTTCACGTAGGCGCGCAGATTGCGGTCGTGCTCCGTCCATCGCGTCCGCAGCGTTTCGAAATCCGGAAAATCCGTCGCCGATGGCAGCGTCGCTGGAATCCGTTCGTTCCAGCGCTCGAGCCAAATCCATTCCGCGCCGTAAATGTGCGCCAGCGTGTCGCGCACGGAGGGGAAACTCGATCGCATGTCGCGCGTGAACTGCTCGGGCGTAAGCGTCGCACACGAATCGAACGTTCGATGGTTCGCCCACGAATTGTAATCGTACATCACCCGAATATCATCAACGGTCATCAGGACCTCCTGCCAAAGCCGACGATCGAAAACGAAAACCGCAGTCGCTGTTGAGCCAAAGACAGCAACGCAGCCGCTCCTTGCCAGTTCACTAAAACAGAAATCGGAGCCTGCCTGCGCTGGGCAGGGGGCACGGAAGACTGCAAGCACAAAACCGATTGAACTCGGCTTACTTCCATTCCTTGACGATCTCGTCGCGAGCTTCCGCCGGCGAATGATACGACTCCGCATCCGACGGAAAGCGCCCCTCGCGGACGTCCGCACAGTAATCCGATGCGGCGCGCGTAATTTCGGACGCAAGATCGGCGTACCGTCGCGCGAATTTCGGTCGATGGCCGATCGTCAATCCCACCAGATCGTGGAACACGAGCACTTGGCCATCGCAATCCGGTCCTGCGCCAATTCCAATCGTCGGAATCCGCAGCGACTGCGTGATTCGCGCCGCTAGTTCCCGCGGCATCGATTCCAGAACGATCGAAAACGCGCCCGCTGCTTCCACCGCGCGTGCGTCACGCTCCAGTTGGCGTGCCGCATCGGCTGTTTTGCCCTGCACGTGAAAGCCCCCCATTGCGTTCACCGACTGCGGCGTCAGTCCAACGTGTGCCATCACCGGAATTTCCGCGTCAATCAAACGCGAGATCAATTCCATGCGCCGCTCGCCGCCCTCAATCTTCACGGCCTCCGCGCCGCCTTCTTTCACCAGCCGAATCGCGTTGCGCACCGATTCCTCGACCGAAACGTGATAGCTCCCGTACGGCATGTCGGCGACGAGCAGCGCCCGCTTCGTAGCACGGCGCACCGCGCGCACGTACACAAGCATTTCATCGATCGTTACGGGCAGCGTGCTGTCGTAGCCGAGCGCGACCATCGCCAGCGAATCGCCGACGAGCAAAATGTCGACTCCCGCGCCATCCAGCAGACGCGCCGAAGGAAAATCGTACGCCGTCAGGCACGTAATCTTTTTCGGTTGGTTCGATCCGGATGATCCGCTTCGGAGAGTCTTTCTGGAGAGGATTTCGGGGACGGTTACCTTCGCGTCGCCCGAAAGGGGAATCGCGCTCATTTTCGCCTCCGGTGCCGCTCCCTAACGGGATGCAGCCCGCCAGCACAACTTATCGTAGCAACGCGCGGAAAACGGTGCAACAGAGTGTTTCTACGACGCCACGGTCGCACCACAACTGCGCCAACCAAAACGATTACATCTCTGCGAGCGCTCGATGCACCAGGTGAATCGCGATCGCGCCTTCGCCTACCGCCGACGCGACGCGTTTCACATTCCCCGCGCGCACATCTCCCACCGCGAATACGCCTGGCAGGCTGGTCTCGAGCATCAGAGGAGGCCGCCGCAGCTGCCAATTATGTCCGTTGCGCACAAAATCCAAATCGCGCCCGGTGAGAATGAATCCTTTTTCGTCCAGCGCGAGGCAGTTTTGCAACCAGCTCGTTCGTGGCGACGCGCCCGCCATGATGAACACGTGCCGAATGTCTTGCGTGGACGTCTCGCCGGTCTTTTTGTTGCGCCAAGTGACGCGTTCCAGGTGCATGCCGCCATCGAGCGCCGTGATCTCCGTATGATAATGCAAGTCGATTGCGGGATTTTCTTCGATGCGACGGATCAGGTATCGCGACATCGTGCCGGAAAGTTCACCCGAGCGCACCAGCATATGTACTTTGCGCGCCGACTGCGACATGTAAACCGCCGCTTGCCCGGCCGAGTTTCCACCGCCGACAACGACGATGTCTTCCGCCTCGCACAACTGTGCTTCCATGTACGTCGCGCCGTAGTAGACGCCCTGCCCTTCGAACTTTGCCAGGTTTGGCATGCCCAGCTTGTTGTACTGCGCGCCCGTTGCGATCACAATCGCGCGAGCAGCCAACGCATTGCCGTTGTCGAGTACCACTTTGTAGGGACGCTTCGCGCAATCGAGTTTCACCACGTCGTGCGCCACCATCATCCTCGCTCCGAACTTTTCCGCCTGCGTCGCCGCACGTGACGCCAGCTCCTGCCCGGAGATCCCGGTCGGAAAACCGAGATAGTTTTCGATTTTCGAGCTAGATCCTGCCTGGCCCCCCGGTGAAATCGTTTCGATCACCAGCGCGTCAAGCCCTTCAGACGCCGCATACACGGCGGCGGCCAGTCCCGACGGTCCCGCACCCACGATGATCAAATCCCGGACTTGCGTTTCGTCAATGTTGAGGTTGAATCCGATGCAGTCCGCGAGTTTCTGAATTGACGGATTCCGCATCACCGCTCCGCTGTTTCCGCAGATCACCACCGGAACTTCTTCCAGTGCCACCTGAAAGCGGTCCAGTAATTCCTGCGCGCCCTTGTCCGAATCGAGGTCCAAATACGTGTAAGGCTGGCCGTTGCGCGTCAGAAACTCGCGCAGCCGCAGCGTGTCGGCGCAATGCCGCGAGCCCATCAGAATGATGCTGCCTTGATTGCGCTTGATCAGTTCAACTCGGCGAAGGATGAAGGCGCGCATGAACGTCTCGCTCAGTTCGGCGTCCTTCGCGATCAGCGCTCGCAGGCCGTCACTGCTCAATTCCAGGAAGTCGCCCGACGCCGTCACGCGCCCGCGCACCAGGTTTCGGCGCCCCGAGATCATGGTCATTTCGCCGGTGAACTCGCCGGCTTCGTGCTTCGCCACCGGTTGTTCGCCCGAAAGATCCGGCTGAACGATCTCCATGCTGCCGGAGAGCAGCACGAAAAAAGGCATGCCCGTGTCCCCCGGTTCAAACAGAATTTCGCCCGCTGCTACGCGCCGCGGTTTCGCCACCTGGCGCACCCGGTTGATTTGCGACTCGGATAGAACTGGAAAAGCCTGCGTGCGAGCGTCCAGCGCGCTCGGGACGGGAATCGAAGCCATCACTCCTCCAAAGCTTGGGCAGGGCCAGGCGTGTCTAAATGCAGTTTAGATGATGCTGCGAAGCGGAAGATTCCGCAACCGGCCGCTCCCGGAAGGCCCATGTTCAGTGCTTCACCTGGAAAGCTGCCTAAGCTCTTCCTCCTCACGGCGAAGGCATTCTTTTTAGAAGAACCAGAATCGCTTCCGCTTTTTTGGTTGCGCCTTGCCAGAGGGCGCAAACTCCTCGCTTAGTTCCGGTACGCACGGCAGGTCGCGTCCTTCAAACGCGGCCAGCGGGTTTTCAACAAATAGCGCGCGCGCCACATCGTCGCCGCTTCGCTTCCGCACCAACTCGTAGGCTTCTTTCACTTTCAATGGACGCGACGTCACGTTGTGGGCATCGCTGGCCACAAAATGCACGGCGCCGCCATCCAGCCACCGTTCGGCCGCCTCCTGCGCCGCCGCTCCCCACTTTCCCAACAGAGCGCCCGCGGTGATCTGCGCGAAACAGCCCTGGCGCAGCCATTGGAACAACCGGTCCTGCTGCGCGCGAAGCAGCGGATTGCGTTCCGGATGCGTGATGATCGGCCGCAGGCCGGCAAGCTGTAGCTCGTGCAGGGCCTGGTCCATCGAGGGCGGAATCGAGTATGCGGCGAACTCGACCAGCAGATAATTTTTCTGATTCAGCGTGTAGCGCGCTTTGGCGATGCGTATGTTCTGCAGATTGTCGAAGCTCATGTGGAAGTCGCAGCCAGTTGCGAACGTGAGCCGTCCGTCGAAGCGCGATTGAAGTTCGTCACATCGGCTTCGCACCAGCGCCGGATCGAAACGATGCGTGTCGTTCGCGTGCGGAGTTCCGATGATGTGCGTCACGCCTTCGGCGACAGCCATTTCGGCCATCTCGCAGGCCATCTGGATTGTCTCTGGGCCGTCGTCAAGCTGCGGCAGGATGTGGCAGTGGATGTCGATCATGCATTATCGAGGATACCGCGCCGCCACAGCATTTCACAGCAAGGAAGCAATTGTGCGTAGATCGCACCGATAAGGACTCGCAAAGCGGGGTGCGAATTCACAAAACAAGAATGTTTTTATATTCGCGGTATCGGGCCCGCAAGCCGTCACCGCGTTTCCGCCGCCGCGCTACTCGGCCGTTGCTCGTTGCGCTTCGACCAGTACCGTCGAATGTCGCCCACGAGAAACAGCGACCCTGTCACGAAGATGACGTCGTCGGGTGCCGCCTCCGCAATCGCCCGTTCAAGAGCTTGCACAGGATCGCTGGCCACTTCCGCGCGTCGAGCAAGCCCCCCAACAATATCCGCGAGATGTTCCGCGGAAATCGCGCGCGACTGTCGCGGCTGAGTCAGGATCACGTTTTCGGCGATCGGAAAGAGCAGTCCCGCGACTTCGTCGACCGCCTTGTCGCGCATCGCACCATAGATCAGATGGATTCCCCGGCCGGCAAAGTTCTCTTCCCAAAACGTTTTCAATTCACGAGCCGCTGCGGGATTGTGCGCCCCATCAAGGTAAATCGCGGCTCGCGCGTCAAGCGGCCCGGAAAGCCGTTCGAGCCGTCCCGGCCATCGCGTGGACGAAATCCCCGCTTCCACCGCCTCGTCGGGAATATCGAAGTGTCGGTCCCGCAAAGCGCCAACCGCCGTTGCGGCCGTCAGCGCATTCTGAATTTGAAATTTCCCCGGCAATGAAGGCGCAACCACCAGTGCGCCGCCGTCCTTCAGTCTTGACGCGACCGCCCGGTAAAAGCCCTCGTTTGACACCACGTCGTCGAGCCGCCAAACATCGGTCGCTTCGATCAGCTGTGCGCCGCACTCGCTCACGCGACGGACGATCACCGTTCGTGCCTCCGGCCGCTGCGGGGCGATCACAACCGGAACCTGCCGCTTGATGATGCCCGCCTTTTCCCCCGCAATTTCCTCGATTGAATGGCCCAGAAAATTCTCGTGATCGAAGTCGATTGGCGTAATCACCGCGACTTCCGGCTGCACGATGTTTGTCGAATCGAGTCGGCCGCCGAGTCCGACTTCGTACACCGCGACAAACCGCTTCGAATCCGCCATTCGCGGGCGATCAGCGAACGCAACGAACGCCATTGCCGTCACACATTCGAAAAAAGTCGGATGTGCGGCGAGGTCCCCAGCGGCGAGCAGCGACTCGATACTTGCTTGAACGCGCGTCCATGCGACAGCGAAGGCGTTGTCTGAGATTTCGCCGCCGTCAATGCGGATGCGCTCGTTGATGCGTTCGAGGTGCGGGGAAGTATAGAGACCGGTGCGAAATCCCGCGGCGCGAAGAATGGATTCGATCATCGCCGCTGTCGAACCTTTACCATTCGTGCCGGCGACGTGAACGCAAGGACTCGCCAAATGCGGGTCGCCGAGCGCGGAGCAAAGAACGCGGATATTGTCGAGGCCGAATTTCTGGACGCGGGCCTGCTGCGGCGCTGCCAGCTCGCGTCCTAACGCGTAGAGCGAACGGACGGATTCTTCATAGTTCATGCAGCATTCTGGAAGAAGTCGAGCGCCTGTGAAATGTATCGTTTCATTTCTTTGCGCGGCACCACTGCGTCAAGGAATCCGTGCTCGACCAGGAATTCTGCCGTCTGGAAGCCTTCCGGCAATTTCTGCCGGATCGTTTGCTCGATCACGCGGGGCCCGGCGAAACCGATCAGTGCGCCAGGCTCGGCAATATTCAGATCCCCGAGCATGGCGAAGCTGGCTGTTACGCCGCCGGTGGTGGGATCGGTGAGTACCGAAATGAATGGAATGCGCGCTTCGTCAAGCCGCGCAAGTGCCGCGGACACTTTCGCCAGTTGCATCAGGCTGACCGCCCCTTCCATCATTCGCGCCCCGCCCGAACACGACACCACGATCAAGGGCTGTTTTTGCGCGATCGATCGCTCCACGGCACGCGCCACTTTCTCACCGACGACCGCGCCCATCGACCCACCGATGAATTTGAATTCCATCGAGCAGCAAATTACATCGCGGCCGTTCATCTTTCCTTCAGCCGTCAGAATTGCATCCTTCATTCCCAGCTTGCGCTGTGCTTCCCTCAATCGTTCCGAGTATGGCTTCGTGTCGACGAAATGCAGCGGGTCGCTCGACGCCAGTTCCTCATCGTGCTCGGTCCAGGGCTCGTCGTCGAGCAGTAACTCGATCCGGCGCCGTGCGTTCAATCGAAAATGGTGTTCGCACTTCGGACAAACTTCCCAATTCGATTCGAGATCCTTTTTCCAGATGATCGCGCGGCATGAGTTGCACTTCGTCCACATGCCTTCGGTGCGGACGCGCCGCTCTTCGGCCGGCGTCGGATTTTCCAGAGCCTGTTTGTCGCGTTTAAACCAAGTCATTGGGAGAACCAGTTCACAGTTGATAGTCGACAGCAGCCGGCTAATAGTCGATCCCGCGCTGGGCGAGGATTCCTTTCGTGTACGGATGCTTGATCTCCCGCATCTCCGTCACCAGGTCCGCCGCTTCCACCAGCTTGGGATGCGCGTTCCGCCCCGTACAGATCACGTGAATCTGCTCCGGACGCTTTTGAAGGGCTTCGACCACCAGGTCCGCATCCAGCATCTTGTAGCTGATCACGTAGTTGATTTCGTCGAGCACCACCAGATCGTACTTCTCGCTATCGATCTGGCTGCGGCCGAATTCCCAGGCCTCTTCGCACAAGCGGACATCTTCCGGGTCCGTTTCGGCGCCGCCCACCTTCACAAATCCGCGCCCCATAGGGCGAATGTCCAATTTATCATCGCCCAGCATCTTCGCGGCATCGAGTTCGCCATAATGCCAAGAGCCCTTGATGAACTGCACCATCAGCACGCGCAGGCCTTGCCCCACCGCACGAAAAGCCGTGCCAAGGGCGCAGGTCGTCTTGCCCTTGCCCGGCCCCGTATAAACGATCAACAGTCCCTTACCTTCGGGCATCGGCGATTCTCGCGGAGAGTCGAACGACAAGGATGATGCTCGCAGCGAAAAACGTCAAGCAAGCCACGGTGCGAACAGAGCATCACGACATTCCAAGTTGTTCGCGTACAGCTTCGGCGATCGCCGCGATCCGCTCGCGCCCTTTTTCCGGAATCGTGCCTTCCCGCGCGGTTTCCCGCACGATCAAAAGAATTCCCGGCCGGTATACGTTCAGATCGTGGCACACGATTCCGGAAGCCTGGGCAAGTTCAAGCTTGCTGTCTGCAAGTTTCTCATTGCAAGCGGACCGTACAGCCTCGACGAGTTTCTTGAATCCCGGTGCCGAAAGCAGAGGCTGAACTTCGGCGCGGTCCTGGGCCTCGGTTCTCGTGAGCTCATATTGAGGCAACGCTGCTTCGATCATGAATTCCACTGATGCCATCGGCTTACCGCGATCGAAGCGGATTGTAATTGGCATGTTCGAACTCGAATTCGACGGGCGAAGTTAGAATCGAGCTATTTCGCCTGATGAACAGCTTACCAGCCCGGTCGGATTTCGGACGAATCGTTCGCCGGCGATAGCCTCTTCGCGCAGCTGGAGTGCCGCAGCGCGGTCACCGGCGCGCGGGACGACGCCTACGCGAGTCACCCGCGGTTAACATCCATTTCGGGGCTTTTTCGTCCCAATAAACCGCCAAAACAGGTCAAAGCACTTGACCTACTTACTGTTCTGTTTTGATCGATCCTTCGGCATGGCTGCTTTCGGTGGCCTATGAGTCTTTGCTTCCATGGACGAGCAAAGCCCCAATCCGCCGAAATTCGGCCAGCTGCTTTGCATCGCTAAACCACCGCCCGGTATAGACTTCCGGATTGGGCGTCGGGTCGGGAATGTTCTGATGCTTGACGTTCGCGAAGCCCGCCTCGCGAAACAGGCTCTCCCACTCGTCAGTCGAAAGCAGATGCGTGGGAATCGTCAGGGTTTTGCCCCACTGATGGCAATGCGGATTGTCCTTGTAATAATTTATGACGATCCACGCCGATCCGCCCGAACGCAGCACGCGATGTACTTCGCGCACGCCCTTAGCGGGATCGGGCCAGTAATACGCTGATTCGATTGAGATTGCGCGCGTGAAAACGTTTGGTTCCCGAGGGATTTCGCCAACCCGTCCCACAATGAACTCGAGGTTCTTGAATTCCTGGCTTGCCGCACGAGCGTGCCGGATCATTTCATCCGAAATATCCATTCCGACGACGCGGCCCTCAGGTACCCCGCGGGCGAGCGCTCGCGAGAGCCAGCCGGACCCACAGCCTACATCAATGACGCTCTCATTATTCGCCATCCCCATCATTTCGAGCGCGGGACGAGTAATGGGCCAGTGATCTTCCTCCATGCCCTCGGCGCGCCCTGCTTCGGCCCAGCGGTTGAACTCTTCCCGAAGTGCTTCTGATTGTTCAGCTTTGGCCACGGTACCCCCACAAATGTTAACGAGTTTCGCTTCTGGATGAAAGCCTGGCAGGAAGTTTGCGTGCGGTTACGTTTTTGTTGTCACTCGTCCCAGCATCCGCGTGCGACCACGGTTTGCACTGCCTTTTTCAGCCACTCGCGCGGCCACTCAGTCACTGTATTTACTGCATCAGCGTGCCACAAATGCCACAGTAGCGCGCGGCTGGAGCAGCAACTGATCCGCAGCGACAACAGTAATGCGCGATTGCGACAGGTCCTGCGACCACCATCACGTGCTGCGGCCTCGTTTCCGCCGAGCAGGCCCAAATCAGCGCAACGATCCACCCGATTACTGTCCACCCGAACAGCAGGTCTACGAGAAAGATGGCGGTAAAGTCGCGCTTATTGTGGGCGATGATCGCCGGCAGGAAGTACAGCAGGATCATGCCGAGAACGAACAACATAGCCGCCCTCCGTTGACACCAACGCCGTGTCGACACCTGTGACGGGAAACGTCCGTGTCTATCTGCTGGTACGCATAGGAGTCCGAACTTGTTCCGTTGGGCAGTTGCTGCCAAACGGGTCCAGGAACGCCGCCGCTAAGTTTGACGGCTCCTCAGTGCTGTCGATCTACCTAAGAGCGGCCGCGATCGACAATCGTTCGACTCGTCCTGCCATACGTTGGGCCACTTTGCTGACGACGAGGTTACGACGCTGCGGCGCTCCTCCTGCGCCCGCCGGCATACGCCGCCGCGCAATCTACGACGGCTGCGGCGCCCCAGCCTTCTTCGCTACGACGGCTGCGGCGCCCCTGCTTTCTTCTCCACTTTGGCAAGGAGCTGAATGAAGCGCTCCTCGCGCTCCGCCTGCGTCTGCCCTGCGTAGGCCTCTGCGATCTGGGTCGCATTCATGGAGCAGAATTTCGGCCCGCACATCGAGCAGAATTTCGCTTCCTTGTAGAAATCGTCGGGCAACGTTTCATCGTGCATCGCGCGAGCGGTTTCGGGATCAAGAGAAAGGTCGAACTGCTTTTTCCAGTCGAATAGAAAGCGCGCATAGCTGAGGGCGTCGTCGCGATCGCGCGCTCCGGGACGGTGACGCGCAACATCGGCGGCGTGAGCCGCGATCTTGTAAGCGATCACGCCTTGACGCACATCGTCGGCGTTCGGCAAGCCGAGATGCTCCTTCGGCGTTACATAACAGAGCATCGAGGCGCCGTGCCAGCCGATCATGGCGGCGCCGATTGCGCTGGTGATGTGGTCGTAGCCGGGAGCGATATCTGTGACGAGTGGACCGAGCGTGTAGAACGGCGCAGCATGGCACAGTTCGACTTCCTTATCGACCTGCAGCTTGATCTGATCCAACGGAATGTGACCAGGGCCTTCGATCATCACCTGGACGTCGTATTCCCAGGCTTTCTTCGTGAGTTCGCCAAGCACGCGAAGCTCGGCGAATTGGGCCTCGTCGCTAGCGTCCGCCAAGCAGCCGGGACGCAAGCCGTCGCCGAGAGAAAAGCTGACGTCGTGCTTCTGAAAGATTTTGCAGATCGCATCGAAATTTTCGTACAGAAAGTTTTCTTTTTTGTGGGCGCTCATCCATTGTGCGAGCAACGCGCCGCCGCGGCTGACGATCCCGGTGATGCGGTTGCGCACGAGGGGCACAAAGCTTCGAAGGACGCCTGCATGGATGGTCATGTAGTCAACGCCCTGCTCGGCCTGCTCTTCGATCACTTCAATCATCACGTTGATGTTCAAGTCTTCCGCGCGACGGACGCGCGAAATCGCCTCGTAAATCGGGACGGTACCGATCGGAACAGGCGAGGCATCGATGATTGCTTTACGGATTCCCGGGATATCGCCACCGGTGGAGAGATCCATCACTGTGTCGGAGCCGTAATGAACGGCGCGATGCAGCTTTTCGAGCTCTTCGTCGATATTCGAGGAGGTCGCAGAGTTGCCGATATTCGCGTTGATCTTGCAGCAGAAACCTACGCCGATTCCCATCGGTTCGAGATTGCGGTGATGAATGTTGGCGGGAATGATCGCTCGACCGCAGGCCAGCTCTTCGCGAACGAATTCGGGAGTGAGCTTCTCACGATTGGCGACATACTCCATTTCTTCCGTAATCAGGCCCCGGCGCGCGAAATGCATTTGCGAGAAATTGCGGGAGTCCGTTTCCGAAGGCCCCGAAGCGCGACCATTGGATGCGCTCGTTCGTTTTTCAATCCACGCGTCTCTTAACGCCATGATGTTCCTCCGCTAACGACCGGGAAGGCCCTCTGTTACAGATCAATACAGATGGCACAGATAAGAATATGGAACATACTAATTCGCGGCCGATTCGATCCGTGGGGGAACGATCCGCAGCGTCAGCGTTCATTATGTAACCCGACTTAGGGACGCGGCAATATGAGTCGAGCATGGGCGGTGGGTCAGTTTGAATTTTGACTGCTTTTTTCAACTCAGGGTTTGAATCGTCAAACCCTGAAACCCGGTGTCACGATCAAGAAAATTCGAACTGACCCACCTATGCGAGCGTGGAAACAGAGAACCGCTGCACCGACGCGACTCTGCCAGATTCCGAGGCTGCGGAAGCGGCGACCCAGAATGAATTTCGGACAACTATGCGACCGTAGATTTTTTTTCGAAAGCCGGTAAGATGAGTGGTTCATGTTTGCCCGATTAAACCGTATTCGCACGATCGCTTTGCGCACGGACAGCCTACACATCCGAATCGCGTTCGGGCCTCGATGAAGATTCAACCAATCGTTCGCTCAACGTGGAGCGATCCGGCAGAGCACACTCCGTATTTTTCGTACGGCTCAATCAAGCGGAATGGGTCGAAGCTGCGCGAAGTGCAATGCGATGGCGTTTCGCTCGAACGAGTCGCCGGCACAATTGGGACGCCAGCTTACGTGTATAGCCGCAGAAGCATTGAAGAGGCTTTCGGGCGGCTGAATCGCGCTTTCGGCTCTCTTCCTCACCGGCTGTGCTATGCGCTTAAGGCGAACTCGAATTTATCTGTTCTGCGCATCCTGGCAAAGTTAGGAAGCAGCTTCGATATCGTTTCGAGCGGCGAGTTAGAACGTTTGCGACACATCGGAGTGCCCGGTGACCGGATCGTTTTTTCGGGAGTTGGAAAGACGCGCGAGGAAATCCGGTCGGCGATAGCTTACCGCGTCGGACGTGGGACCGGACGTCAAGGTATTTTGGTGTTCAACGTTGAATCAGAGCCAGAGTTAGATTTGCTGATTGAGGAAGCCGCGCGTCAGGTGAGAAAGGGACGATCGAGAGTTTCGGCGTCAATCCGCGTGAACCCCGATATTCTTGCCGGCGGGCATCCGCACATTTCCACCGGGTACCATCATCATAAGTTCGGAATGGCGTGGATCGATGCACTTCGTCTGTACAAATTGCATAAAGACTCTCCATGGATAGCATGGAAGGGCATCAGTGCACATATCGGGTCGCAGATTCTCGATGTCGCGCCGTTTCGGCAAGCGGCTGCGCGGCTGGCGTCGTACGTGAAAGAACTGGCCTCCGTTGGAATCCACCTGGATTGCGTCGACATCGGCGGCGGCCTTGGCATTCGATATACGAACGAGAAGCCGGCAGATGCCGCGGATTATGCTCGCGCGCTAACGGCCATCATGCGACGCGCGGGGTGCACACTATTGATCGAGCCGGGCCGCGCGATCGTCGGCGCGGCTGGGGTGTTGCTGACGCGCGTCTTGTATGTCAAGAGAAGCGGCGGGAAGCGATTCGTGATTGTGGACGCGGCGATGAACGATTTGATACGCCCGTCTTTATATGGAGCGACGCATCCGATCACGCCGGCGATCGTTGCGCGGAAAGGGACTGCGGCGACTGAGCCGGCGGACGTAGTTGGTCCAGTTTGCGAGTCAGGAGATTTTCTTGCGCGAGACTGGCGGCTGCCCGAAGTAAAAGCAGGCGATTTGCTCGTCGTTTGGGCAACTGGCGCATATGGATTCGTGCAATCGTCGAATTACAATACTCGCCTGCGGCCACCGGAGGTGCTGATCGAGCGCGGGCGATTCCGGGTAATCCGGCGACGGCAAACTTTTGACGAAATGATACGTGGAGAATGATAAGGCCGCGAGCACGGCGGTCCTCTCTCACTGTCAATCTATTTACCCCCTTTGTTGGTTGGAGTGCTCTCCGGACTTTGGAAACGATAGCCGATCCACGGTTCCGTGTGGATGTACCGAGGACGCCCCGGCTCGGGCTCAATCTTCTTCCGAAGTTGATTGATAAACACACGCAAGTATTCGGTCTCGTCCCCGTAATCCGGCCCCCAAACGGCCTGTAGCAAACGCCGGTGCGGGAGCGCTTTGCCTTCGTTCGCCACGAGGTGCCGCAGCAGATCGAATTCTTTCGGTGTGAGGCGAACGGGCTGGTCTTTCACCAAAACGGAGCGCTTTTCGAAATCGATTTTCAGATCGCTCGAAATGAACGGCGCAGTAGCTTCGGTTGACACGGCTCGGCGCAAGGCGGCACGTACCCGCGCCATCAGCTCGTCAGCCCCAAATGGTTTTACGACGTAATCGTCCGCGCCCGCATCGAGCGCCTGTACTTTGTCGCGTTCGGAATTTCGGACGGTGAGCATGATAATCGGCGCGTCGGACGAGCGCCGGATTTCGGCGCACGCTTCCATGCCGGACATTCCGGGCATGTTGACGTCGAGCAGAATTAGATCGACTTTCCCTTCACGGACTTTCTCGACCGCCTCTTCGCCATCCCGCGCCTCCAGCACCGGATAGCCGTGCGAGGACAGGATGGTTCGCAGAACGCGGCGGATCTGCGCTTCATTATCGACCACGAGAACTGTTGCGCCAGTCATTTGAGGATGGGGCGGCCGCCATCGGCGGGAAGGGTGAATGTGAAAACGGAACCGTGGCCGTGCTGACTGGTGAGGCTGATCGATCCCCCGTGCGCTTCGACGATGGCTTTCGCGATCGGAAGTCCCATGCCCGTGCCCTGTATGCTGTAGCGCTGATCTCTGCCACGGTAAAATTTTTCGAAAATGAGGTCGCGTTCCGGACCATCGATGCCTGCACCATGATCGCCGACACTTGTCGCGACGTACTCTCCCGCTCGTTCGGCAGTGATAGTAATCGGTTCGTTCTGCGGCGAGTATTGGTTTGCGTTTTCGAGCAACTGTATGAGGACCTCGCTCGCGCGCGGCAAATCGACATTGACGCGGGGCAGTTCAGGCGCCACTCGAACGTCTACCTTCCGATTCGTGAATGTCGTTCGGCAGTGCAGAAGGGCCGTCGAGATCAGCTCGTCGATCGGGTGCGGCTCGATCTTCAAATCAACATTGCCGGCATCCAGTTGCGACATTTCGGCGGCTTCGCCGACCAGGCGGTTCAGCCGGTCGCTTTCCTCATCGATCACCGTGAGCAGCTCGCATCTTTCCGAGCTATCGAGGCTTCCATTCGAAAGAAGATTCGTGACGGCTCCCTTGATCGAGGTAAGTGGAGTGCGCAACGCATGAGTAACAGAATCCAGGAGAGCGGTGCGCAGGCGCTCGCCTTCACGCGAGGCTTCCGTCTGGCCCAACTGTTCGACAGCGCGCGCGCGTTCCATGGCGACGGCTACGAGAGTGCCAAGCGCCTCGAGAGTTCCACGAGAAAGGATCGTTCCTGAAATACCGAGGCTGCCGATTGAACGCGTGCCGAG
Organism: Candidatus Acidiferrales bacterium; assembly: GCA_050747085.1. Lineage (GTDB taxonomy): Bacteria > Acidobacteriota > Terriglobia > Acidiferrales > UBA7541 > Palsa-295. Next base: position 24,211 of record JBOGNK010000099.1, read on the forward strand.
CTTCACAGGCACGAAGCTGACGCTGTGGGCGGAGTCGACGACGAGTTCTTCGCGCACAGCAATACTCTTCAAAGTCTCAAGATCGAGATGGGGTACGACGGGGCCCGAGCGATAAACCTTCTGCTTGTCTGCCAGCAGCAGGGCTGCTGCTCCCACTTCGAAGGTCTGGACAATTTGCGCCGGGATTCGATTAAGGAGCTCGATCACGTTGCCCGATTCCAGCATGTTCTGGCTGAACGAGTAGAGCTTTTCGATGTCGCGGCGGCGGGCCGATGCGTATTCGGCTTGCTGGCGCGCCCGCGAAGATAAATGGCTGGCAAGAATGGATACAACCAGAAACGTCGACAGCGTGATCCAGTTCTCAGCCGAGTAAAAGGACAGTTTGTGGGCGCGCTCAAGAAAGTAATAAACAAACGCGAGGGTCGCCACGATCGACATGGAAATCGAAACCACCATGCCCCACACCGCGGAAACCGCTAGAATAGCGAGCACCAACGTGAGCGCGGCCGTGGTTGCACTGACGTGCAGGAATTGATGAAAGAGGAACGGAATTCCAGCCGCGATCAGAAATGCGGCCACAAATCGCGATGTCTGGAGCAAAAGCGGTTCGCGCACTAAGCGTATTCTACCGTAGTGCCGCTAAAAGAGAATTGCAATGCCTAAGACTCCGGAACAATGGCTGGCTCTTTCGAAAGAGCCGGAAAAGACGAAAGGAATACTGAAGCTTTTCCTCGGCTATGCACCGGGCGTGGGCAAGACGTACGCCATGCTGAGTGAAGCCATCCGGCGGAGCAGCCGCGGCGAAGACGCTGTGATTGGAGTGATCGAGACACACGGCAGGAAAAGCATCGCCGAGCTTGCTTCGAAGCTCGAAACCGTTCCGCGAAAGCGAATCGATTACAAGGGAACGATCTTCGAGGAAATGGACGTGGATGCGATCGTCGCTCGTAAGGCCGCCGTCGCGCTGGTCGACGAACTCGCGCACACGAACATTCCGGGCAGCAAGCATCGCAAGCGGTACGAAGACGTTCTGGAACTGCTCGACGCCAACATAGACGTGCTCTCAACCGTCAATATTCAGCACATCGAGAGCATCGCGCCCACGGTACGCGCCATAACGGGCATCTCCGTTCGTGAGACCGTGCCCGATTGGGTACTTCAACTAAGCGAAGAAACAGTGATGGTCGACCTCACGCCCGAGGCGCTCCAAAATCGCATGAGGCGCGGCGATGTTTACAACAAGGAGAAGGTGGAACAGGCACTGCAGAATTTCTTTCGCCGCGGCAACCTGATCGCGTTGCGCGAGCTGGCGTTGCGCCAGGTGGCGGAGCAAGTTGACCGCAGCCTTTCGTCCTACATGGACGAGAAAGAAATTGGCGAGAACTGGAACGTCCGCGAACGCATTGCCGTGTGCATCAGCTCCAATCCGAGGGCACAGTTCCTGGTAGCGCGCGCGGCCCGGATGGCACGCCGCATGGACGCGGAGCTTTACGCCATCCACGTCGATGTGGACCACGATGGCGAATCGCAGGCGGAACGCGCGCTTGCCACGAATCTCCAATTTGCTGAAAGCCTCGGCGCGCAGCCGATCCGGTTGAAGGGCGCCAGCGTTGCAGATGCGGCGGCTCAGTTTGTCCGCGAGAAGCATATAACGCAGGTGATTCTCGGACGCTCAGCGGTCGAGGGTTGGCGAAAGATTCTGTACATGAACGCCATTAATCGATTTTTGAGAGAGGCGCCCGCGGTTGATGTCCACATCGTGACCCAAGAACCTGATTAGTGACGGGGTGACCCGATGCACGAAGAATTCTTTCCAACAACTATAGCTAGCTACATTGCGGGAAGCTTTGAAATGTTCCAGCCGCCACCCATCGCTTTGACGAGCAGGACGCTCGCGCTTAGTCGCCGGGACAGGAGGTTCACTGCTGTCACTTCGTTGGCCAGCGCGGCCGTCTGAGCTGTGGTCACTTCCAGATAGTTGGTTACTCCACCGCGGTATCGGGTTTCTGAGAGAGAAAGGGAATGCTGCGCGGCGAGGACGGCGTCGCGCTGAGTTTGCGCTTCGAGCTGGAGAACGCGCAATGCGGCAAGATTGTCTTCCACTTCCTGAAACGCGCTGAGTATCGTTTGGCGGTAATTGTCCACAGCTTCGTTGTACGCCGACTTTGCCTGCTCATTGAGCCCACGGCGGGACCCGCCGTCGAAAAGCAATTCCGCCGCTTGCCCGGCAAGCGACCAAAATCCACCGGGACCTTGCAACAGAGTGCCGATCGACGTGCTCTCAAAGCCGCCGCTCGCAGCCAGCGTAAAGGTAGGAAAATACGCAGCGCGCGCAACGCCGATATTCGCATTTGCCTCTTCGACGCGGCGCTCGGCTGCGGCGATATCCGGCCGCCGCTGCAGCAGCGCCGACGGCAGGCCGACGGGAATGTTTGGCGGCGGAGTTGCCAACGGCGCTGGGAGCAAGCCGAATTCCGCAGGCGCCTTTCCCACCAGGACTGCAACCGCATGCTCGAACTGCGCGCGTTGGACCTCGACGTCAATCGCTTGCGCGCGCGTACTCTCGAGCTGGGTACGGGCCTGCGCTACATCGACAGCGGAGGCCAGCCCGCCGCGATAGCGGGTCTCCGTGAGGTCCAGCGCCCTCTGATACGAAATTACGGTCGAATCCAGCAACTGTTTTTGCGCGTCCAGGCCGCGCATCGCAAAATAATCGAGCGCCAACTCGGCGTGCAGACTGAGGGCGACTGAGGCAACGTCGGCCGAGGTCGCCTGCGCCTCTGATCGGCTCGCTTCGACATTGCGGCGAATCCGTCCCCAGACGTCTGGTTCGTAAGATGCATCAACCGGAATTGCGAAGTCGGCATAGGAATTCGCGCTGGAGGAGGAGGCGAGCGGCCTGTGCTGCGAAACAACGTCGTGCGAAACAGAGAGGCCGCCGGAAGCTGTGGGATATAGGCTGGATCGAGTGATACGAACCGCCGCGCGGGCTTGTTCAAACCGCTCTTGCTCCGCCGCGAGAGTCAAGTTGGAGGAGTCAATCTGATTTTCCAGCGAGTTGAGCTGCGCGTCGTTGTAGATTTCCCACCAAGTACCCTTTTCGATAACAGCGCTCGGCTGAGCGAGAGCGAAATTGGGATTCTCTTTGTAATGCGCCGGCACAGGCGCGGGCGGGCGGACGTAGTTCGATCCGACCATGCAGCCAGCGGCAAGAACGGCAGCGATCGCGACCGCGACAGCGAGCCGAAGATGACTGAAGCTGACTGCAAGATAGGAAGACGTCACCGGGTCTGATTGTTGTGCTGCTAATCGCACGCTTTCATCCAACTCCCTGCGCCTTTGGCGGCGAAGAGGACTGACCAGCGACCACGCGGACCTGCTCCCCCGATACCAGCGAGTCCGGAGGGTTCACGATAATCAGACAGTTTTTCGGCAACCCGGAAAGAACCTCCACCTGGTTCCCGAAATCGCGCCCGATTGTGATCGGCACCAGTTGAGCCGTCTGATCGCTGCCGACCAGTGCAACTTGCAAGCCTTGAGAGCGAAAAATCAGCGCGGTAGCAGGGAGAATGTATGTCGAGGCGCCGGTGGGCACTCTGAGATGAACTTCCGTATAAGCCCCCGGCAAGAGCTCACCCGTGGGATTCTTGACGTCGATTTCGGCGAGCAGAGTCCTAGTCGCGGGATCGATTGCGTCGGACGTTCGGACGAGTTCGCCGGTAAAACGGCGGCCAGGGAATTGTGAAAGCATGAGATCGGCGTGCAGGCCGGGTTTCGCTGAGGCCGAATATTCCTGCGGGATGTTCACGTACACACGAAGCGTGCTGATGGAAGCAATATGGAAGAGTTCCTGTTGCGCGCCGCCGGCTCCGGAATTGATCAGGTGCCCGATATCCGTGTTGCGCGCCGTGATCACGCCGTCGAACGGAGCATAGATCTTCTCGAATGATTGCAGTTCGTGCAGCCGCTTGACGTTGGACAGTGCGGACGCGACCGCAGCCTTTTTTGCTTCATAGTCGCCTTCGGCGTTGTCTACATCCTGCTTTGAAACGGAATCGGTATTTTTCAGGCCCTCATACCGCTGCGCTGTGATCTCGGAAAGGTTGAGGTTTGCCTTTGCCGTATTCAGGTCGGCTTCGGTCTGAGCAAGCTGTTGATCGACTTCAGGAGTTTCAATCTCCGCGAGCAATTGACCGGCTTTTACGCGGCCGCCGATATCGACGTACCATTTGTTCAGATAGCCGTTTGTACGCGCATAGATCGGCGCATCCTTGAAAGCCTGCATGTTCCCTGGGAGGATGATTTCGGTCGCAGGTGCGCCGTGGCCCGGCTGGATCGCCCGGACGGTGGGGATTGCAAGTTCGTTGGTATCCTCCTTCAACGCTGCTCGGGCGCGGCGCCGCGGGACGATTCCCGCAACTACAACGATAGCGGCAATTACAAGCAGAACAAACAACAGCAGTGCGCCGCGTCTTCGTCTTGGCGGTCTCGAAACGTTCGACTGCAGCCGCGTTTCTTCTATTTCAGTCATGAGTCGTCTCTAAACAAACTCCTCGCCGTCCAGCACTTCACTCGCTCGAATACATAAGCAGATGAATTGCCATCCCCATTGGTTTCAAGTCACACAAGCTCCGCTGAGGAATCTTCGCGGCTGCGGCTGTGCACAAAACTGAAAAATACAGGAACGAAGAGCAAGGTCGCGACGGTCGCAAACAACAGCCCTCCAATCACAGCGCGGCCCAGTGGAGCGTTCTGTTCGCCACCTTCGCCCAACCCAAGCGACATCGGCGCCATACCGATAATCATCGCGAGCGCTGTCATGATGACAGGACGAAAACGTGTGTATCCGGCTTCGAGAGCCGCTTCTGAAGGTGTTTTCCCTTCGTCCAGCTTCTCTTTCGAGAAGCTCACGACCAGAATGCTGTTCGCGGTACCGACTCCCATGCACATGATCGCGCCAATCAGCGCCGGCACGCTGAGAGTTGTGCCAGAGGCAAACAGAATCCACACAATTCCGGCAAGAGCCGCGGGCAATGCCATCAGGATAACGAATGGATCGAGCCAAGACTGGAAGTTCACCACGATCACGAAGTATACGAGAACGATCGAAAATGCGAGGCCGAACAGCAATCCGCTAAAGGAATTCTGCATTGTTTCGATCTGGCCATGCACGACCAATTGCGATCCGCGCGGCAGCTTCGATTGCGCCTGTTTCAGGACCGAAGCAATATCGCGCGCGACGCCGCCGAGGTCTCGGTCTTGGATCGAACCAAAAATATCGATCACCGGTTGGACATCATAGTGGGATACCAATCCCATTTCAGCAGTGCGGTGGAAACTCGCGACATCGCTCAGAATTTCCGGTTCGGCGGCCGACTTGGCATACACCGGAATGTTTTCCAAGCTTTGGAGCGAATCCATACGGTATTGTGGGGCCATCGTGTCGATGTCGTAGGTCACTCCCGTCCGGGGGTTAAGCCAAAACGTGGGCTGCGTCTGAAAGCTACCGCTGAGGGAAATGAGAAGATTTCGCGCCACATCAAGCTCGGAGAAACCGATTTGCTGCGCCTTGGTGCGGTTCACATCGATGTGCAGTTTCGGCTGATCGAAAACCTGCTGGATTCGCACATCGGCAGTCCCAGGAATGAACTTCAGCTTTTCAAGCAGCTGATCGGCAAAGGCGCGGTTCGCCTGCAGGTTTCGGCCGACGACCTGGATGTCGATTGGAGCGGGTAATCCAAAATCGAGAATTTGACTGACAATGTCCGCGGGAATCTCATAGAACGAGACGCCCGGGAAATCGCGCCGCAGCTTGTGACGCAATTCCTGAACGTATTGCTCCGTGGGCCGATGATCAGCCGCCAATTCGACCTGGATGTCTGCATCTCCCGTTCCCACCGGAGCCGAGTTGGTATAGGAAAGATTGATGCTGCTGTACGGCAGCCCAATATTGTCGATGATGCTGACCAGCTGAGACGGCGGTATGACACGGCGTATGTCATCTTCAACGCGGTCGCAGATTGCGGCGGTGTCCTCAATGCGCGTGCCCGTTGCGGCTCGCATGTGCAGCTTGAATTCGCCGGTGTCGACGGATGGAAAGAAATCCTGCCCGACGAGAGGGAGAAGCGCAAACGAAAGCACGCATGCGGCCAAAAATCCGGCGATGAAGGTCTTACGATTCCGAATCGAGGCGACCAGCATCCTGCGGTAGCTCTCACGTATCCGTTCGAAGCCGTTTTCGAATTTTGCCTGCAGGTGTACCAGGGGATTTCGCGATCGTCGAGTTTCCTCTTTCCGTTCTTCTTCCGTCACTCCCCTCAGCAGATAGCGGGCCATCGTCGGTACTAGCGTGCGAGAAAGCAGGTACGACGCGAGCATGGCGAAGACGACCGCTTCGGCCAGCGGGACGAAGAGGTATTTTGCGACGCCCGTCAGGAAAAACATCGGCACGAACACGATGCAGATCGATAGTGTTGAAACGAATGCAGGCACCGCGATTTGCGAGGCGCCGTCCAGGATCGCCTGGAGGATTTCCTTTCCCTGATCAATATTGCGATTGATGTTTTCGACTTCAACCGTAGCGTCGTCCACCAATATCCCGACAGCGAGCGCGAGCCCACCGAGCGTCATGATGTTGATCGTCTGCCCGAGTGCGCTCAGCACAATCAGCGACGTCAGCACGGAAAGCGGAATGGAGACCGCGATGATCAGCGTGCTTCGCCAGTTCCCCAGGAACAGCAGAATCATCAGCGCGGTCAAACAGGCGGCGATAACGCCCTCACGTATCACACCCGCAATCGATGCTTTTACGAAGATCGACTGGTCGGAGACGGGCGTCACTTTGAACTGAGGCGGAAGTCCTGCCTCAATGCGCGGAAGCGCCGCTTTGACGTCAGAAATGATCTTCAGCGTAGACGCATCGCCGTTTTTCAGTACTACCATGAGGGCTGACCGCTGGCCGTTTACCCGCACGATGTTTGTTTGCGGCGGATAGCCGTCACGCACGTTCGCGACGTCGCGGATGTAGATGGTCGTGCCGCTCACCGTCTTGACCGGCATGTCGTTGATTTCCTGCACGGTCTGCGGCGCGCCGTTCATGTCAACCTGATACTCGAACGTGCCGATCTTGGCGGTACCCGCCGGGAGAATCAGGCTCTGGTCGGCGATCGCGTTGACGACATCCACCGCCGAAAGTCCTTCCGCCTGCAGATGTTGCGGATTCAGGTCCACTTGAATCTGGCGTTGCTTGCCCCCGTACAAATATGGGATTGCAATTCCGTTGATCGTGACCAGCGAAGTCCGGAGAAAATTCAACCCGATATCTCCGAGCTCCTGCTCACTCATTCCGCGGCCTGATAGCGCCAGTTGCAGGATAGGCACCGACGATACGTAGTACTGAATTACGAGCGGCGGTTGCGTACCCGGCGGCATATTGTGGACCGCCGATTGAGAAATCGCCGTAACCTGGGCCACGGCATTGCCAATGTTCACGCCGGGCTGAAAGAATATCTTTACGATTGAGCGGCCGTTCCAAGACTGTGATTCGATGTGCTCGATATTGTTTACAGTAGTTGTCAGGCTGCGCTCGTACGAATAGACGATGCGGGCCGACATGTCTTCGGGCGAAAACCCGTTGTAATTCCAAAGCACGCTAATGATGGGGATATCGATGTTGGGAAAGATGTCCGTGGGCGTGCGGATGATTGCAAGCGTGCCGAGAATCAGCAGCAAAATTGCCGCCACAATAAACGTATAAGGACGCCGTAGGGCAAGTCGTACAATCCACATTACGAGTTAGCCACCGCGACGCTGATTTGGCTTGAGGACACGCGTTCTCCGCTAATGTATTGAGACGTCATTCCGACATGCTCGGTTCCACGGCAGGGGCGGCGGCGTTGCATCAGCGTCTTCGAAGACGCTTCTCTGAGGTGGTGAACCCTTCTTGTGCGACTTCCAGCGTGCGATAAGACGCTTTGACGCCATGGCGGCCAAACCGTCTGGTGATTTCAGTTCCGATCGCGTCAAAACGATCCGTCGCGACGGCGATCACGCTGGGACCTGCGCCGCTGAGGGCGATACCCAACAATCCCGGCACGCGGTGGATGGCGAGTACTTCCTCCAACCCTGGAATGAGTGACTGGCGATAACTTTGATGCAATCGGTCTTGCATCGCGTCCCAAAGCAGCTCGTAACGCCGCTCTTCAAGCGCGGCGAGGAACAAAGCTGACCGTTGAAGATTGTGAACGGCGTCAGCAAAATTCACTGTTCTGGGCAAGACGGACCGCGACTTCCCTGTGTTCAGGGCGTACTCGGGCGTGACGGCCACAGTGCGGATCATCTTCGGCCAGTTTTTGCGCACAGCGACGATGCCGCCGTCTGGCCGCGCAACCGTGACGACCAATCCTCCCACGAGAGAAGCAGCTACGTTGTCGCCATGACCTTCGACTTCTGCGGCGTACTGCAAGATTGTTTCGCGCGAGATCTGGCGGCGCGCGACGGCGAACCCCAGCACGATTCCCGCTACCGTTGCCGCTGCACTACTGCCCAAGCCACTCGCGACGGGGATATCGTTTTGCACGGCGAGTCGAATAGCGGGCAGGCGTAGTCCCTCGCGGTGCGCTGCATGCCGCATTGCACGGAAAATCAGGTTTTCACCGGGGGCGCTGGGCAGCGAAGAAGTACCTACCGCGCCGCGGCTTCGGGCCAGCGGTCGCGCTCCGGGTTTGGAAATAACCGTTGCGCGCACGCTCAGATATATTTCCAACGCCAAGCCCAGGCAATCGAATCCCGCTCCGAGATTCGCCGTGGATGCCGGAACACGAACGTCGATAGAGAATTCATCCGGCAGGCTCATGGGCGGCGGCTATGCCTTGCGGCTTTCCAGGCATTTCAAAATGGCGGATTTGTCAGCGGGAACGAGTTCAGAGCGATTTTGGAATGCACCCTGAATCCTCTGCTCCTGACACACTGCATCACGCTCCGCAGCGAGGGTGAGCGTCCCGCGATGATAATTGGCGACGTACTCGGGGTCCTTCAGAAGATGGCCTGTCAAGACAGCGATTACGCTTTCGTCGCGTCGAATCTCGTTCTCTGCCACCAATCGGCAGATACCGGCAACGGTGGTGGCTGAGGCGGGCTCGCAGCCGATGCCCTCGCGTCCAATAACGGCTTTCGCGTCTGCAATCTCCTGTTCGGTTACTGCAATCACCTCGCCACCCGATTCCAGCACCGCGCGCAAGCTCTTCTTCCAAGAAACCGGCGCACCAATCTTGATTGCGGTGGCCAACGTGCGAGGGTGGGGTTCCATCAGCATGGTTTCGGGTAGTTGGTGGGATCGCATGGCTGAGTGAGCCTTCAAGTCCGCGAACATGTGCACAAATGGCGCCGCGCCTTGGGCCTGAACGACATGCAACTTTGGGATGCGGTCGATCAAGCCTGCTTCGCGCAACTCGCTGAATCCTTTGCCGAGCGCCGAGCTATTGCCAAGATTCCCGCCGGGCATCACGACGTGATCAGGCACGCGCCAGCCGCACTGTTCCATTAATTCTATTGCGACAGTCTTCTGTCCTTCGATGCGGAATGGATTGATCGAATTGGCCACGTAGATCGATGGATCGTCGCCCAATTCCTGGACCAGTCGCATGCAGTCGTCAAAGTTGCCCTCAACTTCGAAAATCGAAGCGCCGTAATCCATGCTTTGCGCAAGTTTGGCGGACGAAATCTGTCCGTATGGCACCAAAATGGCACATGCAAAACGTGCACGCGCGGAATACGCAGCCAAACTCGCCGCGGTGTTGCCTGTGCTGGCGCAAATCGTCGTTTGAACGCCGAGCATGGCGGCATGCGTAACAGCGACGGTCATCCCCGTGTCTTTGAAAGAACCGGTGGGATTGCAGCCTTGATGCTTCAGCCGTAGCGCGTCGATTCCACAGTATTCGGCGCAACGTGGCGCGTCGTACAGCGGCGTGTTGCCCTCGAACAGCGTCACAGCAACGGTCGCATCGAACGGCAGAAACTCACGGAATCGCCAAACGCCGCTGCGATCTTGTGGCTCCGGCGAGGCCTTGCGTGAGCTCCACGCTTCGCGAAGCGCGATTGCATCGCTCCCTGGACTGTCATGCGGAACTTCGATTTCAAGCGGTCCGCCGCAACGGGAGCAAGCGTATAGTCGATCCGTCAGCTCGAATGTGCCGCCGCACGATCGATTGATGCATCGTTGGCGCGCGTGGCCGCCGATCTTTTGCGATGGGCTTACGGTCTTCTCCATCAATTTGCCGAAACTCGGGTCATTTCTTCGGGCATCGAAGCGCCGCCGAGCCCAAATTCGCGGTGTAAAGCGGCTAGAGCCGTTTTAACGTGCTTCTCTTCAACTACGAATGAAATATTGCATTCCGAAGAACCCTGGGCGATGGCAATGATGTTCACGCTTTCGCGTCCAAGCGCGTTGAACGTTCGGCCCGCAATCCCCGGTGTGCCGTGCATGTTCTCGCCAACAACGGCAACGATCGCGATCGTCGGATCCACCGTGATGTGCTCGACCTTCTCATGCATCACGTCCTGCGCAAACTCGCTGCGCAACGCCTCGACGGTAGTCCTGGCATCGGAGGCGGCAACGATGAAGCAAATGTCGTTTTGCGAGGATGATTGCGAGATGAGCAACACGTTCGCGCGAATCTCCGCCGTGGTGGAGAAAGTGCGTCCCACTACATCCGGCAAGCCTACGATCCCGGGTCCGCCGATCGCGATCAACGCCACGTCCTTGATCGCTGTCAGCGCCTTCACTCCTCCTCCATTACTGCGGCCGGACGGTGTGATCTTCGTTCCAGAGCGGTCTGGCGCGAAGCTATTTCGAATCCAGACCGGTATTTCCTTGGACGTGACGGGACGGATCGTCTTCGGGTGCAGCACCTTTGCTCCGAAGTACGCTAGTTCAGCCGCCTCGCGGTATGAAATTTCCGGGATGGTGCAGGCTTCCGGAACCATGCGGGGATCGGCGGTGAGCACGCCGTCCACATCGGTCCAGATCACGATGTCATTCGCATCGAGCGCTGCTGCGAGAATTGTTGCCGAATAATCTGAGCCGCCGCGCCCCAGCGTGGTCAGCACGCCGTGCGCTGTCGCGCCGACGAAACCGCTTACGACTGGAACGTTGCCCTTAGCCAGCAGCGTAACCTGTTTAGCTTGCGACCGCGCTCGCGTGCCTTCCATGATGGGCTCCGCCGAGCCGTAATGTGCATCGGTGAGGATTAATTCCGTACCTTCGATCGGTTCGCTCTCCACTCCCAATTCAGTCAGAACTCCGGCGAGCAGTGGCGCCGATAATTGTTCTCCGAGGCTCGCAATCGAATCGAGCGTGCGGGGCGTCAGTTCGCGGAGCAGTAGCGTGCCTTCGCATAACCGCTCGCCGTTGGAAAAGCTTGCGTTCATCGATTCGGCAAGCATGGCGCGTTTTGCCGCGGACGCTATGAGCACCGCCAAAGCGTCATCATGCTGTTTGCGCAATAGTCCAAGAATGTCAGAGACGTGCTGGCGGTCATTGGCCTGCGCAAGGTTTGCGGCTTCGATCAAACGGTTAGTGACACCGCTCATCGCGGAGACCACGACGACAATGGAGCTGTCGCGCGAAGTATCACGCACAATTTGCGCGACGCGCCGAATACAGGCTGCATCGCCAACCGACGTGCCACCAAATTTCATTACCCGCAGAGGCCTTTTCATCTCTTTTTTTCCGAAGCGGCCAGCCGTCCTGATTGTCATAACGGGATGGATCCGAAGCGGCTTTCGAGGCGAACCGGTTCGTGAATACTATACACCGGCGCCCGAATGGTCCGAGCTCCGAGCGCGATTGGACTCATTTGGGTTTTAGATCGAATGGATTCGTTCTATTTTTTGGGTCGGAATGCAGCGGAAAAGCAGTAGCTTAACCAGCGTTGCCGCCGCCCGCTTTCCGTTTGCGATGCAGCTTCTGGGCCATGGAGCGAACCGTGTCCGGCACGTTCTTGTTTGCTGCCAGCTTGACGAGGTCCGTAATCGTAAGCCTGGAGAATAAGTGCAGCGAGATGTCGAGCGGCGTTTTGGGATTAAATACGAGGTTTCTTGCCACCGCATAGTTCTTCAAGAACAGGCGGTTGAGCGAAATCGAGCGAAGAACGTCGACTGAGAGGTTCGCCATGCCCGCAAAGCTCTCGACCTCTGTATCCGTCAGGCGCGGCGACTGCAGCACCGATTTCTGCACCAGCTTATTTGGATCTCGGATCAATAACATGCGCTCTTCGCGACCGCCTTTGCGCGCCAGCGTCAACCGCTGCACGACATTCATGAACGCGAGCTTCTGCATCAGCGTCTTACGTTTCGTGGGGTCGGCTTCACCGTCCGTGGCCGCCTCAATCTCTTTGTCGGACAGGGCGCCTTTAATCATGTCGTCCAGCATTTCCCGCTGAACCGAAGTGGTAGCCGTCGATTTGTGTAACGCGTGAACAAGCTGCGGGCTGTGCTCTACCCAGGCAAGATTGTCCAAGAGCGCCTGAATGCCTTCGCTTGTAAGGTGCGACGCAGCAGCAACGAGCAGGGAGGAAGGGCAGTTCGGATTCTTCGCCATGGCATCCGCGATTCCGGGTTTCTCGGCAAGATTTGCCGCGCAGTAAACGAAAAGGCGCGGATCGGCCTCAGGGCGGGAGATCGCCGTTACGAATGAGAGAAGCGGCTGAGCGAGTGCAGCGTTCTTCGCGCGTTCTGCGAGATTTGCGTCAGTATCGGCGGCAAGGATCGCCAACAGCTCGACGCGCTCCTCTGGCGGCAGCGACATGCCACCCGCGCAAATCGCCAGCTTTTGTTCGGGACGGACGTGACCGGTTCGGACAGCTTCGCGGATTTCGGAGCTAATGGCGTCCCCCAGCGGAAGATTTCAGATCTTTCGCTGTGAGTGTAATGCTTCCGGGCTGTTTGGCTAAGCCCATCGGCGCGATCGGTTGTCCATTTAGTTCAAGCCGCACGGCCGCTGCATCGTTGGTGGAGATGCCAAAAATCGTTGCGGCCTTGAATGCCTTCTGGTCTCCTGTTTGTATCTGACCTTCGAACACCTGCTTACCATCGGCCCTCACACTGAGCTGCGCAGGGTTGGCAGCGCGCACCACCAAAGTCAAAGCAACCGCAACGGCGCGAGCATTCACCGAATCACCCGCCTTAGCCGCCGGTTCGGCTGTTTGGCTGCGCGCGGGCAGACGATGAACAATCCTCGAAGTCGCGAACCATCCGGCGACAACGAGTGCAAGTACAGCCGCGACGATAATCGTCATCCGCTGCCAAGCGCGAGATTTTCTGACTGCAGGACGCGGAACGATCGGCTGAATTCCATTCCTGGTTTCGAGCGAATACTCCGCGACCATGCCGTCTTCATCGAGCCCTAGATACCGGGCGGTGGAGCGAATGAAGCCGCGGTTGAAAGCGCCACCAGGCAATTCTTCCCAATGACCGTTCTCGATAGCTGTGAGGAATCGCGTGTTAATGCGTGTCGCAGAGGAAAGCTCTTCCAGGGAAACGCCACGCATTTCGCGCTCGCGCCGGAGATGTTCCCCAAAAGACGATGTGGATGCCATCGCGAAAAAATATAGGCGCGGGCCTGAACTGTGTCAATCCTGCTCCGCTGCCGTCGGGCTGCCAATCTGTTGATTCCAGGAGGGCGAGAGACAAAGGAAGCGGCTCGAACGCCCCCCATTCCATTTTCGGCAACGCGTCCGCTACCTCTCATTGCAGCGCGCAGGAACGATTCCTATAATGCCTGTGGTGCCCTCCGAATTCCGAGATCCGAGCACTGAAACCTCCGCGCAGCCTGTGCGAAGAAGCACGGCAAGAGGCTTCGACGGCGTGGAGCGCCGTAGAAATCCGGCCACTGGTTCTGACATGCCTGAAGGAAATGAAGTCGCCGTCTTTCACGAACTGGGCAAGGCGCTCACTTCGTCGCTGCAACTCGACCAGGTTCTTCGCACCATCATGGAAAAGATCAACGAAGTCCTGCGTCCGGACACATGGTCGCTGCTGCTGATGAATGCCGAAAAGGGCGAACTCTATTTTCAGATTGCTACGGGCAAGGGTGCGGACGCCCTAAAGGACGTGCGCATCCAGCTCGGACAAGGTGTGGCCGGTTGGGTGGCGCAGACGGGCGAAGTGGTCGTCGTACCGGATACAACGAAGGATTCTCGGTTCTTTTCGCAAGTCGACGAGCACACGAAGATGGAGACCCGCTCGATCGTGGCCGTGCCGGTCCGTTTCCGAGACCAGTGCCTCGGCGTGATCGAGTTGATCAACTGCATCGGCGCGGAGGGGTTCAGCCAACGTGACCTCGCGTTTCTGGAGGCGCTCGCCGATTACGCTGCAATCGCAATCGAAAACGCACGGCACGTCCAGCGGATCCACGAGCTTACGATTACCGACGACTGCACCACCCTCTACAATGCGCGGCATTTGAATTTCATGCTCGACACGGAAATCTACCGTTCGCATAGCTACGCGTTTGAGTTTTCGCTGATTTTCATCGATCTCGATCATTTCAAGAACGTGAACGACACGTATGGCCATTTGATGGGATCAAAACTGCTTGGCGAAATCGGGCAAGCGATTAAAGATAAGTGCCGCCTGATCGATCTCGCGTTCCGTTACGGTGGCGACGAATTCGTCGTCCTTCTGCCGCAAACTTCGAAGGAAAATGCGTTGGGTGTAGCGCATCGCCTGCACAAGCTGATTCGCGAAGCGATTTGGCTGAAGGACCCTAACCTGAACGTGCACGTCACGGCGAGTGTTGGAGTGGCTTCCTACCCAACGGATTCCCGGACTAAGACCGAACTTCTGCATCTTGCCGACGAGGCCATGTATCTGGTGAAGAACACCACACGCGACAGCGTCGCGGCCGCCACTCTCGGCCTGGTCTGAGCCATCCCCGGCTGGCTCAGTCGAGCAGCCGCGCCGTCTGGATCGTAACTTCCTTCGTTTTATCTCCGCGTTGGATCAACAATTTGTATTTGTGCCCAACGTCGCGGAACATCTCGCGCGCAGAGGCGAGGCTGATGTCCGCGGCGGGTTCATCGTCGATCCCCGCGATAACATCGCCCTGCTGGATGCCAGCTTCGGCTGCCGGACTCTTCGCCTCGACGTGCGCCACGTGCAACGTCTTGAGTCCCGTCCCGCTCGCAATCAGCGCGATCCCGCTTTTGTCTTCTTCGTCGTAATTTTTAAAATTGCTGTTCGCTTCGAAGATGATTTGTTTGTGCGGATAGTCCAGCACAATATTGAACCGCTGCAACAAACCGGCGCCAATCACTCCCGCCAGCTCTGGGTCTTTGGTCATTACGACCTTCGAAGACGAGAGCTCGGCGATCGGGTCCTCCGCTGCTGAACCGGCGATTTTGAAGTAGCGCAAGCGGAACAGCGACACATTTTCGCTGCCGGTCAATTGCGGATCGTATGCTTGCGAGGTTTTCCCCTTAGATGGGAACACCCGATGCGCCTCGGAAAATTTGTGCGACATCACGATTCCAGCGATCAGCGCCGTGTCCACTCCAAAGTTGGCTTCCATCTGCTTGCCCTTGGGGCTCGAGAATTTCGCCCGGATAACAGGCATGCCGTCTGTGAACGAAAGCGGAAGTACGCTGCCATGCCCCTGGTATTTGTACGTGCTTGGATCGAACATCCGCACCGTGCCACGCGCGTAATCAATCGCAATCACCACTCGGGAAAGAACGTCCGCGCCAATCGTTCCGCTGTATTGCCTTCCCGTGTCCGCGCCGAAGTCGCGAGCCAGTTCAGGCAACGATCCGAATGGAAACGTCACGCCGGAGAAAACCAGCGCAACCGGCTGATTCGTCTCGAATCCCAATTCGGCGGCGCGCTTCGGGTCAATCGACGTATCGCTCGCGCTGGTATCCAGCACAAAAAGAGATGGCGCGCTGCCGTTGAGGTTCGCCGGGAGAAAGACCAAGTTCTCGCTAAACGTTGCGGGTACTTCAGCGACGTTCCCGCCGAACGCGAAGCGCGCACGATCCGGCGAAAGCGAAGCCGGCGATGGTTTCGTCTTTGGGGCGGCACCTTTGCTTTGAGCCTGAGCGTCCGGATGTAACACCAGGCTGAACACGAACACGAGGAGCACAGAACTTATGAGACTTCTCCGCAATACCATTCGCCCTCCGCAAATGCCGTCGAATTATACGATGCGAGAGAAGCCGGGAGGACAGGTTTGGTTGTGTGAAGACCGAAGGACTCAGGAACCGGGAGCGATGTATCCCTGCCGGAACGATACGCGGTAGTCAGCTTCGCCGTGTTTCTTTTTTTTCTTCTTGTGCTTCTTCTTTTTTCCAACCAGGGCGGTATCCGCGCCACCCACGGTCACTGCCAGGCGGTGGAATTGGCCGTCGTGTTCTGGAGCGATTCCGATCACGTATTCATTTCGCAGGCAGGCGGCGATTTGCCTATATACAGGAGCAAATTCGGAACCCGATGCCGGGAAATAGGCCCGGCCCCCTGTTATCGTTGCGAGCTCCATCAGGTCCTGATCGGCTTTTTTCAGAGTCGGGTTGGACGGCAGGTCTCCGGATTCAAAATTCGAGGCTGCTGGAACGTGCTTCGAATGCTTCTGATCGTCCGCGAAGCTATTCACAAGGGGCCCCAGCAGGCCAACGGAGAAAACCACCACATCAGTTCCACGCAACTTTTGAGTAAGCTCGGTCCATTGCGAACGCGGAGAGGAATCAAGGCCAGTCGTCAACAGAACGATCGCTTTCTTGCCGGGAAATCGCGCCAGCCCATCGATCACGCTGGAGACTGTGTAGTATAGATTCAAGGCACCTGACCCAATCATGTACTCAGCAGATCCCAGTGCACTAAGAAGCTGCGCCTTGTTTGTGGTGAATGGTACGGCGTCCCGCGGCACATCGGAATAGGTGACCAGAGCGACTTCATCGTCTGCGTTCAGCCCTTTGAGCAGGGAATAGGCGGCGGCGATGTGTTCATCCTTGATGAGGTAAACGGAAGGACTCGTTTCCAGCACGACGACGACTTTTGCGGCGTCTGTGACGGGCGCGAAATAAAGAATAGGCTGCTCGGCGCCACTGTCGAATACATGAAAATCCTGCTGGTTCAATCCGGCCGCAAAATTTCCATTTTCGTCCAGCACGGTCACTTCCAGCTTCACCAGTTCTGTCTTGGTTTTCAGAGCTTGCTCGGCGGGGGCGCTAGCCGGCGATTGAGCAAAAACGCAGAACGCGGCCAACCCGACGGCCACCGAAAGAGGGGCAGCGATTTTGAAAAAAAGCGATTTCGTTCGAGTGTTCTTCACTGCAAGGCCCATCCGCACAGGCGGTAATTCTCTTAGGTTCGATTGCGGGAACAAAGATACACACCAGCGCCGGCCGACGCGGAGGGAATCTGAATTCCGTGTGGGCTATTAGACAACAACAAACATGTGTGCTTTCAGTGGTTGCTGCCAGGCTGGGTTGCCGGTGCGGAAGGGGCGGGCTCATTCGGCGACTTAGGAGTACTCAGATATCCTTTGGCCTGGTTCTTGGTGACATTGAATACGACAACTTCGTACGGCGCTCTGGCGCCTTGCACGTAGAATTGGACCGGCTCGCCGATCGTCTTGTCTTTCTTCTCGATCTTCTTGTCGTCGACAACGACGTCCATCGTATAGCGGTAATGCTTGGCATCAAACTTCCGGAATTGGATCTGAATGGGTCCCAGCCGTTCCGGCTTTTTCGTTTTGGCCAACGTGAATTCGAAAATGTCGCGCTGACCGAGCCTTTTCAATTCCTCCACCTCGTCGTGATTCCGCGCGATCAACCCGCTTTGCACGCCCAAGTCTCCGATCGTGCTTTGCAGCTTGTTTTTCGTCGCTTGCAGATCGGCCCTTGTGGCGGAAAGATCGGATTTCGTACTGGTAAGATCGCTCGACACCTGCCCGAATTTGCTGGCTGTATCCTGCCGAAACCCGCCGAGCTGTTTGCGAAACGCCGCGTCGCTCTGCTGCTGTTGTTTGCGAATCTTCTGCGCCAAGCTGCGCGCCCGCGCAAGCTCATCTTCCGTCAGGCCAAGCTTCTGGGAGGTGACGTCCACCTGACCTTTTAAATCGGCGATGCGCGTATTCGTCTTGTCAAGCTCCGCTGCGAGCGCCTGTGTTTTCTGGTCCGCCATGCTCAGAGTGCGGCGCAGTTCCTGCCGCTCGGAATAGCTCGCATACACAAGATACCCGAGCAAAATGAACGCGATCACGAAGAGAACTATCACCCATCGTGGTAGCGGCGAAACCTCGACTTCGCGCACGAATTCGTGCGACTCGGGTGTAGGTGTGCTCGGCGTCAAGCTCATTCAATCCCTCCAGGTCGGCGGTGCTGTGATTTGATTATCGCTGAGTGTCCCAGAGAAGTCTATCGGCGCGCCGCTCCGTGCCCACTCGTTCGCGGCCAGCGAGCCTCGACGGTGGTGGTCAATCCTCCGCGTGGAGTAAACTCGCCACTGACACGGCACGATACCGGCTTTACCGCCTCCCGTATATCTCGCAGCATGCGGTTCACCGCATTCTCGTAGAAAATTCCGAGATTGCGATACGCCAACAAGTACATTTTCAACGATTTCAGCTCGAGACACAGCTTCTTCGGCTCGTATTGGATTGTGATTGCGCCGTAGTCTGGCAGTCCCGTCTTCGGGCAAACCGAAGTGTACTCGGGAAACCGGATCGTAATTTCGTATCCGGGAAAGTGGTTCGGCCACGTGTCAAGTTTTGGCAGTTTGGCGTCGATGCCGGCGCGCGCGTGGTCGGCAGTGTAATCGGGCATTGGGTCCTCTCGGCGGTTGTAATTGAGCCTTCATTTATAGCGCGACTCGCGCGAGTTTCTCAATTCGACCGTGGCTCCGCCGATTGGGGGTGTTCAGCGCAGCTCAGCCGCATGCTCTGCGGCATAAAGATCGGTGGTTGACGCACTTCGCTCCGGCGCAATCGCTTGGGCCATGCGGAAAATTGCGCCAAGGATTTCCAGCACGACTCGACAGTAAAGAATCCACAAGAAATATAGAAAAACCGCCGCCAGCAGTGTCACCAGCCCCTGCGCCGCTGTTTTTTGGAATCCCACTGCTACCCAAGCCACTCCCGCTATCAGCCCGCACAGAAGATGCAGGGCATACAAGAACTTCAGCATGCGCGGCGTCGCAAAGCCGCGAAACGAAAAATCGAACAGGCCTTCCCAGATGTTCCCTCCGTCAGCCATGCTTGCCTCCTGAACTCACCGCCCCAGCAAAGTATAGGCGACCACCGTGAAGGGTTCGGCCCAGACAGTCTTTTCGTTGTCCGAGTAGCACCTGTCCCACCGTACTGTCCCTCGGGTGCACCATTCGAGCTAAAAATGACCGTTGTTGCGGCGAAATCGTTGCGTCGGTTGCACGAGTAAGATATGAAGCAAAGTGGATGACCGAACCTATAACGCAGCTCGTGAGGTGCATATGTCCCAGATGGACGTAATCCTGAAGCGTTTTGAGATGCCGGACGAAGTACAAACTTTCGAAAAAGGGAGGTTCGAAGTGCTGCGCGTCGCCGGTATGACCATCGGTCGCGCGACGTACGAGCCCGGATGGAAGTGGTCGGTTCACGTGGGACCTAAAGTCAACGCGACACGGTGTAATGTGGAGCATGTTGGTCTCGTGCTCTCAGGCTGCGCCACTGCGGCGATGGATGATGGCACCATTCACGAGTTGCGGACTGGGACGCTCTTTTATATTCCGCCTGGACCTCCCGGGCACGACAGTTGGGTTGTAGGGGATGAGCCATACGTCTCATTGCACTTTATGGGCGCGGAGCAGTACGCAAAAAAGTAGCGATGACGGTCGACTTACGGATTCCTGCAGAATATAAGCTGCGGGACATGTCGCGAGCAGTCGTGCACGCACCATCTTGAGAAATGGGCCCACTATTTTCTGGTTCTTTATGGCGAAAACGATTCTCGAACCCTTCAGATTCAAGAGTGTCGAGCCGATACGCCGCACGATTAACTGCAATACCGGGATGTTGCGACCGCGTACCCGGGCAATCACAACGTTGCAGACCGAGTTCACATTGGGCGGTTACTTTATCGGACGTTTTCGCGGGATAAGCGTGTGAACTGCGCGTACTGCGGCGGCGAACTCACACAAAAGAGCCGGGGCAGCCTGCTGGTCGCGAGCATTCTTTTGTTTGCGGGGGCGATCACCTCGTTTGCGATGATTCCGCTATTTTGGATCATTGGCGTGCTGTTTCTGGTGACGGCGATCTATTTGTTTGTGTGGGGCACGCGCGGCAAAGGGCTGTGGTGCCGCCAGTGCAAGAAGTTTCCAGGGAGATGAGCAGAGCCGGAGCGTGGATGGTGAGTAGTGATCGGTGGTGGTAGACGCAAACGGGCAAAACCCGCACCCTTGCAGAAAAGCGCAAGAGTACGGCACCCGACAAACCAACATTTTCGGGCGTGGAAAGGGCGTCTGTTATAATCGCGCGCCATGGCGCTCGCGAAATTCAAGAATCCGCGGTACATCGCGGTCGAGGGGCCGATTCGCGTCGGGAAATCGACGCTGGCGAACGCGCTGGCGGAAAGCCTGCACGCGCGGCGTGTCTTCGATGTGGACGATAATCCATTCCTTCGCGACTTCTACAACGAAAAGCCCGGTGCGGCCTTTCGCGCGCAGATGTACTTCCTCTACGAGCGGCATCGGAGGCTGATCGAGGCGCGTCCGGAAGACGGAGGCGCGCCGATCGTGGCGGATTTTCTTTTTCAGAAAGACAAGATTTTTGCGTACATGAACCTGGACAATGAGGAGCTGAAGCTCTACGAGAAGTTTTTCGAGATGCTGGCGCCGTCGGTGGCCGCGCCCGACCTGGTTGTATATCTGCAAGGCAAGCCCGAAATCCTGCGCAAGCGAGTGGCGAAGAAAGCGGATCCGCTGGAGGCGCAGATCTCGCCAGAGTACGTTGGGGCGGTTGCCGACGCCTACGAGCATTTCTTCTTTCGCTATGCAGGATCGAACCTCCTGGTGGTGGATACGTCGGAAATCGACTTCGTCCAGCGGAATCAGGACTTACAGGAGTTGCTGCGCCGACTGCGTCAGCCGGTGAAGGGCACACAATATTTCCTGCCATTGGGCCAAAGCTAGGGGCGAGTTGCCAGCCCTCGATCGGTCGGTCCTGCGAGTCTCTTTTTGATTACTGGTCGTCTGACCGCAATGTCACAACGTGGGTACTAGCCTGTAATCGAATGCGCGCCCGTCTTGAAAGGCTGGCGGCCAACTGCCAGCTGACAGAATTGTAAGATGTTGCCGGCCAAAGGATTATGGACCGCTTGCTCAGCGCCAAGAGGATTTCGTTCAAGCCGCCGCAAGGGCGTCAATCGCCGTCGATGGAACGCCAAGTGCCCTATGCAACGTGAGCAGCCCGCTGCGTGAGGGCTGCCGGAAACGGGCCAGACACGGTAAATGGGGCAGTATGGTAACCACAGGGACTCAGAGTTACGCAGTGACTTTCGGCGCCTGAATGTAATCCTGCTATTCGTCGCTACGATTATCCCGGTCGTGCTGTTCATCGGCGGCTGGCGTCATGTGCCGCAGATCGATCAGCGCGCCGCCAGTCCAGTCGTGGACGCAACTGCGAAAGCGCAGGATGGCGGCGTTAACGGCATTCGGTTGGTCAACAAGGAGATCCCACCTTCGCGCATCTTCCCATACTCCGTGATTCCGGGCGGGGCTCACAGCGAAGCACAGCTCAAGAACGCGCTCCGATTCGATCGGGTAGCGGCCGCTCACTACGCCGGGTTCGACGTGGCGCGCACTCGCGTGATTCGGCTGAGCCGCGCCGAAAAGGTTTATGTTTCGTACAGAGTTGGCGATCGCGTGTACTGGACGTCGAAGCGGCTGTACGTTCCCGCCGGTGAAACGGTGTTGAGCGACGGCGAGCACGAAGCACGAACGCGTTGCGGCAACCGCCTGTCCGAAACGCCGCAGCTGCCCATCTCGGCAAAGGAGCCTTCGCGCGAGGTATTGAACGGTCCTCCGATAGTGATGTCCACACCCACGGTTACTGAGGCGCTGCCGGCAGCGGCTCTGATGCAGCCGAAAATGGACTTGCCGGAAGTCGCAGGCCTCGATGCCTTGGACGGACGGACATTCGGTCCGCCTCCATTGATTCCAATCGAGGGCGGGCTCGGCGTCCCGCCGTTGTCGCCATCGCAGAATCCACCGCGGACCAATCCGCAGCCGCCTGTCGTGCCGCCCTCCGTTCCACCTCCGCCGATTACGGCCACGCCCGAGCCGCCGAGCGGGCTGCTGTTCCTGCTTTCGGCCGGTTTATTGGGCATTTTCGCAGTGCGCCGCAGGCTTCTCAGCTGATTTGCTCTCTGGAAGATCTCCGTGTTCGTCAGCCAAAAAGGTAAGGCGGCGCCGCCGTCCGCACCGGCGCAGTGTGGGTAGGCAGAAAAAGAAAATCGCCGGCACATTCGCTCCACTCAGTGTAAACGCGACCTGCCTGCGGCAGGCAGGCGCGGGCGCTAACACAAACGTGCGTTGTACTCACAACGTGCCCGCGATTGGCCTCGGGGATCGGGGCCAATCGAAGGCTCAGCAATCCGGGGAAACAAAGCGATCACGCAGCGTGCGGTGGGCCGGCGAGCCGATGGCGGAGGCGTCCCAACGTGCGATTGAGCGGATGACCGCGATGGAGGAACGTCAGCACGGGACCGCGGCGAACACCGAGCCGCTCGAGAGCGCGGCGAATGCGGAAGTCGCGTCCGGCGGAGATGAGACCCTTCTCCAGCGTAGCGACTGCCTCAGATGTGCGGCCAGCCTGGATGTAAACATCAGCAAGATTCAGGTAAAGCTGCGCATGATTGTGCCTCATGCCGACGGCTTCGCGGCAGAGTGATTCCGCATCGCCGTAGCGCCTTTCGGCCATAGCGGCGAGCAGGCCGGTGTACGAGAGATAAAACGGATTCTTTGGCGCAACGCCCAGTGCGCGGCGAGCGTGCTGCAAGGCTTCTTCGGGATGTCCATCGCGAAGGTGCTTCAAGCATTCCTTGAAATCGGACATACCAGCGTCGGTAGCTGACGTGGTGCCAATCCAGTGGGACATGCGGTTCCTCCCTAGGTCATTTACTGGCACGCTCGAAGCGTGACTTACTGGCGCGCTCAAAGCGTGACGGAGCGAAATGGAAGCCGGGGGCGAGGGCTCGGAACCACCCCACAGCTTATGGGGAAAAGGTACCCTTCTGCGGTAAGCGGCGAAATAGGACGGCGGGCCAGATTTCGTTCGGGTCGCACCGGCTGTACGGAGTGACAGGCGAAAAGGAAGAGACATGGCGGTACGGCCGCAAGGAAGCAAGGAGACACAGCGCACCCAATAGGTGGTTGCCTTACTTAAGCGATTCCGTTGTCCGCGACCAGTTCTAGAGATCCTATTCCGACGTTTTCAGATAGAGGTTGAACCAGTCGATGGCTCGCTGCATCGCGTCGCGATTGTGCGCGGGATTGACGAAGCCGTGGCCCTCGTTCGGATAGATGACGAGGCGCGTGGGGACGTGCAGGGTGTCGAGCGCGTGCCAGAATTCGAGCGACTGGGGAGCCGGACATTCGCCGTCATACTGGCCGACGAGCATTAGTGTGGGCGTGGCGACGTTCTTGACGTAGTTGATCGGAGCGCTCTTGGCATAGACCCCCGGATCGTCGTAAACGGAGGCGCCAAAGTAAGGAATCATCCACTGGTCGATCTTATTTTCACCATAGTAGCTGACCCAGTCGGCGAGACCGGCGCCGGCAACCGCGGCGTGGAAACGATGCGTTTGCGTGACACCCCACATTGTCATAAAACCGCCGTAGCTCCAGCCGGTGAGGCCGAGGCGATTGGGATCAATGGGAGCGGATTGGATGGCTTTGTCGACGCCGGCGAGGATGTCGGTCCAGTCGCCGTAGCCGAAATCTTTCACGTTGGCGCGGGTGAATTTTTCACCTTGGCCGTAACTGCCGCGCGGATTCGGGAAAAGCAGGAAATAGCCCTGCGACGGAAGCCCCATGAAGTATGAACCGCGGCTCGGCCAGCCGGATAGCGTTGCAGAGGCGGGTCCGCCGTGAACGACCACGACCATCGGGTACTTCTTCGACGGATTGAAATTCGCCGGATAGACGAGCCAGCCCTGCACGTTACCAATGCCGGTAGTCCAATCGAGGCTGACGGCTTTGCCCAACGCTGGATGGAGGCCGGCGTTGACGTCAGTCATGCGCTTCCATTGGCCGACTGGGCCGGCCCACACTTCGGGAGGTTGCGAGAAGGACTGGCGCACGAGCGCGGAGGCAGCCGCGTCGCGGGAGAGAGAAATATCTGGCGTGAAACCGGCGGCGGAGACACGTTCGGCGCCGCGCCAGATTTGCGAGATGTTGCCGCTTGTCGCGTCGAGGCGATTGATGGTGGTATCGCCGTCGATGATGCCGGTGAAGAAGATCGAATGCGAGTCAGCCGCCCAACGGAACGACGAGGCGCTCTGTCGCATGCCGCGCGTCAGATTCCGCGGCGTGCCGCCTTCGGCGGGAAACGTGAAGATATCGCCGCCGGTGACTCCCTGGTCGCTCATCAGGCCGCCGATGAAGGCGATCTGGCCGCCATCGGGCGACCAGCGCACATTTGCCATCTGCAGCTTGGGATTCGGTAGGATTTCTTTCATTGCGCCCGAAGAGGCGTCGATTGCGTAGATGTTCGCGATCCACCAATTATTGTCGCCATTGCCGTGGGCGGCGGTAAAGACGAGATGGCCGCTGTCGGGCGACCAATCAAATTCGTAGACGTAGATATTGGTGGGCGAGATTTCGCGAACGTCGCCTGTTGATGGATTCACCAGAGCGAGACGCTGCTCGGTATAGGTTTCGGAAATGACGCCGACATCGGGCGTTTCAGCCGCGAGCGGACCTGCGACGCGCTTTGCGTTCTGGATGTAGAGGAGCGCGATCGTTTTTCCATCCGGCGACCATTGTGGATGCGAAAGGAAGCCGCTGAAGTGCGTGAGCTGTTTGGGACGAGCGTTCTGAGCGGACGCTTCGACAATATACAGTTGCAACTGGCCGTGAGTTTCCGCATCGGAGAGGAACGCGATTTCGTGGCCGTCCGGCGACCAGGCGACATTGTCCTCTTCGTGAGCGGCAGTCAGATTTTTATGACTTGTTCCTGCGGCCGAATGTAAAACGCGTGAACCACCGCGAGTGTGCGCGTTTTGAGACGATGCGAGGTTTTCGGCGGTGATCCGAACCGCATGCCCGGGCGCATTGATGTCTGCAACGTAGATTGCGCTGTTGCGCGACGGCGCGCCACCCGGGGCCGTGAGGTTCTCGACCCACGCTACGCGCATTCCGTCCGGCGAAATTGCCACCTGTTTAAAGGTGTGGACGTCGAACATCGCGTGCAACGCGCCCGGAGCGGATTGGGTGATGGATTTCGACGCGGTCTGTCCGCTCAGCAGAATGCATGGAAAGGCCAGAGCAAATAACAGCGAATAAAGCCGGACGGCTGGACGCATGAGTTCTCCCGAATCGAGTTTCGCAGCGGGGCGATCGCACTTGCCCGTTGCGCGGCGAACGGCCATGGTGCGGCGAACGTGGAACAAAATCAAGCTGGAAGGTCCAGGGGGGTGATGCGCCGACCCCACGTCACCAGCCGTCGCGTTCATGGCGCGAGCGTACGAGTCTCGAATGAAAGTTCCTTGTCGAAGGGCGCAGGCGGAATTATGCTGCGCAGCGCAACAATCGCTCAGGGCGCGGAGGCGCAAACATGGACAGGTGGACGCGCAGGAAATTCTTTCTGTCGACTTTGGCGGGCACCGTCGTGGCAAGCGCGGCAAAGTTTTTTGGCGGAGCGCCACCAGCGGACGCGAAGAGCAATCCGAAAGCTGGCGGTACGGCGGCAAGAGCCGCGCAGGGAAAGCGGCCGCTGATCATCTCCGCGCACAATGGCCTGCCCCACCTGGAAGGCGGAATACAGATTCTACGCAACGGCGGCGACACGCTCGATGCAGTGCTCGCCGTCGTTACTAAGGTAGAGGACGATCCGAACGATCACACGGTGGGCTATGGCGGGCTACCGAACGAAGATGGAGTGGTGCAGCTCGATGCGTGCGTGATGCACGGGCCAACGTCGCGCTGCGGGGCCGTGGGCGCGATTGAGGACATCAAGAATCCGTCGCTTGTCGCAAAGACAGTTATGGAGCGGACGAACCACGAATTCATCGTTGGCCGCGGCGCGACAAAAATTGCGGAAGATTTTGGCTTCGAGCCGATGAATCTGCTGACAGAGCCTGCGCGCCTGGCATGGCTCGCGTGGAAGGCGTCGAGCTCGAAGGACTGGCGGCCGGGTCTCGACAGCCCGCAATGGAATCGCGCGCTTGCAGAGCTGCTCGACACTCCAGAAAAAACGCAACTGCGCGCGTGGATCGAGGACGTGGTGAAACACCCGCCGACGGGCACGATTAATTGCCTGGCCGTGGATGAAAAAGGAGACATGTCGGGAACGACGACGACTTCAGGGCTCGCCTGGAAAATCTCAGGGCGCGTCGGCGATTCGCCGCTGATCGGCGACGGCTGCTTCGTCGACAACGAAGTGGGTGCGGCGGGATCAACGGGACGCGGGGAAGAAAACATCAAGATTTGCGGCGCTCATACGGTGGTGGAGCTGATGCGTGGCGGAATGTCACCGACGAAAGCGTGCGTCGAGGCGCTGCATCGGGTGGTACACAATTACGCCTTCGATTCGACGCGGCTGAAGATGTTCGATTTGCAATACTACGCGATCAACAAGAATGGCGAGCATGGCGCGGCGTCGATGTGGTCTTCCGACGCGAGCGGGAGCCCGATCAGCTACGCAGTGCACGACGGAACAGCAGCGCGGTCGGTGGCATGCACGCCAATGTTTCACGGAGTCGGCGGAGACTACTGAGAAGAGCGGAATTCGGACGTTCGGGTTTGCCGCGGAGCGAGCGGCATCCGATTTCCAGGGCTAAAGCCTGAATCATAGTAGCGCTCTCTCGCAGACCTGAAGGCCTGCGCTTCCATCGCTACCTTAGTCGGCACAGGTTTTATGGAAAAACGACGCCGGCATAGCCGACGACTTGGTCACGGTCGCCGGTGACGTCACCTGACGTCGCATAGCGAACCAGTTTCGCATTGGTCGCTCCCAAATCGTTCAGCGCGACGAGCCCCGCCACCGCAGCCGCATAGCCGCACATCGAAATTTCCTCGTTTCGAACCGTGTCATAGAGCCCCTGCGGATCAACAGCGAGGATGCGCCCGATTGCCTTCTGATCTTTCATGCGGGTCACGTCGTCGCTCTCGTAATGGTTCATGTCTGAGCTGATGATCAAGAGAAACGGGCCTGCCGGCTCGGTGAGCGCGCGTGCAAGCCCGTGGCCAAGATCTTCCAGAGCGCCGAAGCGGTCGCCTGCCAGGACGATTGGAACGAAGAGGAAATCGGGCACGAGCCGCTGCAGAAACGGAATGTGCACTTCAAGAGAATGCTCAGCCTGATGCGCGACGGGATCTTCGCGGAGTAGGGGGCATTCTCGCGCGATCCGGGTCGCAAGGGGGGAATCGATCCGCGCTTCACCAAAAGGCGTGGCCCAGGCGCCCTCCGTCAGGATCGACATCGGCGCACCACGCGGGAAATGACGCGGGCCGATAAGGACGCAACGCGACGGAATTTCGACTGATCCGTAAACGGCACCGGCAACGTGCCCGGAATACATGTAACCCGCATGCGGCACGAGGCAGGCGCGTGCGCGCGACTTCACGATTGTTGCAGCCGTGTATCGGTCAATTTCACAGGCCAGCGCCGGTGGATCGGCTGGGTAGAAGCGTCCTGCAACAGCAGGCGAGCGAATCATTGCGACAGTTGTAGCACATTTCGGGTGGCAAAGACCGGCACGCAGCCCGACTGGAGAATCCACCTGTGAAGAAGGTTGTCTGGGACTAGAGAGGATTCGAGAGCCAGTGGCGGGCACTGAGGAACGGACAGCGAGGCGCGTCACATGTCCGAAATCTCTTCGGACAACAGCGAACCATCTGTGGTGTCGTGGCTGACTACGGGTCGATGGGACTTTCGCAATAGACGCGCTACAGCCAATAGCCGATGCCGGCTGCGGCACCAACGACGATGATCCGCCATACCAAATGGTAGTTATAGGCAGAGATGACGCCAGCCCTGCGTTGAGGCGGCTGTGCGTCGGGCACGAGCGAGACGTAGTACGACTGGCCCGCTCTTACGAGAAGGGTTTGAGAACCACGATGAAGGGCGAGCGCGCCGGTATAGGCGGAAATGACGATGTCGTTGGGGCTGGCGACGGTGACTTGCCCATACGCCGACCGTCCGTCCGCGGCTCCGACGACCCCTTCCGGCGTAACGATCTGGAATTGCTGGTCAGTAAGCGACGAAAATCCGATGGTGCCGCGTACGAGGGCCGCTTGCAACGCGGAGCCCGACCCGAGAACATTGGCTGCGCTGTCGGACAGCAAATAAACCTGCCCGCTTGCGACGGTAAGCCGCAGCTCACCACCGGGCCCGGTATCGAGAGAGTCGCCGGGATAGACAGTGGTGCCGCCCGCCGCGTTAGCATTGCCGATATGGGCGAGCTCTGCCAACACGACTACCGCCAGGGGTACCGTGGTCGCACGAGAACCGGTGGTTGCTGGAGCTGCCTGCAGGGAGGGCTGGACTTGCAAGGTCAGCATCCCGCTACAAATGATCGCGATCAGCAGGGAGCGGGAGCAGACGCGCAATGCGCCTCCTACACGGATATAAACCGAATGTAGGCGGAAACCTGAAGCATGTCAACAGGTTAACGTTCACTGTTTCGTGGCTGGGGGAAGCATGGCAAGCAATTCGGCGACTTGACGCGGAGATGTTTATTTGAGCGAAGATGCGGGATGCGTGCGGATCGGGGCCGTGGGCTTGGTCGGTTTTGGCGATGTGTTTGGCTTCGAGGCCTTGCCGCGAATGCGCAGCGCGACGCTTGTCCCGGGAATATAGCGAATCTTGATGACGTCGCCATATTGATAGCCGCCCTTGTCGAGGACTTTCTGAACTTGCGCCTGAGCGCTGGCGGCATAGTTGAACGTCAGAATGCGTGTTTCTTGTCCAGGGATGCGAACCGTCATCGAATTTTGATCGCAGCGCAAGACCTCGACCTTCAGCCAGACGGGCTTCTGCGAAGTCTGCTTGGCCATCACGACCGGACTCACCTGTGCGGATGCCGCAGGCGCACAGGCAGCTGCGGCCAGCGCGAGCCCGCAAATGATAGCGAATGTGCTAAAGCTCTTCATCGAATGAAATTTTCAGGGACTTCAGGAACTTGATATCTTGAGGAGTGATTTCGATCCTGGGCGCTTCCGAATCCTCCTCTTCGAGAATCTCTTCATCGACGCGGATGTGAAGCGATTCGAGAAAGCGACGGTCCTGCTTGGTCATGCGCGCGTCCTTCGACTGGCGGCGGGCGAGACCGATGGTCGCATCGAGCTTCAGGACGATATCGAAGCCGGCGGCGCGAACGCCTGCAATCGCCTCCGCGATGCGGTCAGACTCGGACACGCTGTCGTTAATCGCATGTCCCAGCTCGCGTAGCAATTGCTTCATCCGATCGTCCAATTGCAAGGGCACACCTCCTGTCGAACGCCCTTCCTATAACAATTTTATGTTCGCTGCAAGGGCGAAGCAAGGCTCGGGGTAAAATCGCGTCGCGGAGATGTTAATGGGCGCCGAGGATGGACGGAACACCAGTTATCGGCTGCGGTATCGCTGAATGGCGGCCAGGATCTCCGGGCCGTAGCTTTTCATCTTGTGCGAGCCGAAGCCGCGCACTTCTTCGAGTTGGGCAAGCGTCTGGGGGTTCCGATGGCACACGCCATCGAGCACCGAGTCGTGCATAACTACGAACGCCGGCACGGAGTGCTTTCTTGCAACGGCGAGTCGCCATTCGCGAAGAAATTGCCGCAGTCCAGAATCGAGTTGTTCTGCTTGTTTGCACTGGGCCGGGGAGACATCCGCGCTGCGCATCGTTCGCTTCCGCCGGGGCCGGTTGGGAACGGGCGGGGCAGCATTCAGCCACTCGACGCCGCAACCGCACACATCGCACGCGCCGCATGATGCCCACTTCGGATGTTCGCCGAAGTGAACGCAAATCTGACGGTGCCGGCAAACGCTGGAATCCACAAACGCACGCATCCCGTGATACCTCTGCCACGCCCGCTCGCGCTCGCCGGGATCTTCGATCTCCTGGATGAAGTGGACCAGCAAACCCACATCGTGCTTCTGCCAGAGCAGGATGCAATCGGCAGCTTCGCCATCGCGGCCCGCACGGCCGGACTCCTGATAATACTGTTCGATCGATTTCGGCAACGAAAGGTGAATCACAGCGCGTACGGAGGTCTTGTTGATGCCGAGGCCGAATGCAATCGTTCCGACCAGAATCCGCACCTGTTCTGCCATCCATATTTCCTGGTTGCGGCGGCGGGTGGCCGGATCCATTCGTCCATGATAGCCAATGGACTCGATTCCATTTTGGCGCAAAAACTCGACCGTTTCGCCTACACGAGCAATGGTTGGCGAATAGACAATCACATTGGCCGTAGCGTGTCTACGCAAGGTATTGACGAGCATTTCCATCTGTTCCAACGAACGGCATTCCTTGACAATGTAGCGCAGATTCGGGCGATGGAAGCTGGCGATGTACTTGTCAGGGCTCTTCAATTGAAGCTGGCTGATGATGTCGTGCCGGACGTGGCGCGTGGCACTGGCGGTGAACGCAGCGATGGGTTGCGCGGGGAATTCCGCGCGCAGCCGGCTTAGGTGCCGATACTCGGGGCGAAATTCGTGCCCCCATTCGGAGATGCAGTGAGCTTCGTCAATCGCGAAGAACGAAACGGGTATTTGCCGTAGCCATGCAGCGGTGTCTGCGCGAGCGAGCCGTTCCGGCGAGACATAGAGGAGGCGATATTTTCCCTCGGCTGCCTCCCCCATAATTTGCGCCCGCTCCGCCGCCGGCAGCGAGCTATTCAGGAACACCGCGGGGATATCGATTTTTGTTAACTGCGCCACTTGATCGTGCATCAATGCGATCAGCGGCGAAATGACCACTGCCGTCTTGCCGTCCAGCAGGGCGGCGGGGAGTTGATAACAAAGCGATTTGCCGCCGCCGGTCGGCATCACCGCACAGGTGTCGTGGCCGTCGAGGATGCTGCGGACGATGCTGGCTTGCCGCGGACGAAACGACGTGTAGCCCCAGTGCCGTCGAAGGGCTTCGTGAATCTGCGTATCCGAGATCACTTCAGCGAGTATAAGGCGGCATTCGGGAGCGGGTCTACACGGGTAGTCGTGGGCCGCAAACGATGAGCCCCGGACAGATATAAGTGTCAGCTGTATTTTCCTCGACCGATGGCCGTTTCGTAAATGCGAACTAAAGCAGACATGGTCGAATCCCGAAAAACGCAATAGAATCGGGAACATGAACCCACGGGTCATGCCGCTGGTCTGGCGTTCGACGATGGCATCGATGCGCGCGTTCTGGCGCGTAACGCGGCAATTGTTCCACGAAGCCATGGGCGTGTTTTTCGCGGTGTTTGCCGTGTATGGATTGACGGCGGCATGGCGGCAATGGCGCGTGCGGCCCGTGGTCTGGGTGATTGCGTTCTCCCTAGCATATGCGATCGCGATGTCGGCGTTTTCTGTGGCCTCGTTCCGGCGGGCGCGCAAAATCGGTTTGGAGGACGCAGAGTAGAAGAAAGAAGCGCGAGGCCGTGCTTTGCTGATGAGCGCCGAAACGCAACTTCCAACACATGACCGCAGAGCGCGCAGAGAAGAGCAGCAGGGAGACAGGCCGCTGCGACGAGACGATCTGAGGATCTGAAGCGTATTTTCGATTTTCCATTTTCCTACCGTTAGCGCGATGACCGTTCCCAAAAAGCCGTCGAGTCTGTCTGAACGCAAAGCCGCGTCTACCACCGGCTTACCGATGGAAACTGTATTCACGCGCGATGACTTGCCTGGCTTCGATGCGGACCGCGAGCTCGGCTATCCCGGCGATTTTCCCTTCACACGGGGCGTCTATCCGACCATGTATCGCGGACGGCTGTGGACGATGCGCCAGTACGCCGGCTTCGGAAGCGCGATTGAATCGAACCGGCGCTATCGCTACTTGCTCGCACAGGGACAGACCGGACTTTCTGTTGCGTTCGACTTGCCAACACAAATCGGGATGGATTCAGATCATAAGCTCGCGCTCGGCGAAGTGGGGAAAGTTGGTGTTGCAATCGATTCGCTTGAGGACATGCGCGCATTATTCGAGGGGATTCCGCTCGATCGCGTCTCGACGTCGATGACCATCAACTCGACGGCTGCGATCCTGTTAGCGCTTTACGTGGCGGTGGCGAAAGAGCAGGGCGCGAACCTGCGGCGGCTTTCCGGGACGGTACAGAACGACGTGCTGAAGGAATACATCGCGCGGGGCACTTATATTTATCCGCTGCGGCCGGCGATGCGGATTGTCACAGACACTTTCGCCTGGTGCCGCACCGAACTGCCGAACTGGAACGCGATTTCGATTTCCGGCTATCACATTCGCGAAGCGGGTTCGACGGATGTGCAGGAAATCGCGTTCACGCTGGCAAACGCGATCGCATACGTCGAAGCGGCGATCGCCGCCGGATTGCAGGTAGACGAATTCGCGCCCCAACTCTCGTTTTTCTTCAATGCGCATAGCGAACTGCTGATGCAGGTGGCGAAATTCCGAGCGGCGCGGCGGTTATGGGCGCGGACGATGCGCGAACGATTTGGCGCGCGCGATCCGCGGTCGATGATGCTGCGCTTCCACGCGCAGACGGCGGGGTCTTCTCTGACGGCGCAGCAGCCGGAAAACAATCTTGTGCGCGTCGCGTTGCAATGCCTGGCAGCGGTGCTCGGCGGATGCCAGTCGCTGCATGCGAACGCGCTGGATGAAGCGCTGGCGTTGCCCACGGAAGATGCCGCACTGCTCGCGCTGCGGACCCAACAGATTATCGCGCAGGAAACAGGCGTCGCGAACACGAGCGATCCCGTAGCGGGCTCGTACGCGATTGAGAAGCTGACGAATGAGATTGAAACGGGCGCGAGCGCGTACATCGCGAAGATCGACGCGATGGGCGGAATGCTGCGAGCGATCGAGGCGGGTTACGTCCAACAGGAAATCCAGAAATCAGCGTATGAGTATCAGCGAGCGGTCGAGACTGGCGAGCAGGTCGTCGTGGGAGTGAACCGCTTTCAAGCAAAAGAGGAGCGGCCGATTCCAACGCTGCGCATCGATCCGGAAATCGAGCGGTCGCAAGTGGCGCGCTTAAAGGCGTTGCGCGAGCGTCGCGATGGTCTGAAGGCGCGGGCGGCGCTAGCAGAGGTCGAGCAGCGAGCGGGCGGAACGGAAAACCTTATGCCTGCGATCCTCGCGGCGGTGGAGGCGTATGCAACGGTGGGTGAGATTTCGGACGCGATGCGCCGGCCCTTCGGAGAATACCAGGAATCGGTCGTTATCTAGCTGCTGCTCGTTAGCATTTGACAATGACTCTGCAAGCTCGTTGTTTGCCCCGGGTCTCTCATCCTCTGTGGTAATGTCTTGCGCCGATGCTGCTTTCCTCGATTAAGGGCAAACTGCTTCCGCCGTGGCCGCGAACAAGGCTGATCCTCGCCTCGAATTCGCCAAGACGGGCGGAGATTCTGCGCAATGCGGGATTTGCGTTCGAGGTTCGCCCAGCCCACATTGACGAAAAGCGGCGAGAACGGGAATCAGGTCGGGCATATGCCTTGCGGCTGGCCAAAGAAAAAGCCGGCGCAGTAGCGGAGCGCGTGAAGAGAAGCAGCGGTGCGGTTGTCGTCGGCGCCGACACGATCGTCCTGGCGCAAGGGAGGATCCTTGGCAAGCCGCAAGACGTTCGCGAAGCGCGGCGGATGCTGAGATTGCTTAGCAACAAGACTCACGAAGTGCTTACCGGCGTCTGCGTCGTGTCAATGCCGGAAGGGAAAACACTGAGTCACGTCGAATCCACGCGTGTGCATTTCGTGAAGCTTTCGAGTCGACAGATCGATGACTATATCGCGACGGGCGAACCGTTCGATAAAGCCGGCGCGTACGGCATTCAAGGCCTCGGCGGGCGTTTCATCGACCGCATCGGCGGCTGCTATTTCAATGTGATGGGGCTGCCGATCTCGCGGGTTTGGTCGATGCTGCGACGGTTGGGCGAGTCCAAGGGCTGAGTCGCTCCGCCCTGGATCGGAAATCCCACGATGAAACAATTCTTGGTCGGCATGGCTACCAATCAGTTCCCGTCCAACCGCGCTATTTAGTCGTTAGCTCGCAAACCGTTGATCTGCGTTGGGCGCGAGCTCATCAGCACGAGGCTGCGCTGGGCGAACGGTGCATAGACCAACGCGGCCGTTGCGGCAAGTGCCAGTCCCAAGCCAATGTAACGAGCGACGAGAAATGGGGCAAGCGCCCAAAGCTCGTCGAGAACGAGCAGGAATGGAAACAGTCTGAGGAAATTCTCCGCAAGCCGCCGATAACGAAACGCGCACGCCGAAAGCAGATACAGCCGAACGGGAACACCAACGGCCGCTGCAACGATAACCACGAGGAACACGGCGTACGCGTGCCGCGTCAAGTCCGCCGTAATTTCTTGCAAGTGGCCGAAATTCGCGAGAGCCGCGATATAGAACGCCAGATACATCACCTGGAGCGCGACGAATAGTCCCCGCGTGACCGCATGCGAAGCCTCCGGTAAATCCTCCGGACGACTGAGCAGAGTTTTCGACGGCCGCGGCTCTACCGCGACTGCGGAGCTATTCTTGGGGTCGTTCCTGTGGCGTAGCGTGGGCTGCTGGCCCATGAGGCCCTGCCGGGTGCCCGTTAGCGCGCTAGCGGTAGTCCCGCTGCCATTCAGAACTTCGACTGGCGCCACGAAGCGATAGCCGACGCGCGGAAGCGTCTGGATAAAACGCGAATTCGACGCTGAATCGCCGAAGGCTCCGCGCAGCTTATTGATGGCAGTGTTGACCCCATGATCGAAATCGACGAACGTGTTCGCGGGCCAAATCTTCTCGCGGAGTTCGTCGCGCGTGACGATCTGCGCGGGCCGCTCGAGCAATAGCAGCAAGACTTGTAACGGCTGCGCCTGTAGACGCGATTGCGGCTTGCCGTCCTTGCGCAACTCGCCGGTTTCGGCGGTCAGTTCGTAGATTCCAATGCGGAACACCCGCGCGTCCCGCGCAATTTCGGCCATTCAGCCTGCCTCGATTCTCCGCGCGCCATTTTATCTCACCCACGGCCGGAAGACCTTTCTTCGTAAGCCTCAGCGCAAGCATGGCTTGCCTGATGAGAGCGGTTTGCGCTTTGTTTGACTTTCCGTGCATTGAGTGAAATCGGCACTTCGCGTATTTCAGACGCGGAGGACGGAAACGGGCAAATGAGAAGCACCGGAAAACAGAGTCTGATGCGCATCGCCACGGCGGTTTCGGTTGCACAGTTTGCTTGCGCGGTCGCTGCGTTCGCGGGACAGCCCTCGCCTGCAACGACTCGTGCTTATAACGATTACCTTCAACGTGCGGAAGCGCGAATGGCTGAGGACTACCGTCCTGGTGGCGAGTTTATTTCAAAACCGATGCTGTCCTGGCCAAATGCGCCGGCCGAATTGAAGGCAGGGCACGTGCTGATTCGCTGTGTCGCTGGATGCGACTCGGACGGCGCGGCGATTCCCGGCGGGCTGATTCACGACTGGATCGGCGTAGCGTTCATTCCGGATGCTTCACTCCAGCAGGTGCTCTCGTTCGTTCAGGATTACGACCACGCAGCCGCGTATTACTCGCCCGACGTCACCCAATCTCGCCTTGTGGACCGCTCAAGAGATTCGTTTCGCGTCTTCCTGCAGCTGAAGCAGACCGAGGTCGTGACCGTCCGTTTCGATACGGAGTACGACGTTCGCTACGTGGGGCTCGACGCTTCGCGTGTTTATTCCATCTCGCATAGCACGCGAATCGCGCAGCTCGCCCACGGGCCGCAGAATCGTGAATTGCCTCTCGCGCAGAATGACGGCTTTCTCTGGCGACTCGATAGCTACTGGCGATTCGAAGAAGTTGCGGGCGGCGTTTACGTGGAATGCCGGGCGATTTCGCTGAGCCGCGACGTTCCCGCGGGTCTTGGCTGGGTCGTCGCGCCGTTCATCAAGAACATCCCGCGGGAATCATTGCAATTCACGTTGAGCAGCACGCGCAAGGGCGTGCTTTTGTCCCTGCGCTCAGCGGACCCGAAGCAAGCCAATCCCAAACAGCAACCAAAAGGAGAATGAATATGGCACTCAGTTCCCTTCAGCTCGGAAGCGCTTTCGGTTCACGAACGAAGCAATTAGTCGAGGAAGCAGACGCGAAGCCCGACGCGAGTGCTGACGTAAGCAATACACCGTTTCGAAATGCGGAGCGCGTGCAAGAAAGCTCTACGGCGCGGATCGAAAAAAAGACGTTGCTATGGATCGTGGCGCGATTGCCGCTCTGGGTGACGTCAGACCAGCTTACGTGCCTCGGATTTGGCGCGATGTTCTTTGGTTGGGCGAGTTATCTGCTGGCGCGCTGGTACAGGTCGGGATTCCTGCTCGCGATGCTGGCTCTTGCGCTCAACTGGTTCGGTGACAGCCTCGACGGCACGCTGGCGCGGGTGCGCAATCAGCAGCGGCCGCGGTTCGGATTCTACGTCGATCACGTAATCGACTCGGTCGGCGCGGTCCTGCTGATGAGCGGCCTCGCGCTTTCAGGCTGCCTCGATTGGAGGACTGCCGCGGCGATGCTGGTCGGATTTCTGCTGCTTTCGATCGAGAGTTATCTGGCCAGCTACACGATTGGAGTGTTCCGAATGTCGTTCTGGAAATTTGGACCGACGGAGATTCGAATCCTGCTTGCGCTGGGGGATGTCGCGCTGTGGTGGAACCCTCAGGCAATGGTTTTCGGTCGCTTCCGTCTGTTCGATTTTGGCGGGATCGTCGCGAGTGCGCTGATGCTGGCGATGTTTGTCGCCTCGGCAGTCCGTCACACCGTGCACTTGTACTGCGCCGAACGAATCCCCAAAGGTCGCTACGGAATTGACTGATTGACCAAGCAGGTCCCGCCATAGCTAGACGGGCATGCCGCGGTTGTTTAAATTCTGAAGATGAAATCGTTTAAGCGAGTCATGTTTGCAACAATTATCAGTTGTGCCCTCGCATCGGCACCGAGCATGTCTGCCACAACGAGCCTGAAGATGCATTGTCGTGTCGTGGTGCCCCAGGAGTACAGGAAAACCCCTTTCAATCCACCGCCAAACGGAGAGCCCGAACCAGTTCGTTACAAAGTGGCGTACGAGGCGTTTTGGTGGAACTGCGTCGCGGTTCGGGCCGCTAACCTCGACGCTCGATGCCCGCTCACGACCAATGGAACACCCGCAGCATCCGCCGGCGGGGCCGACGGTGCGGCGAATGCCGACTGTCAAATTGAGGGCTTGCTGAAGAAACATGCCGCGATCGAAGTACAGACGTACTTGCGGTCAATAGCTGGCACGCCGGAAGCAATGGAAAAAATGCGGCCTTATTTCGACAAGCCTAGAGCTGAGGCGAGGGATTGAATTTTATCGAGACTTGCGAGAAAAGGAACGACGGTCCGGGTTCGGACCGCCGTTGGCGCGGTTACTTCTTTGGTTCGACCGGTGTTGCGGCAGGAGCATTCGTTGGGGTGCTCGCGGGCGGAACCGGCGGAGTTTGAGAGGGATGATCGCGCATCCCTTCCTTGAACTCGCGGATGCCCGTGCCAAGGCCGCGCATCAATTCAGGCAGCTTACGTCCGCCGAACAGAACCAGGACGATCAGCAGAATAATCAAAAGATGCATCGGACTTAATGCGTCCATATGGTGCCTCCAATAGCGGAACCACAGGCTTACAGGCGTCCAGCAACTCCGCTCCCTAAGTTAAGCTACAGTATAACACGCTGATCGCCGGCGCGCCTCGTAACGTGCTCGCGATCGAGGTATTCAAGCAGCGGGATGGCGTACTTGCGTGTGACGCCCGTAAGTTCTTTGAATGCTGGCACGGGCAGAGTGGCGCCTTTCTGCTTCTTATAGCCCGCGACAAGCTCCCGCAGGCGCGCGACCGCACTTTTGTGAAACGCAAGATCCTCAGCAACTTTGATCAGCGTTTTTTCGCGCAGCAGAATCTGAAATATTTTCTGCGCTCGCGCGCGTTCGACCGGCAGTTTTTCCAGGACAGCGGCGAAGCTCGGAACGGTGAGGCTGGCGCGCTCGAATTCACGCTCGATGATTTCCTTCGCGCGAGCTTCCTCCGGCGTGAGCGCAATTTCGCGTCCGGCGCGTCGCACGAGATCGCCTGAAAGCGCGACGGCATTTGCTCGGATCGCATCATCGAGCGCCACATGGAACAAGTCAGTATCAGGGTTGCCGATGCTGCCGCGCAGGTCTTGTTTCGGGATGCCCGCCATCAGCGGATTGGCGCGATGAAACTGTTCGATCGCCTGCCGGATCGCGGCTGCGCATTTCGTGACGAGTTTGGATGCGGCGATTTTTAGCGGCTGTTCCCTAATCGTGCGGAGTTGCTTCCTGGCTGCGAGCTCCGTCGTCGCGGCGCGAATCTGCGTTTCGGTCCAGCCAGTGCGAGCGATGAGTTCAGAAATGGCAAACGGCCGGTCGGACCGGTTGATCACGGCCGCGAGAATGTCTTCATGATCGCCGCGTTCGAGTGTTTCGAGAAAAGGAACGACGGCGATATCGTTCCGCCGGTGCTTTGGCGCTTGCGCGTCGATCACTACGCCGCCGCCAATCGTGATGACGGGCGAAAACTGGCGCAGGATGAACCGGTCGCCGGGCAGCAGCAGCGTTTCGTTTTCGAGACGCAACTGCGCAAGCGTCGATTCGCCAGGGCGGAGCGGTTCGCTCTCGAGCAGGACAACCTCCGCGATCGTTTCCGCAGTGCCCTGATGGAAATGAACGCGCGCGCGATTCTTTAGCGGCTTCGCGGATGCGAGCAGTGTGAGGCGCGCGTCGATGCGGCGAGTCGGCTCGAAAACGCCCGGAGGCGCAAGTACCATGCCTCGCGCGACTTCGGCGTACTCGATTCCCGCGAGATTTACGGCTGTCCGCTGGCCAGCAATGGCATGCTCGATCGCGCGGCCGCCAGAATGGAGTCCGCGAATGCGCACGCGCTGGCGCGGCGGATGAATTTCCGCCTCATCTCCAATTTTCAGTGCGCCGGACACAAGCGTTCCGGTCACGACCGTTCCGAAGCCCTTCATCGCGAACGAACGGTCAATCGGCAGTCGAAAATGGCCTGAAGCATTCTTGGACGTGGCGCCGCGTCCAAGGTCCAGCAGCGCAGCCTTCAGCGCATCGAGGCCGGAGGCGGTCCGGGCGCTTACCGGAACAATCGAAGCGCCTTGCAGGAACGATCCGCGCACAAAGTCTTCCACTTCGAGACGCACGAGGTCGAGTACGTCGGTATCAACGAGATCGGATTTTGTAAGCGCCACAAGTCCACGCGGTATACCGAGCAGGCGGCAAATGTCGAAGTGCTCCCGCGTTTGCGGCTTGATCGATTCGTCGGCGGCGACTACCAATACGACAAAATCGATTCCGCCAACACCCGCGAGCATGTTGCGGACGAAGCGTTCGTGTCCCGGAACATCAACGAAGCCGAACCGAACATAATCGAGTTCGAGGAAAGCGAAGCCCAGATCGATGGTGATGCCCCGGCGCTTTTCCTCTTCGAGCCTGTCCGGATTCGTCCCCGTAAGCGCTTCGATTAGGACTGACTTGCCGTGATCGATGTGCCCCGCGGTGCCGACGATGACGTGCTTAGCGGTTTCCATGCCGCTTCGGATGCTAATGGAGGCTAGGGCGACGGTCAAACTTGCGACGGAAGCAAAGGAGACAGAGGAAGTAACGGAAGTAGAGGAGAGAAAGCACGTCCTAGCGAGAACTCCGCCGCCGACCCAATCGCCAGGCTGACGAGGCACGACACTTCTCCGGTGCGCGAGTTTGCAAGTGGTCCCACTTTTTCTTCTCCCCTGCTCCACCTTTTTTGGTTCCTGTGGGACGTTCACGCAATCGAATCCGGGTTGAAATAGGACGGCAGAGGTACTAATATAGGGTTGTTATAGGACTGGGCTTGTCCTGTTTGTAAATTGCGCTCGCGGCAGAGGATGAAAGCAGGATAAACCGTCCAGATTCAACGCAGAACGCGATTATGGTCAGACTAAGCAAACTAACAGATTACGGCATGGTGTTGATGAGCTGCTTTGCGCGCAGCCCGGCGGGAGCGCTAAGAACCGCGCGTGACCTGGCGGCAGAGTCGCACCTGCCGTTGCCCACAGTTAGCAAGGTTCTGAAGGAATTGCTGCAGAGCGGGTTGCTGGCCTCGCGGCGGGGCATCCAGGGCGGCTACTCACTGGCGCGAACGCCACAACAAATTTCACTGGTTGACATCATTACAGCGCTTGAGGGACCTGTGGCGCTGACGGAATGCAGCACCGATGTGACGGGACTTTGCGACGTGGAAGCGTGCTGCGCAATCAAAAAAAATCAGCAGGTGATCAACGAGACGATTCGAGGGGTGCTGGCCAAGTTGATGCTTTCGGACCTGATCGAACCCCTTGGCCTGACAGCCATCCAGGCCCTAAGCGGCAGCCCAGGTCCAGGCAGTCAGCTGCCGGGGAGAGTTCAATGAGCAGCAATACGGATGCGATTCGCGATTTCGCTCAACAGGAATACAAGTGGGGTTTCATCACGGATGTCGAGGAAGACCGCGTCCCGAAAGGGCTGAACGAAGATACGATCCGCCTGATCTCGGCGAAGAAGAATGAGCCGGAGTTCATGCTCGAATGGCGGTTGCGGGCTTACCGGCACTGGGCGTCGCTCGAGAAGGCACACGCCGAGCCGAAATGGGCGAATGTGAAATATCCGCCGATCGACTATCAGGAGATCGTGTATTACTCGGCTCCGAAGAGAAAGCCGGACCTGAAGAATTTGAACGAAGTCGATCCGGAAATTTTGCGGACGTATGAAAAACTGGGAATTCCACTCGGCGAGCAGAAGCGGCTGGCTGGCGTGGCGGTGGACGCGGTATTCGACAGTGTCTCGGTGGCCACAACATTCAAGGAAAAACTCGCCGAAATTGGCGTGATTTTTTGCCCGTTTTCAGAGGCGGTGCAGAATCATCCCGATCTGGTGCAGAAATATCTCGGCTCGGTGGTTCCGTATAGCGACAACTTTTTTGCCGCGCTGAACGCCGCGGTTTTCACGGACGGCTCCTTCGTTTACGTGCCGAAGGGCGTGAGATGTCCGCTGGAGCTTTCGACATATTTCCGCATTAACGCCGCCTCCACTGGCCAGTTCGAGCGCACGCTGATCATTGCGGATGAAGGCGCCTATGTGAGCTATCTTGAAGGCTGCACGGCGCCGATTCGCGACGAAAATCAGTTGCACGCGGCGGTGGTCGAGCTCGTTGCGCTCGACAATGCGCAGATCAAGTATTCGACAGTCCAGAATTGGTATCCGGGCGATAAGGAAGGCCGCGGCGGGATCTACAACTTCGTCACGAAGCGCGGCAAGTGCGCGGGCGTCAATTCCAAGATTTCCTGGACGCAAGTCGAGACCGGTTCCGCGATCACTTGGAAATATCCGAGCTGCATCCTTCATGGCGACAACTCCGTCGGCGAGTTTTATTCCGTTGCACTGACAAACAATCGCCAGCAGGCCGACACCGGCACCAAGATGATCCACATCGGCAACAACACCCGAAGCACGATTGTTTCGAAGGGGATTTCGGCGGGTTTTGGCCAGAATACCTATCGCGGCCAGGTGAAGATCTTGAAGAACGCGAAGGGAGCGCGCAATTACACGCAATGCGACTCGCTGCTGATCGGCGACAAGTGCGGCGCACACACATTCCCGTACATCGAAGTTCGGAATTCGACGGCGCGAATGGAGCATGAAGCGTCAACGTCGAAAATCGGCGACGACCAGCTGTTTTATCTGCGGCAGCGCGGGCTGAAGGCTGAAGATGCGGTTTCGATGATCGTCAACGGATTCTGCAAGCGGGTATTCCGCGAACTGCCGATGGAATTCGCAGTGGAAGCGCAAAAGCTGCTAAGCGTCAGCCTGGAAGGAAGCGTCGGATGAAGGCCGCGCCGTCGATCACAAGTTCAAATCCAAGGGGCGAACGATGAGCCTGCTCGAAATCAAGAATCTGCGTGCGGAGGTGGACGGCCATGAAATTCTTCGTGGCGTGAACCTGACCGTGAATCCAGGCGAAGTGCACTCGATCATGGGGCCGAACGGGTCTGGCAAGAGCACGCTGGCACAGGTACTGTCGCG
Source organism: Candidatus Acidiferrales bacterium (assembly GCA_050747085.1). GTDB lineage: Bacteria > Acidobacteriota > Terriglobia > Acidiferrales > UBA7541 > Palsa-295. Next base: position 66,643 of record JBOGNK010000099.1, read on the forward strand.
GCATGAGACATACAACGTTACCGGCGGCGAGATCCTCTTTAACGGCAAAGACCTACTTGCGATGAAGCCGGAAGAAGCCGCGTGCGAAGGCGTTTTCATGGCTTTTCAATATCCGGTGGAGATTCCCGGCATCGGAAACACGTATTTCCTGCGATCTGCGCTGAACGCGATCCGTAAATATCGCGGTCAGGATGAAATGGATGCGATGGACTTTTTGCCGATGTTCCGCGAGAAGCTGAAGCTGCTCGAAATGGACGAGAAGCTGATGAATCGTTCGCTGAACGAAGGGTTTTCAGGCGGCGAAAAGAAGCGAAACGAAATTCTGCAGCTGGCGGTTCTCGAACCCAAGCTGGCGATTCTCGATGAAACCGACTCCGGGCTCGATATCGACGCGCTGCGAATCGTCGCCAATGGCGTCAACGCGATGCGCGGCGCCGATCGCTCGTTCATCGTCGTTACGCACTACCAACGCCTGCTCAATTATATCGTCCCTGACTTTGTCCACGTGCTGGTCGACGGTCGCATCGTTCGCTCAGGCGGTCCGAAACTGGCTCTCGAGCTCGAGGAAAAGGGATACAGTGCGATCGATCTTGCGCAGAGCGTCGCGCAGGCTTAGGCCACGTCGCAGCAACATCAGGGGGGAACAACTTCGTGACTTCGGCGGCACAAACTCAGGCTCGTCAGCTTGAACACTATCTCGAGAGCTTCGCTGAATTCCGCAAGCGCGCGGCTGGGCACTCATTGCCGTGGCTGCGTATGCTGCGCGAGAACGCCCTTGAGCGCTTCTGCCAGGTTGGTTTCCCGGCGGCGCGCGACGAAGATTGGCGCTTCACGAACATTTCGGCGATCGCGGAAACGCCATTTCGATTTTCAATCGACCCGGTTCGACTGTCCCCTCGCGATTTGGATCCGTGGCGAATGGAAGCGGCTGCTTGCCGGCTTGTCTTTGTGAACGGCCGCTTTTCCTCCGGGCTTTCAACCTCCGAGAATCTTCCTGTCGGTGTCCACGTCAGCAGTCTTGCGAAGCAAATCGTAGAGGCGCCTGCCGAGATCGAGCATCAACTTGGGGCGTACTTGAACACCGAGCGGGATGCATTCTGCGCGCTGAACACTGCGTTTGCGGAAGACGGCGCGTACGTTCATATCGCCCGAGGCGTTGTGCTTTCCGGACCGATTCACTTGCTGTTCGTTTCGGCTGGCGCCGGCGAGCCTCTGATGACGCATCCGCGAAACCTGATTGTGGCAGAAGAGGAAAGCCAAGCCGCGATTATTGAGGACTATGTTTCGCTTGGCGGCACCGGGGCCGCGGCGCTCTCCAATACGGCGACGGAGTTCGTCGCCCGCGACAACGCCATTGTTTCGCATTACTTGATCGAACGCGAGGATACGCGCGCGTTCAACGTTTCGACGCTGCGTATTCAGCAGGGTCGCAGCGCGAACGTCGCGTCGCACTCACTGCTGATTGGTGGCGCGATCGTCCGCAACAACGTTCATCCCGTACTGGCCGGAGAAGGCGGCGAATGCCTGATCAACGGCCTGTTCATCGTAAACGGCCGCCAGCATCTCGACAATTATATGTATGTCGAGCATGCCAAGCCGCACTGCGGAAGCAGGCAGTTTTACAACGGCATTCTAGACGACCAAGCGCATGGAGTGTTCCATGGCCGCATCATCGTGCACAAGGACGCGCAGAAGACCGACGCGAAGCAGACGAATCGTAACCTCCTGCTATCCGACGACGCGCAGATCGACACCAAACCGCAACTTGAAATTTACGCCGACGATGTGAAATGCACTCACGGCGCGACGATCGGACAGATCGACGAGAGTGCGCTTTTTTATCTGCGCTCGCGCGGAATCGATGAGATTTCCGCGCGCAAGCTGCTTCTGCTGGCGTTCGCCAGCGAATGTCTTAACCGCATGAAGGAAGAACCAGCCCGTACATTCGCCGAAAAACTGATCAACGATTGCCTGTTCGAAGTTTCAAGGCCCCGCGGCGATGCCGCGGCGGTACCGGCCACGGATCGCGGCAGGCGATGGGAGGAGGTCGGATGAGTTCCGTCGCCAAACAGCAGGCTAGCGAGACTTACGCTCAGCGCCAGGATGCAGCTCGTCTCGATGTGGAGCGCGTCCGCCAGGATTTTCCGATTCTGCATCATCCAGTGCGTGGAAAGACGCTCGTTTACCTGGATAACGCTGCCACTTCGCAGAAGCCGCAGGTCGTGATCGACGCCATTCGCAATTACTACGAACGCGACAATGCCAACATTCATCGCGGCGTGCATTTTCTTTCCGAACGCGCGACAGAAGAATACGAACGCGCCCGCAGGATGGTTCAGCACTTCATTAAGGCTGCGGATTCGCAGGAAGTGATCTTCACGCGCGGTACGACGGAGTCCATCAACCTGGTCGCGCAGACTTACGGACGCAAGCACGTCGGCGCTGGGGACGAAGTGCTGGTCACTGCGATGGAGCACCACTCGAACATCGTTCCGTGGCAGCTCCTGTGCGAAGAGAAAGGCGCCCATTTGCGTGTTGCGCCGATTGACGATCGTGGCGCGCTGCTCGTCGGCGCATTCGAAAAGCTTTTGGGCCCGCGCACTAAATTCGTTGCGCTGCCGCACGTCTCAAACGCGCTTGGCACGGTGAATCCCGTCGCGGAGCTAGTCGAAATGGCGCACCACTGGAACGCGCCCGTGCTTGTCGATGGCGCGCAAGCGGCGCCGCACGTCCCGATCGACGTACAGTCGCTCGGCTGCGATTTTTACGCTTTCTCGGGGCACAAGGTTTATGGACCGACCGGGATCGGCACCTTGTACGGCAAAGCTGCTCTTCTCGATGCGATGCCTCCTTATCAGGGCGGCGGCGACATGATCAGCTCAGTGACGTTCGAAAAAACCACATACAACAAGCTGCCTTACAAATTCGAAGCGGGCACACCGAATGTCGCCGGCGCGATTGGTCTGGGTGCGGCGCTCAAATACGTGGACAATTTGGGCATCGCCGCGATCGCGGCGCATGAAGAGGAAGTACTCGCATATGCGATGAGCGCAATTTCTGCCCTCCCGGGTGTCATCAGGATCGGCACAGCCCCGCACAAAGCGGGCGTGGTCTCGTTCGTAATGGACGGAATCCATCCGCATGACATCGGCACGATTCTCGACCAGGAAGGCATTGCGGTTCGCACCGGGCATCATTGCGCCCAGCCGGTTATGCAGCGCTTCAACGTACCTGCTACCGTGCGCGCATCGTTCGCGCTTTACAATACGAAAGAGGAAGTCGACGCGCTGGTGGCTGGAATCCGGAAAGTGTGGGAGGTTTTTGCCTGATGTCGGACTTGCGCGACCTGTATCAGGAGCTGATTCTCGATCACAGCAAGGCGCCTCGCAATTTCCGCGCGTTGTCTGACGCGAGTGTCCACGCCGAGGGTTACAACCCGCTGTGCGGCGATCATTTCACCGTGTACTTGAAGATGGACGGGGACTCGATTCAAGACGTGGCATTCCAGGGGGCCGGCTGCGCGATCTCGAAAGCGTCCGCTTCGATGATGACGCAAACGGTCAAAGGCAAGACGAAAACCGAAGCCGAAGAAATCTTCCATCGCTTTCACGAACTGGTCACGAATGAAACGGGCCCGAGAGGCAGCAGCGGCGCAAATACAGCCTCGAACGGGGACAACCTCGGTAAGCTGGTTGTGTTTGCGGGAGTGCGCGATTATCCCGTGCGCGTGAAGTGCGCCACGCTTGCCTGGCACACCCTCCACGCTGCGCTCGAAGGTGCACAGCAGCCTGTCTCGACAGAATAGTTCTATGGCGAACGAAGTTATTACGTTGAAACGCGACTGCCCGGTCGTCGCGATTCCGAGCGGCATCGACGAGACCTTGCTCGGCGGGTCGACAGTCCGCATCATGCAGTCGCTCGGAACCAGCTACACGGTCGTCAGCGGCTGTGGCGCAATGTACCGCATCGACGCTGCGGACGCAGACGCTCTCGGAATCGAAGCGCCAGCGCCTGGCAAGGCAGCAGCAACAGCAGAATCCGCTCCCGCTGAGTTCACCGAGAAAGTGGTTGAAGACCAATTGCGCACCGTTTTTGATCCGGAGATTCCGGTGAACATCGTCGATCTCGGACTGATCTATGCCTGCGACATCACCTCGCTAGAAGGCGGCCAGCGCAAGATTGACGTGAAAATGTCGATGACGGCGCCCGGCTGCGGCATGGGCAACGTGCTGAAGGCCGACGTCGAGGCGAAGCTCTCGCGCTTACCTACGGTAAAGCAAGTTCATGTCGAGGTCGTTCTCGATCCTCCATGGAGTCCGGCGCGCATGTCGGAAGCGGCGAAGCTCCAACTCGGTTTCGATCTCGATTACGGCGAATCGGAGTCCGCTTCCGCTTTTCCCGTTTACCCGCAACGGTAGCTCGCACTTTTTCTCCGCTATTGGCCGGTCAGTGTGTGGCCGCTTACCCGGCGCGACCTCTGTCGTCGGCAGTGTCTCGTTGAGTGATGCGAAAGAGGTAAATCCGTTCGTGTATCTGCGCGTGCTAGACTTCACCCATGAACGAATTCCTTACTGTGGCGATTGAAGCGGTGACGGAGGCGGGCGCGGCGCTACGCATGGAACACGAGCGTCCGAAGAAGATTTCTTACAAAGACGAGGTCGACCTCGTTACGGAATCAGATAAGCATTCCGAATCGATCATCGTCTCGAAGCTTCGCGAGCGTTTCCCAGATCACGCGATCGTTGCCGAAGAAGGCTCGCGAGGCGCTGTCGCCGCAGCAAAGTATTGCTGGCACGTCGATCCGCTTGACGGCACAACGAATTTCGCGCATTCCTATCCATGCTTTGCCGTTTCGATCGGCCTGCTGGAAGACGGAGAGCCGCTCGCCGGGGTTGTCCTGAATCCGATCACAAACGAGCTTTTCACCGCGGCACGCGGCGAGGGCGCGTATCTGAACGGCAATCGCATCCAGGTCTCTTCGGTCGACAAACTAGCGGCGAGCCTCGTCGCGACCGGATTCCCGACACACCAGCGCGCGAACAATCGCAATATCTATTACTACTGGGAGTTCACGATGCGCTCGCACGGCGTGCGGCGCGACGGCTCCGCCGCTCTGGATTTGTGTTCCGTCGCGTGCGGCCGTTTTGAAGGATTCTGGGAGTTTGGCCTGAATTCGTGGGATACAGCGGCTGGAATGCTGATCGTTCGGGAAGCGGGCGGTAAGGTAACCGATCTGGAAGGCGGGCCGTACCGTCCCGGCTCACGCAGCATCCTGGCCACGAACACGCGCGTTCATGATGAGATGCGCGACGTGGCGGCGTCAATTGCGGAGGGTGCGGTGCGGTCGCTGCTGTAACACGACCGCCTTCGATTCACCCAAAACCATCACTGCCCCTCGAGACCCAGCCCTGGCAGTGCGGCACGCGCTTAGGGCCGTTTCGTGCCCGGGGTTGTGCTGGCCGCAGACTTGAGCGGATAGGTCTGATCGTACAGCTTGACGACGTCCTCGGTGATGTTGATCCCCGTCGCCGCGTAAATCACGGGCGTCTGCTGCGACGAAGTGTCGATGACAACCGCATAGCCGTTCTGCTGGGAATACTTGTCCAGTACAGTCATCAGCTTGCGGCCGAGCTGATTGATCATGTCCTCTTGGGCGTCCTGAAAATCATCACGCGCTTCCTGCTGCTTTCGCTGCACCTCGCGCTGGAGCCTGCTTCCCTCGTCGGCCAAGCGGTATTTCTCGGCATCGGAGAGCGTATTCGCTGTAGTCTGCAGCCGAGTCTGGATATCCTGGAGCTGCTTCTGCAGGTTCTGGATTTCCTGCTGCCGGGGAGCGAACTTCGCATTCAGTTCACCGGCGTCCTGCTTTCCTTCCGCGGTGCTGGTGATCGCCACTTGCATGTTCAGCACGGCGACTTTGTTGGGCGCCGGATCGCTGGTCCGTGCTCCGGTCTGCGCCCACGTCGCCGGTACGACCATGGCGGCTGCCAGAGCCGCGATTGCCAGATAATTCCTCATGATGCTTGACTCCTTGTCGAAAATTCGGTTAAACGCGAACCGCGCATTATAGCCGCGACCCGGAAAACGGGTCAATCTGAATTCGGGTGCTTGGGACAGCCGTAGCTTTACGTTCGCCCCACACGTTCGCTTGCCTACATCGGATGCGAACACACGCGGCTAGGTTGGCCCAGCCCGGCGGTGCCACGGCGACGTTACGGTAGAGGAATCAGCAGGACGCGATTGTTCTTGTTATCTGTTAGGACGGCAATGTTGAGTTTTGGATCGACGGCTACTGAAAAAGCGGTTGATCCACCAAGACCTAAAATATCTCGAACTTGTGGCGCCGAGCAGCCCGGCCCTATGCCCGGCGGGCAAACGTAATCAACGATTGACAAGGTCGAGCTGGCAGAATTCGACGTGACCAACGTGCTCGTTTGGTAGTTATAGTCGAGCGCGGTGGGATTCATTCCCACCTGCGCGAATGTCGCGATGCCAGAAATTGGATCGACGAAACCAACGTTGTTCTGCAGGCTGTTGGCTGCGACGAACACCTGGTTCACCGGATCGAAAATGATTCCGGTTGGCAGATTGAACCCTCCCGGCCTCGCTATTTGCCCCGGTTGTTGAAGGTTAAAGATGTCGACCGTATTGGTGTTACCGAGTGCGGCTCCCACGGCGATTCCGAGATAGTCAAAGTATTGATCAACTGCCACCGCCTGCGGCGTTGCGTCGAGACCGGCGATCGTGCCCGCCGGCGTGGCGTTCGCTGGAATACCCGTGGTGGGCAAACTGATCTCAGAAAGCCAGCCTTCCGGAACGCCGGTGGTGGGATTCGTCAGCGTCTGGCCCGTCACATAAGCGATTCCAGTGTCGAGATTCAATCCGACGCCCGTGATATTCGTACAGCCGGAGCAGGAGAGCGGAAAATTAGCCGGCGGATTCGTCTCCGTCATATCCACAACGCTGGCGTCCCCGGTCTGGGCATTCGCCGTCACAGCCGTGCCAAGAATCGGGTCGACGGCGATTCCCTCGGGCGCTGCACCCACCGAGAATGCCGGTCCGACGGCACCGACGGCTCCGGAGTTCACACAGCCCGTTCCGTTCGAATTCGCCGTTAACGCGACAATCGAAACCGTGCTGTCACCATTGTTTGTGACTGCGGCGACGTCGCAGTTCGTGTCGATGGCAACTCCGAAAGGCTGCGCGCCGGCCGGAACGGCTTGCACAACCGTGAGATCCTCGATGTTCGAGATAGCAGACTGGGTTGGGTTCTGCACGTAGACGGAATACCGCCGAGCGGACGTCAGCATTGTCGCTGGAACTTCGGCGACAATCTGTCTGCTCGTTCCCGAAATAGTAGCTAACGGAGTACCGTCCAGATAAACCTGCGCACCGCTCTGGAATCCGCCGCCGTTCACGGTCAAGTCGAACGGAGCGGTCGAAACATACACGATTTCTGGCGCCGACAGCGTGATTTGCGGTGCCGCCGATGAACCTAGCGACGCGCTCGAACGCACTGTGCCCAATGATAGGACCGAAACCGTTCCGTCCGTTTGGTTCGCGACGAGCGCTTCATTCGTCGCTGGATCGACAGCAACCGCGACCGGACCGCCGCCAACGGTCACCTTTTGGATCACGAGATGATTCTGCAGGTCCAGAATCGCCGCTGTGTTCGAGTTCTGGTTTACCGCGACGCCGATATTCGGCAGGGCGCTTACAGCCGCTGCCACATAATCCGGTTCATTCACGGTGACGTTCTGATAGGTGAAAGGAATATTGCTGACCGTCTGATCGAGCAGGCTGAACGTCGTGAAGCTGCCCACCTGTGGTGTGGTGATCAGCACCTGGTGCGTTTCAGGATTCACGCCCACGCCCTCTACCTCCGAGCCGAGCGACAGGCTGCCAAACGGGTTCGGATCGCGCACAGGATCGAGCCCTGACGCATCGTGGCCAAGGTCGACGAAATTGACGATTGGAATTCCGCCGCCGCCCGCCGTCACGATCGCCCAGTTCAGCCGAGGGTCGATGGTGACCTGCGGATCTGGACCGGTACCATAGTTCGCAACTCCTCCTGGGGGCGCCCCGCCAATCTGGTTCGCGACAACCACTGGCGTTCCCGTGGCAACGCTGATGATCGTCGCCACATTGGTGGACGAGATCGCCACGATTCCGCGGTGCGTGGCCGGATTGATGCCAATCGAATAGTACGTGGGCGGAGGCTGGTTCAGCTGCGGTGCCGGAAGCGCGGGGAGGGGGAGCGTCGACGTGACGGCGTCCGTTGTCAGATCGATGGTTGACAGTGTGTTGTCCCCACTGTTCACGACAACTGCGATGCTGTGGAGCGGCGCGACCAGAGCGTCGTCGACGGCAACGCTCGTCGGGGCATTGCCGACTGCGACCGTGGTGACCACAGCATTGGTCGTCAGATTGATGATCGAAACCGAATTCGCGCCTGTATTAGCGACAACCGCCAGGCCATCTGCTTCATCGATCGCAAGTGCCGAAGGGCTAGTGCCAACCGCAATCGTAGCGGTCGGCGAGTTCGGCAATGAGCTGGGCCCGGGAGTCACGGCTATGTTCGCAAACGATGTAGACGGCGCGCCGGCAGCCAGCCCGCTGTTCTGCACAACCATCGGATAGAGGCCGGCCGTCGAGAGCGTGCCTGCAGGAATCCCTGCGGAGATTTGGCGGCTGCTGGTGAACGTCAAGGCCAGCGGCGTGCCGGGAGTCACGGTGCCCGGGAATCCGTCGAAAGTAGCCGACGTGGCGGATTGCGAAAAATATCCGCCGGTGAGATTCACGCTGAAAGCTGAAGGCGTGGTGACCACGCTGTCAGGCGAAGAGGCGACCAGGGACGGCCGCTCAGCTGAAATGGTAAGTGTGGCCGCCGCGCTCACGTCTCCATTCTGACGTTGAACCACAATAGGCAAGGCAGCGGCTTGCGTCAGCAACGAAGACGGGATCGTTACCCGCATCAAGTTCGCGCTCAGCCATGTCGCTGGAGTCGGAGCATTGTTGACCAGGACCGTATTGGTGGAAAGCAGGTTGCTCCCCTTGATATAGATGTCCTGTTGCGCCGAGCCCTGTTCGGCCGTGGTTGGCTGAATAGATGCAATTGCCGGATCGACGCCGCTCGAGATCGTAATCGCAGTCGTCGCGGATTGGGACGGATCGGCCGAGGAAGTAGCGGTTATGGTTGCCGAAGTACCCGACGTGGTCGTTGGCGCGGTAAACGTCGCACAAGTTTCGCCAGCCGTGAGCGTCAGGGGCGGCCCTAACGGGGGTTGGCACATCGGGCCGCCGGGAACGATCGTTCCCACCTGGGCGTTTCCTCCGGCGGTGTCCGCAACGCTCCATGTGACAGCCGTATTCGAACTCCCGCTTACATTGGCAACAATCGCGTATTGCTCGTTGCTGGCGATTGTGGCTGCCGTGGGAATCATCTGAATCCGAATGCCGGAATCGATCTTCACGTAGATCGCCCCGAAAGCCGTTGAATCAACGGTGCTTGTGGCGATGATTTCGAAAGGATTCGACTGCGGCAACGCGGCTGGGGCTCTGTAGACTCCGTCTTGTGTAATCAAGCCATAGCCGCTCAGGTTGCCCGAGCTGTTTGTCGTAGTCACCCCTGGAATAGGAGTGCAGGACGTGGGTGGTGTAAGTGGACTGGTCGGGGGCTCGGGCAGGCAGATCTGCCAATATACAGTCGTGGTGGAAATACCCGAAACTGTCGCGGCGAACGTAATCGTATCGTTTTGGAATACCGTAACCGGCGCTTGGGGTGATGTGCCAACGGTTGGTGCCTGACCTGCCGCCGAGATCGCGACCGCCGCAGTCGTGCTATTCCCACCGCACCCGGATAGCGCTGCCGCGAGTGGCAGCAACGCAAAGAGCGCGATAGCGGCAAATCGCGTCGCACTCGCCGTCGCGACTGTCGTAGCTTTCTGTTGCTTAGGCCAACGTCCGCGGTCAGCTCTTTGCATGCCGCTGCCATCGCTATTGGGCTGTTCGCCTCGCGTTAAATGCCGTGTAGTTGTGTGTGTGTTCTTCGTTCGCATTGATCTGTTAGTCTCGCCACTCAGTCCGGCTCACAGCGCCCCAAACGCAAGTTCGGAATGCTCCTAGAACGTCCGGCTGACCGTAAACCGAAATACGCTCTTTTCCTCGATCAGCGATGACGGCAGTTTCAGTTGCTGCAAGCGCAAGAACTGCTCGAGTTCAGGAACAATTTGCGTCTGCAGAACGCTATACGGCAGTGCCGATTTCTGCGAATCGCTTAGAAAATAGGCGCCGGGCAAAGCGGTGTTATTGGCATCTGTGACCAGCGGGCCTTCGATCGTGCTGTTAAGCCGCGCATAGTTGTACGCCCAGTAGAAGCGGAACGGCGCCTGGATGATCGGCAGTTGAAGATCGAGTTCCACGCCCGCCGAACCGTGTGGCGCGAAATTTGTTCCCGAAATAATCGGCAAACGGCTTCCGATCCGCAGACCCGGAAAATCCGGATTCGGATATTCCTGCTGAAGCGTGGTGACCGCCGAAGGGTCCAGCGACAGCTGATTTTTCCACAGGATTCCGTCGATACCGATATCGTTAAACATTGAAACACCGACGTACGAGTTTCCTTGCGCGTAGATTGGAATGCGGTACTCCATATTGGCGTACGCTTGTGTGTCGCCACCAGGTCGGGTGGGCACGTATTGCAACGTCGGAACGTTGATCAGTACGGTGCTCGGCTGCCCGTTGCTGCCGAGCTTCGTCGGATCAGTGTAAGCGATCGGCGCGCTGCCAAGGTTTGGAATGGCCACGAAAGGTGAAATGGTGAACGCCTCGAATCCGCGAACGTCGTACTCGCCGCCCATATAAAACTTGTTATACGGGGGGGCATTCTTCCCGCCATAACCGGAGATCGTCGCTCCCTGAAAGTGCAACGCGATGACGTTCCGGCGACGATTCGGCCGGAAATAACTCATCGTGAATAGTTCTTCCGCCGAATTGACGTTGCCCTGCAGCGGACCGCCTTCAAACCGCTCGCTGAACGAATATTCCAGGCCGCGGGTCGGATTCATCGGACTGTCCACGTGGTTGTAGGAGAGCGAGGGCATCACGTAGCTCTCGTGAATTCCTTGCAGCGCAGATGGGCCGGCGAGGCTGCGAAATTGCGTGAACTCGAAAAGGAGTTGGGCGGATTGACTGAACGCTGTGATGTTCGTGGTCTGCCAGCCGTAGGTCAAGGCCAAGCGCGCGAACGAAAATTTTCGCATCGGATAACTGGCGAAAGCCGTAAAGCCCTTGGAATCGTTCGTGTAGTTTTCCTGGAGCGCTGGATTGATCGCTACCTCGGTGCCCAGAAGCAGTCCCGTTTCGCGAGCGGTGTTGTAATTGAACGAGTTGTCGAAAACGGTGAAGCCGCTGGAAATCGGCTTGTCGAATAGGTACGGCTCCGTAAAACCAAACAAAATGCTTTTCTGAATGTCGCCGATTTGCGCGGAAACGGTGAGCGTTTCTCCCAGCCCGAGAAAGTTGTTCGTCTGGTAGGAAAGCCCCACGAAGCTCCCAGCCAGGCCGCTGACGCCGCCCGAGAAACTGATCGACTGTTTCTGCTTTTCCTTCAGTTTGACGAGAATATCCACGGATCCGGTTTTCGAGTTGCGCTTCAATTCGGCGTCTTCCGGCTTGATCTTATCGAAATAGTTCAGCTGATTGAGCCTGAGAATGCTGAGGTCCCAATACCGCTGATTGAAGACCTGCCCTTCATCGAGCAGCAGTTCGCGCCGAATCACCTTGTCGCGCGTCGT
>JBOGNK010000100.1:0-1518 GCA_050747085.1 Candidatus Acidiferrales bacterium
ACCTTTCCCTGCTGGATCAATTCCTTCACAGCTCCAGCCACGTCCTCGATCGGCACCTCAGGGTCTACGCGGTGCTGGTAGAGAAGGTCGATAGAATCCACTCTGAGCCGTTTGAGCGAGCCTTCGACCGCCTTCTTGATGTGCTCCGGTTGGCTGTTCAGCCGCAGCCAGCCCGGACTTCCGTCAGGCTTCAGCTCATACGCAAACTTCGTCGCGATCACCACTTTCGCCCTATACGGCGCAAGAGCCTCGCCCACAAGCTCTTCATTCGTATACGGCCCATAAACCTCGGCGGTGTCGAAAAAAGTGACGCCGCGATCTACCGCCGCATGAAGCAGCGAAATCATCTCTTTTTTGTCTTTCGGCGGGCCGTACGAAAAGCTCATTCCCATGCAGCCCAGTCCGATGGCCGAAACTTCTAACCCGCTTTTCCCAAGTATGCGCTTTTGCATCGTTTTCTCCGTCGGGACGTTTGTCACGTGTCGATATTAGGGCTCTGCGTGTCGCAAACGCTTTCCCGATCCTGCCGATTCTTTGCCTGATCCTGCCCGAGTTGCTTATTTTGTGCACGCCGCTCTGCGGAGCGTTGTGCCTTCATGGGGGAGGCCGAAAGCATGAATCCGTCGCGCAGAAGTGCAGGGTCCCATGCGCGACGTCAAGTCCCTCCGCAGCGCCAACGCCGCAATGGCTGCCGCGCTGTGACAGCGCTTCCACCGCCTGCGTAATCTTGCGGCTTCCCCGCAATTATTTAGTGATAGTCAAACCAGAACGCTGGAAATTCCCTCTTAAGACTGCTCAGCTTTGGCAAGTCGTTGATCACGATGTACGGGTTATCGGGATTGTGCATCAGGAAGTCCTGGTGATATTCCTCGGCCCGGTAAAACGCCTTGAAGGGAACAATTTCCGTAACGATCGGCCGCGGAAACACTTTCGCTTCGGTCAGTTCCTTGATGTACGCCTGCGCGATTCGCTGTTGTTCGAGTGTCTTGTAAAAAATCGCGGAGCGATATTGCGTGCCTTGGTCCGGCCCCTGCCGGTTGAGCTCAGTGGGGTCGAGCGCGACCGAGAAGAATACCTTCACTAATTGTCCAAACGTGATTTGCGAGGGGTCGTAAACGACTTCCACCGACTCGGCGTCACCCGTCGTGCCCGTGCTGACCTCTTCGTACGTCGGATTCTTCGCGCTTCCCCCCGAGTATCCCGCCGTTGCTTTCTTGACGCCCTTGATATGTTCGAAAACGGCCTGAATGCCCCAGAAGCACCCGCCGGCAAAGACCACACTCTCGTTTCCGCCTTTCGCCGACGGCGTCTCATCCACCGCTGGATTCGGCAGAGAAGACCCAGCCGCGTTCCCATTTCTTCCTGCAATAAAAGTCGCAACCAGAACGCACGCAAGTATCCCGGCGGACGCAAACAGAAGCTTCCGTCGCCCGGACGGTTCGCCGGCACGTTCCGATTTTTTCTGGGTATCGAGCATTGAAGGCCTCCCGCTCCGCCCTAAGTATACGAACACTGAGT
>JBOGNK010000101.1:0-18769 GCA_050747085.1 Candidatus Acidiferrales bacterium
TGCCAACTCGGATGGTAATCACACCCTATAATCAACATTCGAAGGCTCCTTTCGACCGAAGTCGGCTTCGGTCCTCCAATCAGAGCTTACTTCGCCTCCGATCGGAGCCTTCGTTCTTATCCAATCAGCGCTCGGTTCGTGAGCGAGGGACTTTGCTGTGGTTGGATTCGCCACCATAGGCTGAAGCAGCCACGTCGCGAAATTCTCCTGCCGCTCAGCGTCTCACAGCGAAAAAGCGTATCCTGTCCTGCCAACACCGCCATGAATAGATCACTCGCCCGTTTCGCACTCGCTGGAGCCGTACTGCTCCTGCTATTTGCCGCGCCACAATTGTTGGCCAGCAACCAGCTCGCTTTGGGCCCACAAACACCTCCAGCGAGCACTTCATCCCGTCCTCAGCAAGCCTCGACCTCACCCGAAACGAAGACCACCGCAGTCGGCAATGTCACGCAGTACACCCTGCCTCCCGCCCTTGACCGCAAAGCACATCGTCTCGGTCAGATCTCGTTCTGGGGTGCACTGATCGGCACTCTCTATTCATGGCTCATCCTTCTCCTGATCCTCAACTGGCGACTCGCGCCAAAGTATCGCGACTGGGCCGAGAGAGCCTCGCGAATCAAATTTTTGCAAGCCGCGATATTTGCGCCGTTGCTGTTGCTCACGCTCGCCTTCCTGACGATTCCCCTCGATATTGCGCAGCACTGGATCAGCCGCCGATTCGGACTCAGCATTCAAAACTGGGGCTCATGGTCTTGGGATTGGGCCAAGCAGGAAATCTTCTTTCTCGTTGCGGGGACGTTTCTCGTCTGGCTCCTGTACTCCGTGATCCGGCGTTCGCCGCGGCGCTGGTGGCTCTATTTCTGGCTGATTTCCCTGCCGCTCATGGCGTTCCTCGTATTTGTTCAACCAGTCGTGGTCGACCCGATGTTTCACAAATTCGTGCCGCTCGAGCAGAAAGATCCGGCGCTCGCCAATCAACTCGAAGACCTCGTCCATCGCGCGGGACAGAGCATTCCGCCCGATCGCATGTTTTGGATGGACGCCGGCGCGAAGACGACCGAATTGAACGCGTATGTCACCGGAATTGGCACTTCGAAGCGAATCGTCGTATGGAACACCACGATTCACGCGATGGACACTCCGCAGATCGTTTTCGTCATCGGACACGAAATGGGACACTACGTCCTGAATCACATTTGGAAGGGAATGGCCATCGGCGCGGCCGGATTGTTCGTCCTCTTTTACCTTGTGTTTCGCGTCATTGGTCCGTTGCTACAGGGCTGCAGCGGACGGTTCTTAGGGGGTCGGAGCCTGCCCGCCGCGGCGGGCTTTAGCTCCGACATTAAGCCGGCTGCAATTAGTGGGGCTTCAGCCCCTGAGTTTTTCGACTCAGTCGCGGCTCCCGCCGCGCAGCCACGCTTGCCGGGTGCGGCTGCGTCACCCCAGAATGCCGAAGTCTCAACGCGGTGGGCAATCAGGTCTGTGGGTGATTGGGCATCGCTGCCTGCGATGTTGCTACTGGTTTCCATCCTCTCGTTTATTGCTACACCGATCGGCAGTGCTGTGAGTCGCTACTTCGAGCATCAGGCCGACCAATACGGCCTTGAAGTCACGCACGGCGTCACTCCCGATTCGGGCCAAGTCGCCGCGCAGTCCTTCCAAATTCTGGGTGCGATCGACCTGGCCGATCCTAGACCTAACCCTGTTGACGTTTTCCTGTTCTATTCCCATCCACCCATACCGGATCGTATCCGCTTCTCGCTCACTTACGCCCCCTGGTCCCACGGCCGCAACCCCGAATTCGTAAAGTGAAGTGCCCAATCCGGGTGTAGGTGCATTGCCTTGAGCGTTTGTGAAGGCCACCTGGTCCGCCGCGGACTACGACCGAACCGTGCGCAGCGCCGAACGCGCCTTCGCTTCGTCGTGGATCCTTGCGGCCAACAGGCCGCCTTGCAGTGCGTCAGCCCGCGCGCGGTAGCGGACTTGCTTACCCTGAGCGAAGCGAAAAGGCTGCCCTTCGCCTTCACCTTTCAACCATGCGCTGACGCAAACGACTTGAAGAGCCAAATTTACTCTGCCTTTTAGCGTCGGGTCCTTCTCTGTGGTCTCTGTGCCTCTGTGGCGAAAAGCGCTCCCAATAAGGCCTCCAAATAGGTCAACTTACTTGTGACCTACTCACTGTCCTGGTTTTTTGGATTTTGCCTTTATTTTCGGAAATTCCATCGACCATATCGCCAGCGGCCGCATGTACATCGACGCGCGATAGTCCCCATCGCTGCGCCACGCCTCCGGCGTCCGGAACCAATACCCCTTCTTGACGTAAACTACGTTGTAGACGCCCCAAGCGGTCCTATCTGCTTGCTGCGTCAGGCCTTCCGCTTTCATCAGCGACGCCAGCGCGAACGTCACTCCCGACCACACTTCCTGCGGCTGCTCCGAAACTCCTACCGCGCTCCCGTCCCGATTGATCCCGTTCACCGCCCCCATTTGACCATTCTGAAACTCCATCACGTTGTGTTTGAAGATTTGATCGAGCGCCTTACGGGTCATGTCGTCGGGCACGATGTCGCCGAGGCCTGTTAGATCCGCATACCATTCCCCGACGAGTTGATCGGCCATGATGCTTGTTTTGTATGAGCTACGCGTGTCGAAATTGAAGTAGCTGCCGTTCCAAAGTTCCTTTACATAATTTGGCTGAGCCTTGTCGTACCACGTCTGATACTTGGATTCCGCTGCCGTGTCGCCCATTTCTTTCGCGAGGGCGACTCCGGCTTTTAGCGCGGCGAGCCACAAGCTGCCGCAGTAGGCGCTCGTGCCGTGCATCGGCCAGTTGTCGTAGGTCTGATCCGGATTGCCGTCGTTCTGGGGCAATCCATCGTCGGGCCCGTCGAACTTCTTCAGGAAGTCGAGAGCCATCTTGACGGACGGCCATGTGTCCTGCACAAACGGACGATCTGCCGCCCCTGTCAGATACCAGTCGCGATACACCTGCAGGACGAATTTGCTGTTCAAGTCGCGCCAGATGCTCACATCGCGATAGTTATACTGATTGACGCGCTCGACCGGATCCTCGAAAGGAGAGCCAAGATCGTGCGGTAGCGATCCTGCCACTTTGCGAGCCCCGATTGCTCCAGTCGCCGCGATCTGTTGATCTTGCTCGTAGCTAAGCGGAACCGTGTTCGAGAATTCGCGCATTGATTGTTTTTCGAGTTCCGGCCACAGCCTCAGCAGAGCCCACGAGGCGTAGAACCGCACATCCAGGCTGTCGTAGAACGGGTAGTCAAAACATTCCAGGGAGCTGAAAAGATGATGCCCGTCATCGGCGGACCTGGCAGCTGTCTCGGAAGCGCCCACTTTCCCGTTCTCCCAGAACGTTCCGCCGTCGACGAGATCGTACAGTTCGTTGAGCAACATTCCACGCAGCCAGAGCGGTTGCGACTCGTCGTTTACGATCGGCCTCTGCCAGTCGTCGATTTCGCTGCTCCACTGCTTGTAATTTTCGAGTGCGGTTCGCGCGATAGACCAAGCATTTGTGCCGGTCGTCCCGAAAAACGCCGTATATCGTTTGTACCAGCGGCGTCCGCTCCCAAATTGGACGATCGGGAAGTCCCACGACAGCACCATCGGAATCTCTTTGGTTGTTCCAGGCTCAATGGTGAAAACCGCGGAAATTGCTCCACCGATTGGATTTGAGCCGGAGCTGAGCCAGTTGTTCGCCGGCTCAACGAGAGTGCCGTCCTGCGAAAAAGTCTTCCAAATGGTCGACCCGTCGCCACCAAGATCGAATGTCGTTTGACGCGTCACGGTCACACCATCGCCCGCGAGCGTGGCGATCGCGAATTGCCCGTCCTCGTCTGTTTCCGGCGCGCCAGGTTCTACGCGCTGAAACACAACGCCCTTCATCGTGCCGCTGTTGGGAAGCGTCTCGTCCTTTGCGAAGTTGTAGTTGCCAGAGCCAAAATTAGAATCCAAATTGTGGTCGAAGGAATGGAACCAGCCGACCATGTTCGCCCACGAAAACAGAAGCGCGACTTTGACCGGTTTCGTTCCCGTATTC
The DNA here is from genome assembly GCA_050747085.1 of Candidatus Acidiferrales bacterium. GTDB lineage: Bacteria > Acidobacteriota > Terriglobia > Acidiferrales > UBA7541 > Palsa-295. The sequence continues at coordinate 4,058 of JBOGNK010000101.1, forward strand.
TTGGCGCGCCAAACGAAGACGCCCACGGGGTAGCTCGTCTCACGGTAATTGTTAGGGAGAATGGGCGAGAACTGCTCGCACGAAAGTTCTACTGGAAACCCAGAATACTCGTACTTGAACCAGGCCTTGGGAAAAAGCGCATAGTACCTTCCCGCCCCCGCGGGATAGCTCCAATTCCACGCGGAAAGAGCTTCAGCGCCTGTCGGTTTACCCGCACGCAGGACAACGGCAACTGGGTGGCCTCCTTGCTCCTGCTCGTATGCGGCGAAAACGTCAGGGGCGACAGAGCTGTATTTGTGCACGCCAATTTTCAGGTGCCAGCGCGCAAAGTCGCCTCGGTACGTGCGGCCGATTGAGCCAGAACCGAAGCCTCCGATGGGCGCACCTTGCCAGTAGCCGTCGTCGATGAGTCCCTTGACGCTAGGAACGCCCGGGTTCGCGAGGGCTTCGCCGATACCGCGGCTCCAAGCGGCTTTCGGGATCTGTTGGGCCTGGCAAACGAAGGGGCTGAGGAAGAGGACAACAGTCCAGAACAGGCGGCGACGATGCAAAATCACGTTTTCTCCTCATGGCGGCAACGTGTGCCGCGCTTCCTCCTAGCGCCTCGCCCCCGCGAGTCAGACGCGTCAGCATACGGCTTTTTGCGTCCGTTTTCTACGCGAGAAAAAAAACGTGACGCGTACCGTCGCACAACGTTTTACGGTGCAGACACTCCCCCAGCTTAGCCGGACGTTCACAGCGCATTGAATTGGTGATAGCCTCGTTTTCTTTTGCAGATGAGCCGCTCGGGCCACACTTGCGCGATAGTGATTTGGGGAGTGCTCATGCTGCTTCCCTCAATCCGGCCTGCGAACGCACAGGTCACGAACCCCAGAGTCGGGAGCGCGCAAGATGGCAAGGAATATGTCGGCGCGAAAGTGTGCGCGCAGTGCCATGAGTCGGCTTTCCGGTCCTGGTCAGAATCGTGGCACGGCAAGATGCTGCAGCCACCGACGCCGAGTGCCACGGAGGGCAATTTCGCGCTGGGCAAGATCACGCTCCACGGCTCGACGTTCCTCCTGCGGCACCACGACGGACATTACTACCTGACCGAATCGTACCTCGCGGGCAAACCATGGGAACACGAAATCGACTACACCCTGGGCGGTAGAAGGATTCAGCAATATCTCAGTACGCTGCGTGATGGACGCATTCTCGTTCTGCCAATCAGCTGGGATAACATTCACAAAAAATGGATACACAACCTCGACGTCGATAATCCCGAATCAGCCGGAGATCCAGCTCAGATCTGGAACAAGAGCTGCATGTCTTGCCACGTCACGGGGAGTCGTAAGAACTTTGACCTGCAGCAGGACGCGTATCACAGCACCTGGAAGGATTCCGGGATTGGCTGCGAGAGCTGTCATGGTCCGGGAAGCGAGCATGTCGCACACGCAAGTGCAGCGGGGGCTGGCAAATCGCCCACTTCCGTGAACGCAGGCGACCGGACTGCAATCAACGGCTCGATTGTGAACCTGGCCAAGCTCGATCCAACTCGGAGCACAATGGCGTGCGCGCAATGCCATTCGCTACGCGACACTTATTCCGATGGCTTCCGTCCGGGCGGCAACTACTACGATTATTTTCTCCCAGTGCTTGAGTACCGATTGCCGGCGTCGAAAAATCCCGCGTTCTGGCCTGACGGAAGACCGCGGTGGCTGGCGAACGAGGCGACGGCGTTCTGGCAGAGCGAGTGCTTCCTTCAGGGACACGCGACCTGCCTGACGTGCCACACGCATTCCCACGATGTTGACATTGCGCGCAATCCGCAGCTTGGCCCAACGAACAACGCGCTGTGCGCCGGATGCCACACGGCGATCGCGAAAAATGTCACCGCACACACGCATCACACAGTGAACAGCCGGGGAAGTTCTTGCATCGAATGCCATATGCCGCGGATAGTGGCCAGTATTCACGCGCACATGCGCGATCACTCGGTCAGCATTCCCGTTCCAGAGAACACGCTCCGCCACGGAATCCCGAACGCGTGCAATATTTGCCACACGGATAAGACAGCCGACTGGGCAGCGGAGAGAGTGGCTGTGTGGTACGGCACGAATTCTGGGCAGAAGTTCATCCGACGTGCCGATGCGTTCAGCGAGGCGCGGAATGGCGACGCGGCAGCAATTCCCGGGCTACTGCAGATCGTTTCCGGTTCGTCGGCAGGGCCGTTCATTCGTTCAAACGCGGTGGGCTATCTCAGCCAATTCCCAGAAGATCCGTCGGCATACGCGGCGGTAGTACGCTCGCTGAACGATGCGCAGCCGCTGGTCCGCGCGACAGCGGCCTTCGCGATTCGTCCACGTGCGGCTCAACGCGCTGCAATAGCCCCTCAACTCGCGGCGTTGCTCGCCGACCCAGTGACGATCGTAAAGGTGAGCGCCGCGATTGGGCTTGTGTCTATGGGCGTGCAACACATTCCAGGTGAAGATGGCATTCGATTTGAACAGGCAAAACAACTCTATGGCGCGCGGGCTGAAATCGATTCGGACGATGCCCAGCAGCAATTCGCAGCAGGCAGATTCTTTCTGTTTGCGGGTGAATCCACCGACGCAGTCAATGATTTTCGTGCAGCGTCAAAGCTCGATCCCACGCTTTCGATACAGATTTACCTTGCGCAGGCTCTGGCGGCGAACGGCGATATCGCATCGGCCGAAGACACGCTAAAGCAAATCCGCAGCGACGATCCACAATATGACGTCGCGCAACGGTTGCTCGCGCAGATCGAAGCGAAGGGCGCAAATGCAAACGGTAATGCCACCGTAGTTCAAACACCCGCGACGAATCCAACTCCACAGAGCGATTCCGCTGGCCGCAAAGCCTTTCTCGATGGTCAGCTCATGTACCAGAACAAGAATTACGTCAACGCGTTGCCAAAACTTGAGCAGGCGTTGCAGCTTGACCCTCATGCGACATGGGCGACGCGAGCGGAAATTTATCGTGCGATTTGTCTCGAGAAACTCGGCCGCATGAGTGAGGCGGAAGCAGCGATGCGTGCGCTTGATGGCAATGAAGCTGCTTCGCACGACGACAACCTCCAGCTTGCGTTTGCCGAGCTTCTTTACCGGACTGGACGGACGGACGAAGCTCTGAAGCGTGTCGACGACCTGATCGCCGCCGTTCCAAAATCGTCCGTCGCATATTTCTGGCAAGCGAAGCTGCTGCTCCAGCTTCATCGGGTTGCGGAGGCGGCGCGGGCTGCCGAGGAATCGATCCGGCTGGCACCCGACGCGCCGGCAGCGCACAATCTGCTGGTCGGAATCTATCAAATGCAAGGCCGCACGAAAGAGGCGGCAGAACAGGCCGCATGGCTACGCGACTACGAACGCCGCATCGAATCGCACTGACGGTTTTGCTCGGCGCTGCTGCCGCCATCCTCTCATGCGCTGGCGCGACGGCTCCCTCCGATTTCGTTTCACCAATCCAGTTCGAGGATGTCGCGAAGAAAGCCGGACTCAATTTCGTCCTGCGTAATGGCGCTACTGGCGGATTTCACCAGCCAGAGTTGATGCTCGGCGGCGTAGCCGCCCTCGATTACAACGCCGACGGCTGCATGGATATTTATTTCACGAACGGCGCCGCCATGCCGTCCCTGAAGAAAACCGACGCACAATATTCGAATCATCTTTTCCGCAACAACTGCAACGGAACGTTCACGGACGTGACCGCCCAAGCAGGGGTCGCTGGGGATGGCTATTCGATGGGCGTTGCCGTCGGCGACTACGATAACGATGGGCATCCCGATATTTTCGTCGCAGGCGTGAACCGCAACATTCTCTACCGCAATCGCGGTGACGGCACATTCGAGGACGTTACGAAGGAGGCCGGTGTGGAGGGTCTGGAGCCGCACTATGGAAAACTGTGGTCGGATTCGGCCGCTTGGGTGGACATCGACAACGACGGGTGGCTCGATCTCGTCGTCACGAATTACGTGCAATGGGATCCGCAGCTCGAACCCCGCTGTGGAACTCCGCAGCATCCACTCTACTGCGACCCGAGCGCCTATCACGGTACGCCGGATCAGATCTTCCGCAACAATCACGACGGAACGTTTACGGATATCACCGCTTCGTCAGGCATCGGCGCAAATATCGGGAGGGGGATGGGTGTGGCAATCGCGGACTACGACCACGATGGCCTACAAGATATTTTTGTCGCGAACGACACGGTGCCCAATTTCCTTTTTCACAATCTTGGCCATGGCAAGTTCGAAGAAGTTGCTATGCTCGCCGGTGTAGCGCTCAATGACAACGGGCGTCCCGTGGCGAGCATGGGAGCTGACTTTCGCGACTACAACAACGACGGCTTGCCTGACCTCGTCTTCACGGACATGGTCAACGACACGTACCAGCTCTTCCGGAACACCGGTAAGGCGCCTGCATTCGAGGACGAAACGACTAGCTCCGGACTTGCGCTTGCAACGCGCGGCCTGACTGGCTGGGGCGCTGGTTTATACGATCTCGATAACGACGGCTATAAGGACCTGTTCACGGCAAATTCACACTTCCCGGGACTCGAGCGCGAGCTGGGAACCGAAACCGCATTGCCCAATTCCGTATTTCGCAACGAAGGGGACGGCCGCTTCGTAGACGTTTCGAACATCGCAGGTCCCGCCTTTGAAGTTCCGGGACACTATCGGGGTGTTGCGTTCGCCGATTTCGACAACGATGGGCGGGTGGATGCGGTTGTGTCGAATGTGGACGGGCCGGCGCGGCTCTTCCGTAACCTTACTCCCAACGCAGGACACTGGCTCGCTCTGGACCTTCAGGGCACGCGCAGCAACCGCGATGGAATAGGGACAAAAGTGACGGTTACGTTGCCGAGCGGGCGTAAGCTCTACAACCATTGCACGACGAGCGTAGGCTATGCGTCGTCAAGCGAGCCGCTTGTGCGCTTTGGATTGGGCAAGGAAAGGGTGGCGAATCTGATTGAGCTTCACTGGCCGAGCGGAATTGTGCAGCAGCTGCACAACGTGAAAGTGGATCGAGTGCTGAAAGTTCGTGAACCCGGCCGATGACCGCGGCCATTTACCGTCTAGCGCCCGCAGCGTAAGAGCGCGCGAGTTCCTGCGAATGTGCGACGCAGGGAGAGGCGGGCGAGAGTTGCTCGACGGCATGAAAATATCCTTGAGCGCTGTCGTCGCGCCCCAGCTCCATATTCAGGTTGCCGACCAGCAGCAGGAACGTCGGGTTGCGTGGATATTGCGTCACAAGGGGCTGCGCAACCGAAATCGCTTTTTCGTACTTGCGATCGTATCGGCGTAACGCAGCCGCCAGGATGAACCGAACGTCGATCGCCAGCAGCTTGCCGTCGGCCATTCCAACTTCCATTTGCCGGACGCCTTCTTCCTTATCGCCGCCGGGTATGCCACTCAAGAAACGGAAAAATTTGAGCATCGGAGAGAGCGTATCGACGTAGTAGTTGTAAATCCCCATGGCGGCCGTGGCATCGGCCATCTGCGGATCGAGCTTGAGCGCCTCGAGCATCTCTGAGCGTGCAGCAACACCCGCCCTCGCTGCCGCGCGATTCTCTCCCCGCAATCCGTACATGCGCACCTTCAACGCGTACGCCATCCCGGCGTAAAAGTGCATATCGGCGGAATCATTTTTCGCGAGCCGCGCTTGCGCGAGCACGATCGCCTCATCCGCCTGCGCGAGATACGCTTCATCGTTTGACTGCTTGTCATGTTTCCATGTTTCGACGATCCCCCACTTGACCTCGCAAGCCTCGCAGTAGCGTTGCCACCAGAGAGCTTCATCTTCGATCAGATATCCGAGTGGATTTTGCGGCTCAGCCTGCTCGAACGCATGAGCCAGCACAGCGCCTTGCTGTGCATCGCCGGAATAGATTGCGTCGAGCGCCTTCTGCGCATCCGGCGGAATGTTCAGGTCCGCCGCATGAGTGATTCCGGGGCACAGTGCCGCAACGGTTGCGATTGCCAGCAACGCGGCGAGTACGGTTCCCGTGGTTTTGCACACAGAGCTCATCTCACTCGCTTGATCCAGCCGATCAGGCCGACCGCTGTAACGTACATGGTGAAGCACTCAAGCGCAAACGGAAGAAAGCCCAGGAACCCCGGCGCAGGCATCTCAAAAATCTTGATGTCTTGGAACATTGGGAAGGTGTAGTGCCACTTTGCCCCCGCCCAATAATTCCAAAACTCCCAAAACCAGCCGCATATCCAGCCGGAAATCAAAAAGCCGTAGAACCTTCGCCGATAGCCTTCCGACAGGTCACCAATGAATGAAGGCCGCGACAGCCGTCGGTTCAGCGGATCGAGGAGGAAAACGAATCCGATCCAGACCAGGGCGAACAGCCGTGCCGCGACGTGCAATGGCAAAGCGAGCGGAAGAATCAGGCAAATTGCGCCTACGACGATCAGAACGTTGTCTGCCAGGCGCGAAAAGTTGAACACTTTGCTGGGCAACGGGGGAAGGAGAGCTTGCACGAGATCCGATGTTTCGAAGATCGCGGGCCAAATGGTCGCAAACGACCATCCGTAGCCGAAGACGATTGCTGTCCAGCCGTGTGGAACGCCGACGTAGGTCCAGTTGTGCAGGCGCAAGTTGTAGCCTTCGAAAATCAGCCAGAGTGGGATCGAAAGCAGAGCTATCCCTGCAAGGGTGATTGGTGCGTCTTTTAGGCGTGATCGCCCGGTCAACGCGAGTACTGCGGCGTCGGCAATCAGAATGTACGCGCTCCAGGCGATCGGCGTGAAATATGTCCACACCGGTTCGACGCGATAGAACACCATCCACTCAGCGCAGGCCAGCGCCACGAATCCGAGCCAGCCGTAGACAGCAAAAGGCTGTCGTTTCAGCGCACGAGAGTAACCGAACACCAACAGCGCAGCCGTAGCCGCAGTGATGGCGACGCCTAGGGCAGTCATCGGCTTCATGTTAGCAAGCGCGTTCGAGCGATTGCCACAGGGCGCGAGGCTTTAGGTGCGAAAGGCCTTTCTTGCTATGCTTTGCCGTCCTCCGTGACTGCGACAACGGCACAACCCGAAAGGCTCGAACGCGGCCTCGGCCTTCTCGAAGCGACCTCGCTCAATGTGACGTTCATGGTCGGTATCGGGCCGTTCGTCGTGATTCCCTTCGTTGTGCAGGCGATGGGCGGGCCGCAATCGCTGATCGCGTGGCTGACAGGCGCGATCCTCGCGCTCTTTGACGGCTGCGTTTGGGCTGAACTCGGCGCTGCGCTTCCGCACGCCGGCGGCAGCTACGTTTTTCTGCGCGAAGCGTACGGGCCGCAGCGCTGGGGACGATTGATGTCCTTTCTGTACATTTGGCAGACGCTGTTCCAGGGGCCGCTCAGCATCGCGTCAGGCGCGCTTGGGTTTGCAAGTTACTCGACCTATCTGAGTCATCGCGCGCAAGTGACGACTGCGACGGGTGCATTACTGACGTCGCCCACAGAAAAGGCGATCGCCGCGAGCGTCGTGGTTATTGCCGTGGCCCTGTTGTACCGGCGAATCACGGTCGTAGGAAAAATCTCGATTGCGCTTTGCGCCGTTGTGATCGGCACGATTCTTTGGTTGATCTTTGGTGGCGCGACCCATTTTCACGCTAGCTATTTGTCGTTCCCTGTCGGAGCGTGGAATTTCTCTTGGATTTTCGCTGCCGCTCTGGGGCACGGCACAGTGCAAACGGTTTACTCGTATCTGGGCTATTACAACGTCTGCAATCTTGGTGGCGAGATGAAGCGGCCGGAGCGGAACATCCCACGGGCGATTTTCCTGTCGATTGTGGGAATCGCTCTGCTCTACTTTGCGATGCAGACGGCTATTCTCGCCGTAGTGCCGTGGCAAGAGGTTGAGCGCAGCAAGGCAGTCGTCAGCCTGTTTGTGGCGCGCGCGTTCGGCCCGGGTTGGGCTACTTTCGCAACCGTCCTGATTCTGATCACCGCGTTCGGATCAATTTTCGCGGCGACGCTTGGATACTCGCGTGTTCCGTATGCCGCTGCGCTCGACGGAAACTTCTTCTCGGTATTTTCGCGCGTGCACCCGACGGAGCACTTCCCCACGGTGTCACTTGTCGCGCTGGGAGCCGTCGCCGTTGTTTTCTGCTTGTGGCTTTCCCTGATCGACACGATCCGCGCCATCCTGGCCATGCGCTGCCTCATCCAATTCATCGGCCAAGCCATCGGGCTTTTGCTTTTGCACCGGCACTGGGGACGCGAGCGACTTCCTTTCCGCATGTGGTTCTTCCCCGCGCCTCTCGTCATCGCGATCGTCGGCTGGATCGGCATTTTCATCGCCACCGGACGCACACCAATCCTTGCTTCGCTCGCGGCAATGGCCATCGGTATTGTTGTATATTTGGGCCGCGCTCGTTATCAGCGTGAATGGCCCTTTCAGGAGGTCGCTTGAGGATCAAGCCAGCCCGAATCTTAGTTGCAATCTTATCGGCAGCGGCAATCTCGGCAGCTATTCCATTGCCTTCGCATTCTGTCCCGAGCGAGGTCGCGGCAATCGACAGAGCGCGCGTTTCAACACGGATTCTCTTCATCACTGCTCATCCGGATGACGAATGGTCGAGTCTGCTCACATATCTTGCCCGCGGACTCCACGCACATGTCGCGTTGATGACCCTAACCCGCGGCGAGGGCGGCCAAAACGCGATCGGCTCCGAATTGGACGGCGAACTCGGCCTTGTCCGCACGCACGAATTGCTCGAGGCCGGAAGCTACTACGGCGTCAAGCAGTTCTTCAGTCGCGCGCCCGATTTCGGTTTCACCACCGATGTGGCGAGAACAGAGAAAATCTGGGGCGACGTGCCTGTCGAAGATATGGTTCGCGTGATCCGCACCTATCGGCCGCAGGTAGTGATCAATGGCTGGGGCGGCGTTCATTCAGGGCACGGGAATCATCAGACCAGCGGGATTTTGACGCCTCATGCCGTCGCCAAAGCCGCCGACCCGAACGCATTTCCGGAGCAGATCGCGGAAGGGCTGAAGCCGTGGAAAGTTGAGCTGCTACTCGAAGGCGCACGAGGCAATACATCCGACGCGGTGGAAATACCCGTCAACGAGATTTCGCCGCTCCTCGGCGAAAGCTACGTCGATATTGGAATGGAAGGCCATGCGCAGCATCGGTCGCAGGGCACGCCGGCATTTTTCGGGAACCGGTTCTTTAGGCGGCCAATGTATCTCGTCCGCGAAAACAGTAACGAAGAGCCGGACGGAACATTCGATCCGAAGCTGCTCGCACAGCCAGTCACGGCAATCGCGGCCGCCTTTCCACATCTTCAGTCAGCGATGCAGCCGGCTCTTGCGTCGGTCGAGCAGGACCTGAATGCCGCGCGCAGCTCGGCTCTGAAATTGGACCGGCCGGCGGCAGCGAATTCGCTTGCCCAGGCTGGTAAGAAGATCGAAGCGCTTCGCGATCAAATCGCGCAAGCCAACAGCACCCACAAACCCGATGCTTTGTGGGAAATTGACAGCGAGCACAGCACAATCGATAAAGCACTTGCGGAAGTTGTCGCTATGCCGATTGACATTAGCGCAGACCGTCATGAGCTTGTCGCAGGCGACGATTTCCACGTCACCCTTGCAATGAATGTGCCCGACGACAATGCGCTGGCCGTCCCGCTCCATGTGGTCGTTAACAATTCGACGTTGCAATTGCCAGTGGGTTGGACAGCCTCAGAGGAGACAAAGGGAGAAGGCGGAACCTACGAGTTCGATGTGTCCGTTCCGCGTGGCGCAAAAGCGCCAAAATCTCCTGCATACGCCGTGCTGCCGTTCCCGCCGGCACTCGTTTCGCTTGCCCTGAAAACGAACGTGGACGGGTATGAGTTCGTCATCCGCAAGCCGGTCGAACACACGAGCGCCACAACCACCGGCATTCTCAGTTATCCACTAGAGTTGGTTCCTGCCGTCACGTTGAGCGTAGAGGAACCCGAAATCATGGTTCCGGTGAAGCGAGCGTCCGAGCAGCGCACGCTGCTGACTCGAGTTCGCTATCATGGCGCGAAGCCTGCGAAGGTTTCGGTGGGCATTGATCTTCCTTCTGGTTGGACTGCGCAACCAGTTACACCGCTCGAATTTTCGTCTCCAGGTGACCAGTTGATTCGTTTCTCAGTCCAGCCACCCTCGAAAATCGAGCCAGGGGCATACGTCCTGCACCCATTCGCAAAGCTCGATGGCGAGACGTTTAGAACGTCGCTCAATTCCATTCCCAATCTTCCCACCCGCGATTGGAGCAAGCCGGACGATGTTACAGTGCACGTCCTGGATCTGGTCGTTCCCGAAGGGCTGCACGTCGGCTACATCGCAGGCGACAACGATCCCCTGCCCGCCATTCTTCGCCAGATCGGCATTCGGGTGGATATGCTAGACGAAGCGGCGCTCGCCTTCGGCAACTTGAGCCAGTACGACGCGATCACGGTCGGCATTCGCGCCTATGAGCTTCGCCCTGACGTGATGCGCTCCAACGGCCGCCTGCTCAATTACGTCCGGAACGGCGGCACGCTGCTGGTTCAATACGAACGGGACTTCGCCTGGAACAGGCTTAAGCCCGGGCCGTTCCCTGCGACGATGCCGGATCAGACTTCGCGCGTGACGGTTCCGACGGCCCCGGTGCGGTTCCTTGCACCGCAGAATCCGCTACTGAACCATCCGAATAAGATCACCGGGGAAGATTTCAAGGGTTGGGTTCAGGAACGCGGGCTTTATTTCTGGGGCGACTTTGATAAGCGATATCAGCCGGTACTTGGCATTGCGGATCCCGGCAAGCCGGAGACAAATGGATCGCTGGTCTACGCGCGCATCGGCAAGGGAGTCTACATTTACACAGGGCTGTCGTTCTTCCGCGAACTCCCCGCCGGCGTGCCTGGAGCGTATCGCCTGTTCGTCAATCTGGTCAGCCAAACGCCGCGACGTCCGCACTGACGGGGCGCGAAACGGCCCCCTTCCATACCTCACCCGGATCATCGGAGAGCAAGAAAGAATGGACCCGATGATTCCGGGTCGACGATGCGCCAATGCTGCGCAGACTAGAAGCTCTTGAACACCTGCCACAGCCAAACGCCCACCGTCGCCACGAGCAGGGCACTCGACAGCACAACCAACGTCGTGATCGGCTTGCTCAGTTTTTCAATCCGAGCAACGAGCACGCGTTGATCGCTCGCCATAACCTGCCCGCCAGAGCCGAGAAATATTTGGTCTTCCTCGCGTGTCGATAGGCTGCTGCGGTATATCAACAACACCAGCAGGACTGCAGTGACCACTCCCCATGCGACTAGCAGCAGGATAAGCGAACTCCCGTACGTATCCATGCTGACCTCCCGGCCCGCGGGGTGAGGAGGAGCTTTCGGAGGGCGAATCGGCCCCGACGCGGGCCACTTGGCGCGGATTATACCACCCTTGGGGCGGGGGGAAGTCAAGGAGCGCTTTTGGGCCGCTCTTTTGGGTTTGCCGGTCGCCGGGGCGGGGAGACCGGCCTACTGCAAGGTTCGATCGCAGATCGGCCGAAAAAAGATGGCTCAGCGATGGACGGCCGGAAAATCCTGCGCGACGGAGGAATCTGCGTAGCCTATCGACTCGTCAGGGAACCGGATGTTCCAGAAATTCCGCGTCGGATATAGGATCTCGACACCCAATTCGAACATTCCGTCACGTTTGCGCTCGCTAACCCGAATCACGCGAAACTCTCGTGACTCGCCCGAGTGTTCGTTCAACACGCGGATGCGGGATCCAACAGGAGTTAGGAAAGGAGCATGCAAGCGCGCACCGCAGCGGCTCACTTCGATGGCAAAACCAGTGCCTTGCAGCGGTTCGCCGTCATCGCCTTCGTCGCGCACGATCGTTAGCGGCATCCCGGCGCGAACGCGGCTTGCGCGGCGGCGTTCGATCATTGTGCACGATGCGGCCATGTGACTGTTCTCGCTGCTCCCGCGAACTGGAAATGGGCACCGCTCTACCTAATGTAGGCGCGCTTAGGGGCCGGGTCAAGCCCCGCGCCATCTTGGTGTCCTCGTTGACAAACCTTTGTCCGGGCCGCAATATGAACCCTCGGTGTCTTGCCTTACCTGATTTGCCCAAGTGGCGGAATTGGCAGACGCGCTAGCTTCAGGAGCTAGTGGCCGCAAGGTCGTGGAGGTTCGAGTCCTCTCTTGGGCACCATGTTTTCAAGCATTTACGCCCTAGCGGCCGATCCGGTTGCTGCGGCCACTCACACTTCCGGTAGTGTTCGCATCTGTACTACACTTCGCCCGACATTCTCGACCTGAGGTGAACGGATGATCGATCGGCGCCGCTTTATCGCTGCGTGTTCAGGCTTGGGGCTCACTTCAACGCTATTCCCTGGCGTCCTTTGGGGACTTGCAGCAGGCAAAGAGAAGATCACGCCGCAAATGATCGACGATGCCGCAACGATTGCCGACGTGCCCATTCCTGCCGAAGACCGGCAGATGATGCTTTCCTCGCTCGAAGATCAAGCTAAAGGCTACGACGAGATTTATCAGCTCCATATGCCGAACGGCGCCGCACCAGCATTTAATTTCGATCCGGTGCTGTCGTCGACGAAGTTCGAAACGGAAAAACGTCCTCTGCACATTTCTGCCGCGCCAGCCATCGGAACACGCGGCGTCCCGCGTAATCTCGACGATATCTGCTTCGCGACCGTGCGAGAACTTGCTGAACTGATGCGCACGAAGAGGATCTCCTCGGTCGCGCTGACGCAAATGTACCTCGACCGGCTGAAGCGCTATGACTCGTCGCTCCACTTCGTGATAACCCTTACCGAAGACCGCGCCCTGAATCAAGCGAAAGAAGCCGATCGCGATATCGCCGCCGGGAAATATCGAGGTCCGCTGCATGGCATGCCTTGGGGCGCGAAGGATCTGCTTGCCGTCAAGGGTTATCTGACCACGTGGGGCGCCGGACCGTACAAGGACCAGACGATCGACGAAGATGCCACCGTCGTGAAGCGCCTCGATGCGGCGGGTGCTGTTCTCGTCGCGAAACTCTCGCTCGGCGCGCTGGCCATGGACGATACCTGGTTCGGCGGAAAAACGCGCAATCCCTGGAATCCCGCGCAAGGTTCGAGCGGCTCATCGGCTGGTCCCGCCTCTGCAACAGCCGCTGGATGCGTTGCGTTCAGCATTGGCTCGGAGACGCTTGGGTCGATCTCTTCGCCAAGCACGCGTTGCGGTTGCACTGGTCTGCGCCCAACATTCGGACTGGTCCCACGCACCGGTGCGATGGCGCTTTCCTGGACGATGGATAAGCTCGGCCCCATCTGTAGAAGTGTTGAGGATACGGCTCTTGTGTTACACGCAATTTACGGTCCGGACGGCGGCGACCGCAGCGTTCAGCCCGCTGTCTTCAATTGGAACGCGAATCTGGATTGGCGCAAGCTTCGCGTCGGCTACTTGAAAACGGAGTTCGAGCAGACCGTCGAGCCGCCAAAACCGTCTAAGCCCGAATCGCAGCTCACGCCCGACGAGAAGAAGAGATTTGCCGCGGCAACATCGCGGTTTGAGCAATACCGCGCCCATGCCGAATACGACCGCCGGTTCGATCAGGTTGCGATCGCGAAACTGCAATCAATGGGCGTGGATCTAATCCCAGTCGAACTTCCAAAATTTCCTTACGGTGCGATGACCGCGCTTCTAAACGCCGAAGCCGCCGCCGCTTTCGACGAGTTGACGCGAACTGGCCGCGACAAACTCCTTACTCTTCAGGGGCGGGGTCAGTGGCCCGACATCTTTCGCTGCGCCCGATTCATTCCTGCCGTCGAGTACATTCAGGCGAATCGCGCGCGCCTGCTCGCCATGGAGGCGGTTTCCAAAGGTTTTGAAGGGTTCGATGTAATTGTCGCACCCACGAACAGCGAGCAACTAACCGTGACAAATCTCACCGGCCATCCCGCGCTCATTCTTCCGAACGGGCTTCGGGGCGAGGATGCTCCGGCCGCGCAGAAAAACGCGCAAGGCGAAATCGAAGGGGGCTACGGTGGGCCCGGCACGCCCGTCAGCTTGACGTTCTTAGGCCAGTTGTACGGCGAGGGGCGGCTGCTCGCGTTCGCGCGAGCGTATCAGGACGCTACGACGTTTCACCTGCAGCATCCGAAGCTTTCGGCTTAGACGTCGATGCTTCGAGGGATTTGTCGGTCGATCCGGCGAATCAATTTGCGGTTAGGGATACAGCGGAAATGAAGCCCTCGGCGGGGCCGTTCGGCGCCACCGCGGAAAACGGCATCTTCGAACGGTCCACACGGTTGTAAAGCGTATCGCGCTCCACTGGAACCCGGCCAGCGGCGCGAATCAGCCGTTCGAGATCGGCGCGCGTCAGGTGTTCGGGGGTTGTAGCGCCCGCGTCGTGGTAAATCTTTTCTTCCACTACCGTTCCGTCCAGATCGTTCGCACCGAAACCAAGCGCGATCTGCGCAATGCGCGGCGTCAGCATGATCCAATACGCCTTGATGTGGTCGAAATTATCGAGAATGAGGCGCGAAACAGCGATCGTTTTCAGATCCGCAAAGCCGGAGGGCTTGGGGATATGCGATAAGGCAGTGTTTTCAGGGTGAAACGCGAGCGGAATAAACGCGACGAAGCCGTGCGTATCGTCCTGCAATTCGCGCAACGCGATCAGGTGCTCAACGCGCTCCTCTTCCGTTTCGATATGGCCGTACAGCATCGTGGCATTCGAAGGCAGGCCAACCTGGTG
>JBOGNK010000102.1:0-4429 GCA_050747085.1 Candidatus Acidiferrales bacterium
ATACCCGGTATCTCTCCTCGATCCTCGCCGGTCTATCGATTCAGGCAGCGAATGGTTCAACGAAGGCGGAACTCAAGAGGACCGCGCAGATGGCCCTTCGGCATCTGGGTTACTAAGTCTTGTGGTCAATGGGATGTCGGCTTGTAGGCAATGACGAATGGCCAAATCCCGATAACTCCCGGATGACGGGCAATCCGGAAGTTATCCCAGCCCAGAAGTCCGGTTTCTGGGAGGTTAGAAGCTCCATGCCGCTTGCCGCAAATTGCGGGCGGGTGACGGGACACTCGAAGGCAATCCACTTGGATTAGCTCGCGTCACAAGGAGAAGCGCTTTCCCCTCGCACGCACTCGTTGCAGTAGACATTTCCTCTAACGATTGCCCGCAATCAACGCACTAGCAGGATCGCATCTTGCGAGACGCAGAACCTGACTTTGGTTTTTCTTCTCAAAGGGCTGATCTTGTACCTACTGTCCCCAGAATCGGAGTTCCCAACAAAGCGAAGCACCTCCGCAAGGTGATGAATTTAAATGACAACGAGCGCGCGCGTCCAACGGATGAGAGACAAGAACGCATGGTTTCGTACCAGGCGCTCATCGCGCTTTTTCCTGAATTGCTACAGTTGTAAGTCGCTGATTCAAAACTAATTGGTCGGGGCGAGTGGATTTGAACCACCGACCTCCTGGTCCCGAACTAATCAGTTCAATCCCATAACGCTTTATCTTGGCGTCGCTTACGGGACGAGGAGCGTTATTTCCCCTCTTTTGGTTGTACCTAACCTGTACCTAGCGATCTGGAGTCAAGGGCGCAGAGCTCTCGCAACGTGGGGAAATCGAATTCCGCCGCAGTTTTCTGGAGGGCCGCCAGTCTCGGAGGCCAGCATTAGTTTTCGAGCCTGCTTCGCGCATCACTGTTTCTTCAGCAGCGCTGGCCAATTCGTCACCAGCGTTAACGGCTGCGAGCCCTTCTGTTCCACTGGGCTGACCACAACAAACTTCTGGCCGTCGGCAGTGACATCCCAGCCGAATCCGGCCATACGAAACAGCGACTGCACTCTGCCCACCGCGAGCGTCGATCCCTGCTCAACGACCGCGGCGGACATCATCTGGCCGTCCGGTGAGCGATAAAGGATCTCCTTTCCGTCGCGCCGCCAGTGGGGATGTGAACCTCCGCTTGCTGAGATTTGCCATTTGCCGCTCCCTTGCGGGAACGCCACCACGTACACGGTGTTTCGCCCGGAATCGTCCTCGACGTAGGCAAGCCACCTGCCATCGGGAGACACTTGTGGAGCGCTCGTGGCTCCCTGCACAACGGGGAAGGGCTTCCGGTCCGCGAATAAAGGCAGCGCCCAAATCCCACCCGAGACATTCGGCGCGACACTGTGCACAAAGACGAGGTAGCGACCGTCCGGACTCCAGGTCGCACTTTGCGCAGCTTGTTCCAGGTCCTTGTCGGCAAACAGTGGAGTCGTACTTCCACTGCCATCGGCAGGCTTTTGGAAGAGGTGATTGCCGCCACCACGGTTGGAATGGAAAGCAAGTGTCCTCCCGTCGGGCGACCAGGCCGGCGCGACATTGAAAGAGTTGGAAAAATTGAGCTGCCGGCTCAAGCCACTACGCAGATCTAACACCGTAATGGCTCCGTGTGTTGCGGCGTCGCTCACGCTAGTAGCCAGGCTGCTGCCGTCGGGCGAGATGCTCTGTGTTTGATAGAAGCCAGGCGCGCCTGTTTCGCCGATCTGTCTGCCGTTACGGTCGAACCACAAGAGACGCCGCGCAGGGTAACCTGGGGCCCCGGCTGCGTACAGCAGAATGCCATTGGAGGAAAATGTGAACGGGCCAGCGAAGAAGCCAATCTCTGAGGAAAGATGCTCGACGAGAAGTGCTACATCGCCGTTAAGTTCAAAAGACGCCGGATCGAAATGCTCGGTCACAAGGGTCTCTTGCCGGATGAAGACCAAATGGTTTGGAGGAACAAACACAGCGTCCGAGGAATTCCCGAGAACCATCTTCGGTTCGCCACCGTCCAGCGAGCCGGCATAAACCCCGGAGTTCTCGGCAACCGCCGACCACACGTAGAAGAGAAAGTGCTTGCCATCGGGAAGAAACTGCGGCCAGCGGTGGGCGAAGTCCTTTCTCGATGCGGAGAATTGAGTCACGCGCTGCGCATCGCCGCCCGATGCCGGAACGCGGGAGAGCGGGCCGGCAAGACCGGGAGAGAAAAGGATTGTGTTATCGGGTCCCCAGGACGCACCTTGGCCGATTGCAGCATTGGCAAGCGCGAGCAAAGAAGCACCGGAAGCGTCAACGCGATACAGCTTTCCGTTGGCGAAGAATCCTAACGAGCGACTGTCCGCGACCAGAATGGGTGCACGGCGCCATCTGTTCCTTCCAGTGGCCTCGCATTCGTTGAATTGAACGGCCTGACCCACAGGCGCGAGCGGCCATCGGACTCTTTCGTGACAAATGCGAGACGCTCGCCATCAGGGGAGACCGCCAGGGTTCCTGGCTCACCGGTTGTTGCGGTGAAGATGGTGTTCGCCGGAGGCTCGATTTGCGAAAGGATCGCCGGCGCTGGCGCCTCGCGCTGCAGGGCTGGAAAAACCAGAAGCGATGCAGCCAATGCCACCGCCAATAATCCCGCGAGAGCCCATGGCAGCGCTTGAGTCCATCGCGGCGGCAGTTTCGTCGCCGCAGACGAAGGCGAAAGGTTTGCGCCACTCATCGTCTCTTCAAGAGCGATGCGCGCGTCGCCGATCGCTTGCAGGCGCTGGCGCGGATCTTTTTTCAGGCAGCGTGCCAGCAATTCGCGCACCCGCACCGGCGTCTGGGCCGGAAGCAGCGACCAGTCCGGCTCCGCTTTCAACACCTCGGCGAGCGTGTCCGACGTGGTTTCGCCGCTGAAAAGCCTCTTGCCGCTCAGCGTCTCGAACAGCACCACGCCAAACGCCCAAATGTCTGAGCGCCGGTCCGCGTTTTTCCCGCGCGCCTGCTCCGGCGACATGTACGCCGCCGTCCCCAGCAGAAATCCTGCGCGTGTGGCTACCGCGCTGAGCGTCGGCGAATTCGAAATGTCCGTCGCCGCTGCATCGCCTTCGAGCGCTTTAGCCAATCCGAAATCGAGAACTTTCGCGTGGCCCTCTGCTGTAATCTTTATGTTCGAAGGCTTCAAGTCGCGATGAATAATGCCGCGCTCGTGCGCGTATTCCAGCGCTTCGCAAATTTGCTTCGCGAGCGGCAACGCTTCATCGAGCGGAACCGCGCAGCCTTTGATGCGTTCGGCCAACGTCAGCCCTTCGACCAATTCCATGACCAGCGCGTACATATTGCCGGAGTCTTCAAATCCGTAAATCGCCGCAATGTTGGACTGATTGAGCGAAGCGAGCACCTGCGCTTCGCGGCGAAGACGCGCCATCCGCTCGGCGTCCCGCGCTAACGCCTCTGGTAATGCCTTCAACGCGACATCGCGCCCCAGCTTGGTGTCCCGCGCGCGATATACCTCTCCCATCCCGCCCGCGCCAATCGCGCCAGTGATCTCATACGGCCCGAGCTTTGTGCCGGAAGTTAAGGCCATCGGTGGCGCGATTATACCCCAGAGCGGTTTGCTCACGACCATAACGCGCTACATGCACGAATGCTCCCAACGCTTCCGAAATCTGTTTCTGGAAATTTGAAAGTCCTCTTTGCGCTGGCCACCGATTGTGGGTGGATGACGGCGTACTTCCCTTCGCACTAAATCGCCGGGGCAGACATTTCCTCTGGCGATTGCTTCCAATGAACAGAGTGGCTCGATCGTATCTCCGTAAGAGACCTTAAATCTGGCTTTGTTTTTTTCCCAAAGGGCTGATGTTGTACCCAATTTCCTGAGAATTGGATTCCCCGGACAGCAAAACTCTTGTCGCAAGGCAATGAACTCAAAGGACAAAGAGCAGCTCGCGTCCAGCGGATGTGAGACAAGAACGCTTGGCCTCGTACCAGGCGCTCATCGCGCTTTTTCTTGAACTGCTAAAGTTGTAAGTCGCTGATTCCAAAAAAGTTGGTCGGGGCGAGTGGATTTGAACCACCGACCTCCTGGTCCCGAACCCGATTCGAGGACTTGTTGAAATCTGTTGAATTTCGCGGAATCTATTTGTTTCAGATGGAACGATTTGCGAGCGCCGTTTGAACTCTGTTGAGATTTGTTGAACTCGGAGGCTATCTCCGCCACAAAATCGCCCACACCGCGAATTTCGTGCTCGTTCGCCACTCGGCACGCCGTTGCCGGCGGCTTGTCGATCTGTTGCCTGTTTCTGCTCTGGATATTTGCCGCTGACCCAAAACCCGAAAACTGACACAGAGGAAATTAGAGGTAAGCTTGGGCGGAATTCCGGGGAGAGGAGACGAGGACGATGCCCAAGAAGGGTCACACGGAGGAGCAGATCGTCGCGGTGTTG
>JBOGNK010000103.1:0-53327 GCA_050747085.1 Candidatus Acidiferrales bacterium
GTGCGCACCGGAGCGGTCCCGTAACTTACCGCTTGCTCGACGTTTTCTTTCGCACTCAGCATCGCGTCCGCCCACTCGCTGGTCGGCGCCGCGTCAGCCGCCGCATGCTGCGAACTTGCCGCATCCGCTGCTATGGTAAACACCGTTCCGGCAGCAAAGGAGCGAGTGATCCATGCGTCGCGCTGCGCGTCGTATGCCGCATTGACGCCGTCTCCGCCCCACCATTCCGCATTGCCGAGGCAGTATTCGTGCGCCACAGTCAAACGAACCGGCGTGGCTGGCATTTTTCCGAACTCAACGCGCGCAATCAGCGCGTCCTCGTCTGCTTGAAAAAACGAACAGCGGGCCTCGAATTCCTCCGCGCGAACTCGGTATGTCAGAACGTTCTTGCTATGGTGCGACGCGATCAGTTCGTTGCCGCGAAAGTCCACTGGCGTCCACAACCTTCGCTGACCAATCCAGAACCCCAATCGAAGGAATGCGTGATAGACGCCGTTTTTGCGGTCGTCGAAGTAGCCGCCTGGTCCGGCCGGAAAGTAAAGGCCAAATCCGATTCCCAGCAACGACCGCAGAATGCCGCTTCGGTGCAGATCCCAGCAGTGGTATGGATTGTCGAGGTATCCGAACGGAGTGAAATCCCCGGCGGTGACGTCCATTGAGCTACCGCTGGTGGCAAGTTCGCGCGCCTGAAATCTGGCGTTCGCCTTCGCGGTCTCGCCCTCGGCGCTCACTGGCACACCGCGCGTTAGTTTTAATGCTCGTGTGAGCGGACTCAGAAACGCTGCGCCTAACGTTCGCACATTGAACTCGCGTCGCGTGATCATCGAATCCCTTCCATTTGCGCCCGCAAGTTTTGCCTTAAATTCGATGGCTGATTTCGTATGGCGCGCTTATCTCGTCCGTTAGCTCCACGCAAGCGTTGTCAGCGCTTTTTCTTTCAGCGGAACCTTAGCTACCTGGCCCGCAATCTGAATTTCGACAACGCGCTCCGGTCCCGGGTTGGTAAGGATCAGCGCCTGCCGTCCGTCCGGGTTTTGAAATGCGACATGCCGCACGGGATCCATCATTGCTACCGTGGAGGCAGAACGCCGCGCCGGTCCCTCACTTTGTGAGTCGAATCGCCGCGCCCCGCGCCGAACGAGCCGCGAATAATGCGCGAACGCCCAGAATTGTCCACTGCGCGTCATCTTGCGCGTTTGCGAATCGATCGTCACAACGCCGCCGCATGAAAATGGGCCCACGTTCGGCTTCCCGTGCTCGTCGAGCGCCAGATTCCACGAAACGATCGAGCGGCACCAATTCCGCATCACGTCGGTAAACGTCATGCCCCACTTCCACCAGTCCGTCAAATATTCGGGATCGGTATAATCCGGCCCGCCCTCGGTCCAGTGCATTTCGACCTCGGGAAAGGCGTCCTTCACTCGTCTCATCATGTCAGGAGTGCCCACGTAACCGTGCCACGCAACCGCGTTACAGTATCGGCGGAGCCCCTCGTCCTCAAGCGAGTCCACTACTCGGCCCCACAGATTGTAGTTGTGGTCGAGAATCCAGATCTTTGCAGGCACGCCTTCTTTCTCGAGCAGCGGACCGAGGTAATCGCGCACAAAGCTGATTTCGTATTCCTGCCCCCAAAGACATGCGGGCATCTTGCCGTCCTGATCGGTGTCCACTTCGTTCTGCGACGTGAGCGCCTGTACCGGCACGCCCGCCTCCGCGTAGCCTTGCAGGAATTTCAAGTAATACCGCGCGTACGATGCGAAATAAAACTTCCGCATCGAACCGCCCAGCATCGAATCGTTGAATTTCATCCAGCCCGGCGGGCTCCACGGCGACGAAAACAAGAACAAATCGGGGTTCGCCTGCCGCGCCTGGCGCAGGATCGGAATGATATACTCGCGATCGTGGTCGATCGAAAAGCGCGTCAAGTCGGGATCCGGGGCGCCTTCGTCGAAGCTATACACCGTCCTTGAATAGTCGCTCGATCCCACGCAAATTCTGCAAACGCTCAGCCCCATTTCCGACGCGTGGAACATCTCATGAAAGAGTTCGTCGCGCTCGGACTGCGTCAGCCGATTGAACGTCCAGCATGTTGCGTCCGTAAACGCGCCGCCGAAGCCGAGGACCTCCTGAAACTTTAACGCGGGATTCAGAATGATTTGCTCTGCGTCCGAACTCGGTTGCGCCGCGGTCCACTGTATCGCCGGCCCAGAGGCGAATCGCTCGGTGCCCGACGTCACCCAAATCGATATGTCCGACCGGGGCGCAAATCTTTCCGCTGGCGTGACCGACGCGGCAGCTCGCACCGTTTCTGGCAGCATTGTCGCGGCCACGCCCAAAGCCGAAATCCCCAGAAAATCCCGCCGAGAGGTTCCCGACGCTCGTGAAGGGGTGGTTTGAGAATCGAGTGCGCCCGGCGATGCCTCGTTTTCGGGCCTTCGAGCGTTCCTTCGACGACCCGCTCTGCGTGTCTCCACGGTTCTTCTCTCCCCGAATACGTGCGGAGGTTATCACAAGTGTTCCAGGTCAGTTTCATCCGGCCGCGAACGAGTGCCCAGAGGTAGGAGTGAAAACGATAAAATGCGGCGTAGGACGCACGCTGCAAACGGCGAGGGCAAAATGGAACAGAATCTGGACGACACAATTTCTCTGCTCGCGCGTACTCCGGCCACACTCAACGCGCTTTTGCGCGACTTGCCGGACCCGTGGACGCTTCAGAATGAAGGCGGAGAAAGCTGGAACGCGTTCAACGTAGTCGGCCACTTGATCCACGGCGAGCGCACGGACTGGATTCCGCGCGCACAAATGATCCTGCAGTTTGGCGACACGAAAACGTTTATTCCATTCGACCGTTTCGCGCAGTTCCAGGAAAGCCGCGGCAAGTCCCTCTCACAACTGCTCGACGAGTTTGCGAGTGTGCGCGCTACGAATTTAGAAGGGCTGCGCGCGATGAACCTGAAGCCGGAGGATCTCGACCGTCGCGGCCGTCACCCTGCGCTTGGCTCAGTCACACTTTCGCAACTCCTCGCTGCCTGGGTGGTGCACGACCTAACCCATTTGCACCAAATTTCGCGCATCCTGTCGCACCAATACGGCGAGGCAGTCGGTCCATGGTCTAAATTTCTTGGAGTCCTGAACTGCGCCGGCCACAGCACGCCCTGAAACAGCACGTCGAATCGTCCTGCTACCACGGTCAGCGGCCCAGATCAGCGTTCCTGAGTCGAAGGGCATTGGTCCGGGCCATAAATCGTCGCAGATTCGGAATTCATGAACCACCAACTGCGCCAATCGGATTGGACCTGCGCAGCAGCTGCAGGTGTGCTTACGTCGTGGATAGCCCTGTGGGTAAGCGTGAAAAGGGCGCTCTCTGCCTCGACTCGCACGAATTGGCTCCGACTTGTGAGTAACTCAATCAGCGGTCGCATCGCCTCACGCGAGCCGGTGTTGCCCAGCGCGGTAGCAATGCTCTCCGCCAACTCCTCGTCTGCTCCCGCCGGAACGCTCGTTAACGTAGGAATGGCTTTCTCGCGACAAATACGCCCCGCAGCTATATAAGCTTCGCTCTGGGTATTTTGCTTTGTGTGTGCAGCAATCCGCAGCATCTCCGCGCAGTCACCGATAGGGGCGAAACGTCCCAGAGCAAAGATCGCCTCCTCTGCAAGATTTCCGTCTAGCCCTGACGCCATCTCCAGGACCTTTGCGTGCGCTTCGGGTGTATTTAGCCGCGAAAGTCCCTCGATACTGTCAAACCGAAACTCAGCGTTGTCGCTTACCGCAAGCGACAAGATCCCGCTCTCAAGAGCTTTCGGAGGATTCTGTGTCAGTGCGGCTACTGCCACCTCTCTCGTTCTGTAATCGGAACTGCTGAGATCGTCGACGAAGCGCTGGTATCGAGTCTTGAGTTCACCGTCGTACGGCTCGCGAATCTCAACGTCGAAGTCATTTTGAATTTTTGCTGTTCGCACCAGGCGATCGGAGGCCGTTTGAAGCATAAGGACACGATCGGACGCCTCGACGTGATACACGCCAGGCTGACTGAGATCGAAGTGACTATGGCCAGGACCGTGGAGCAGCATGCGATCCTCGAACATTCCTTGCGCCGCGACTCTCTTGTTGGTAGTGCCGCAGCTACTCCCGCCTTCCCCAAACACGACGCACCTGGATCCAGGCGCATCGGGAGCAACCTGAGCATTGGTGATCTGAAATTCCCCCGAGTCGCAATTAGCATGACTCACGATTACCGGATGCGACGCATTGTTCGTCAATTCTATGACGACGATGATCGGTTCGCCGATTACGTATTGCGCTTTCTCAGGGAAAAGCCGGCCGGTGATGTCTTGGGCGAATGAGGCGGGAACCACAAACAGCAGAAATAAAGGTATTAGTTTGGGCGCATGCCGCATCGGCTCCCTCCCGGCTAGCGCAACGTCGCTTATCCGTAGACACCGCTCCTCTCGGACTGGTTGCCCCCATCTTTACTGCCACGCTGAAGATGAAGCAGAAGAGTACTTGTGAAACGAAGTCTGAGACTTCGGTCCTTAGAGATGAACCCTTTGAGGACCGGAAACTCGCACTTTCGCGTAACGGCTAATCGTGACTCGGGGCAGGCGCCACTACGGCTGCGGGCGCTTCGTGAGCCGTTCTGGGCTGCTCGGTCGCGACGGTCAGCGGATCGAGGTTGTACTTGCTGAGCATCGCGTTTACTGATGGCAACGACTCATTCTGCAGTTTTTTCCATTGTGCGAGCGCGTCATCAAGCGACTTGCAAGACCCGTCTATCGCCGCCTGCGCGGAATCAGATGGTGCCCCATCGCCCACCTCGACCATATACAGGATTCGCGCGAGATCGCGATTGACCGGCCCGACGCCCTCAGCGCCTCGCGTCCCTTGTTGCACGGCGGCGACCTTGGCGCCGAAGGCCTGCAGCGCCGTTATCGCATCCTTGTTCGCTGCTCCCGCACCCGGCTTAGCCGCGGAGTGCCCCGCTTCGTCGCTCCCAGGCGCGTCCGAAGCAGCCATCTTCGCGAGGCTTTTCTCGCGCTCTGCAACGGCATCACGGAGACTCCCAGCGGCATTGAACGTTTCGTAGCTCGACTTCAGCGCAGATGTGATTCGCTGCGCCGATTGAAGTTGTTGATCAAGGTCGGCTTGCGACACGTGAACGCGGGGATCGAGCCCCACCGTCAGCGGCTGCTTCATCAGCACGCCGTTTCCGATGAACGTCACCGTGTACTGGCCGGGCGTAACCAGAGGCCCGATCGCCTGATCGCGTGGCGTATCGCTGGGAACTGCGTGGTCCGACAGCGTGTATTCGACGTAGTCGAGAATGTTGCCGTAGTAGCTGTAATTCAGCGCGTCAGGATCCGGATACCGGAGATCCCATACGAACCTGTTAAGGCCCGCGTGCTTCGCCAGCGCCGGCGCGGGGCCAAACCAATAGTCCGGAACATTCTTCGGCGTGTTGTCGGACGACCGCGCTACGCTGGTAAAGCGTCGAACCAGATTTCCTTTCGCATCGTGAATCTCGATCGTTAGTTCGCCCTTCGGCACCGATTTCAAGTAGTAGTACAAAATGGCGCCGTCAGGAGGATTCTTCGCCGTGGGAACTTCCGGCGGAAGCGGCGTCTCCTGATCATTGTCCCATTTCACGCGCAGCGCGGAGTCCGGACGCAGCAGATAGGCATTCGAGCCGGCCATCTGTGTGCCGGCTTGCCGCAGCGGTGACACATTGTCGAGCACCCACAGCGCGCGGCCGTACGTCGCAGCGACCAGGTCATCGCCATGAACCGCAAGATCGCGCACGTCGCTTATCGGGAAATTAAGCTGCAGCGATTGCCAGTGATCGCCATCGTCAAACGAAACATAGACGGCGTCCTCCGTGCCCGCGTACAGCAAACCCTTGCGCACAGGGTCTTCGCGCACCACGCGCGCGGCCCAGCCCGTCTGCAAGCCGGTCGTAATTTGTTGCCAGGTCTTGCCGGCGTCGCGGGTACGGAAGATATACGGATTCGAGTCGTCGCGCGCGCCAAGCACCGCGTATGCCGTGTTTACGTCGTAGTGCGAGGCTTCCAGGATCACCACGCCAGTCTCCGCCGGGAAATTCACGGGCGTGACGTTCTGCCACGTCGCGCCGTCGTCAGTCGTGCGCTGAATCAGACCGTTCGTTGTTCCGGCCCAAAGCACGCCTTGTCGGATCGGCGACGCGGCCAATGCGGTGATCGCGTCCCGGCGAAGCCCAGGACGCTGATCCGTCATCTTGTACGTGCCCTTCGGCTGCGGGTCCGTTCGGTCCGTCAGATCGGGGCTCATCTGCTGCCAGCTTTGGCCGCCATTCGACGTTCGCATCACGTACTGCATGCCCAGATAGAGCTCTCGCGGATTTTCGGGAGAAAAGAGCAGCGGTGGCATTTGCGCTGCACGATATTCCGGCGTACGCACGAAGACGTGCGTGATTTGCCCGGTTGTTTTGTCGAAGCGCACCACACTTCCGTACCAGCCGCCCGAATAGACGACGTTCGGATGCAGTGGATCGGGTGCGATGTAACAGAACTCGAAGCCGCCGATTGAAAACCAGTCTCGATAGCTGATTTCGCCATAGTCGCTGCGATCCGGAACGGCTGCCGTGCCGCTGTCCTGCTGCGCCCCGTAGGCCACAAACGGGAACTGATTATCGGTCGTCACGTGATAAAACTGGCCAGTCGGCTGGTTGTACCAGGAACTCCACGTCTTCCCGCCATCCATGCTGATCGTTGCGCCCTGATCGACGCCAAGAATCATGTGCTGCGAATTCGTCGGGTCGATCCACATGACGTGGTAATCATCCCCGCCCGGAGCTCCTTTGTAGGCGAGGAACGTTTTCCCGCCGTCAGTCGAGCGATACGTTGTGGTCTGCATTACGTAAACAAGGTCGGGATTCGTCGGATCAACGTACACGTGACAGATATAAACGTTTCCGCTGATGCGCGGATCCTTCGTGATCTGCGTCCAATTCTTGCCAGCGTCGTCCGATCGGAACAGCCCCGGACCTGCAATCAGAAACACTCGGCGTCCATGATTGCCGGGAGCAACGGCCAGGCCCACGCGCCCGAGCGGTCCCGTCAAACCATCACCGCTGAGTTTGGTCCACGTCGAGCCCTCATCTGTCGACTTATAAATCCACGCGTCCTGCTCGCCGTCTCCTTTTGAGAGTGAATCGCGGAATGCGCGCGGCTGCCACATTGCGGCGTAAAGTACGCGCGGATTGCCGGGATCCGCCACCATATCGGAAATTCCCGCAAGATCGTCTTGACTGTCGGCGAGGCTGCGCATCCACGTCTTCCCGCCATCGGTCGTTTTGTAAATCCCGCGCGTCTTGTCGGGACCGTCAGCTCCTAAAATGGGGTGGTCTAAAACACCTACGACGACAATGTCCGGATTGCGCGGATCAACGATCACCGAACTGATGTACTTCGTGTTATCCAGACCGATGTGCGTCCAGGTGGCGCCAGCGTCAACGGATTTGTACATGCCGTCGCCGGGCGTCTGCTCGCCTGTGCCAACGTAAACGATGTCAGAATTTGAGCGCGCGACAGCGACCGCGCCGACCGACGACACCTTTTCAGCGTCAAAAATCGGGTTCCACACCCGCCCGCCATCCGTCGTCTTCCACACCCCGCCTCCCGGCAGTCCAATGTAGAAGACGGCAGGGTTGCCCGGAATTCCCGCAACGGCTGCCACGCGCCCGGCCCGGTATGGGCCAATCAAACGCCACCGCATCGCCGAGTACAGGCTAGGATCGATCGTGCCGGAAGAGCCGTCAGGCTGTTGTGCGCGCGCAGGCGCCAGTCCCAATGCAGCGAATGCCACAACAAGTATGAGTGCGGAAAAGGAACAACAGAAAAGCGGCTTTCTTGCCCGTCTCCACGTCCCTGCAGTACGTGGATCAAGTTGTGACCACCCGAGCTCGTTCCGTTGACGAAAAACGCTAAAGCTCTTGCGAATGCAAACCATTCGACCTCCCAAAAAGTTGCAAGTTTATCATCGGCGGTGGTTGTTGCAAAATAGACGGAGGAGCCTCGCAATCGTTAGCTTCGTGCGTCTCCGGGCCGCATCGAACAGGCGTACGAAAACGGTTGATATGGCATAATTTGGAGCCTCGATCGGTGATAGTTACAAGCTCAGGCGATTGACTCGTGACCACTGGAAAGAAAATTCGGAAGCGGTTACGCGCGGCGCACCGTAAGCTGCGCGAAGCGCAGATGATCGCAAAGGGCGTCGCCTCGACGCGACATCCTTTGCTCGCCCATATCATCCCAATCCGCCGGTGCAATCTCGCTTGCACCTATTGCAATGAATTCGACGATTTTTCGAAGCCGGTTCCAACGGAAGAAATGTTTCGGCGCATCGATCGCCTGGGCGAGATGGGCACGTCCATCGTCACGATCAGCGGAGGCGAACCGCTTCTCCATCCCGACCTTGACGACATCATCCGCCGCATCCGCAGGAACGGTATCATCGCCGGGATGATCACGAACGGCTACCTGTTGGTCGCCGATCGAATCGAAAGGTTGAATCGCGCCGGCCTCGAGTATCTGCAGATCAGCATCGACAACGCAATTCCCGACGACGTTTCGAAAAAGAGCCTCAAAGTGCTCGACCAGAAGCTTCAACTGCTGGCCGAGCATGCCGAATTTCACGTGAACATCAATTCGGTGCTCGGCAGCGGCATTCGCAATCCGGAGGATGCACTGAAGGTGGCGCATCGCGCGGTCGAACTGGGATTTACGTCCACCGTGGGCCTGATCCACGACGGCAATGGCCAGCTGCAACCATTAGGCCCGCGTGAAGGCGAAATTTTCGAAGAGATTATGGCCCTAGGCAAGCGCTCCTTTTCCCGCGTGAACGCTTTCCAGCACAACATCGCGGCCGGCCGCGAGAATAATTGGCGGTGCCGCGCGGGCTCGCGCTATCTGTACATTTGCGAGGATGGGCTCGTTCATTACTGCTCGCAACAGCGCGGATATCCCGGCATTCCACTCGCCGAGTACACCGCGGATCATTTGCATCGCGAATTCTTCACCAAAAAAGGCTGCGCGCCGCGGTGCACCGTGTCGTGCGTTCACCAGATCTCGGTCGTCGATTCATGGCGCGCCCCGCAAACTCTCGATTCCCACGTGCGGCCTCCGCACTCCGCTCCACTCGTTCAGCTCGGAAACCCCGGAAATCCCGAATAACTCGCTCACCTTTTCGCCTTTCGTTTGCTCTCGGACGGCCTGAATCGAGGGCTTCGGTCGGTTACGTTTCTACCCCGCGGCTGCGGTCGAAGCGGCCCAATCTGGGTCACCCGGCCGAGAAACTCGTTCGCTTTCAACACCTTACGTCCCTGACCCTCTGGCATGCAGCGTGCCCTTAAGAAGTAGATATACGAGTCTGCGAATCAGTAGTTATACGGGGCCCGGCAAGGGGTACACCCCCGGGCTTCAATGTCGCTGAGGCAGCCGCTCACGGTGCAGCGTGGCACGCAGCGCTTTGCAAAATACGCGATCGAGCAGCATCAGCCTTACGGCATATCGCGTGGCGTACTGCCCCGATGGCTTTTCGCTGACGGAACTCGTGGTGGTCATCACAATTTCACTCATCCTCGCGGGCATCGCTATTCCAGAAGTTATGAACGCGATTCACATGTCGCACGTCCGAACGGCAGCAGACAGCCTTTCGGTATTGATTCAACAAGCCCGCATAACGGCGGAGCAGCACGATACGACCGTTCCGCTATATGCCGCCACGGTCGGGACCACTAGTGTGCAAGGCGCATTCATCAGCTGTTCCACAAGCGCCTGTCCTGACGCCGCTACATGGCAACCTGGAGACGCTTACGTTCCCTACGGAGCCGACGTTTCGAATGGCGACGCAACAAGCGCCCCCGCGCAATTGAATCCGGGCTTTGTCCCCGAAGCCTCGGGCACCGTGCTCTATCTCAACCCGCTCGGCCGCGCGTACAAGTCCTCGGGTGTGTCACACACGATGTCGAAAGGTTTTATTTATTACCTGAACGACGATCACAACGACTGGGCGGCCGTCTCGGTGTCGCCGCTCGGGCGAAGCAAGGTTTGGGTGTACACCGGCGGTTGGCACTGATTCGCAAAGAGTCGTAGATGAAACGCACCATCACATCGGACAACACGGAACGCGGTGCATCGCTGATCGAAATGATGATCGCGTTGATCGTGCTGGCAGTCGGCCTGATCGGCTCGATGGTCATCGTAACTGTGGCGATAGGAGGCAACCATCGAGCCAGAAACGACAGTACAAGCGCGGCTCTAGCCGAAATGGTGGCCCAAAGAATCTCGACGGTTCCAGCCTGCAAATCCGATTGCGGAGCGGCGACAAGCGTCAACGTG
Source organism: Candidatus Acidiferrales bacterium (assembly GCA_050747085.1). GTDB lineage: Bacteria > Acidobacteriota > Terriglobia > Acidiferrales > UBA7541 > Palsa-295. The sequence continues at coordinate 10,377 of JBOGNK010000103.1, forward strand.
ACAGATTGCGCTGGCAACGTTCACACGATCGATGTAGCAGGAACGTCCGCGGGCACCGGTGCCGATCTGACATCCGACGGAAAAATCGACTACGCGCAAAACGCCGGCGCGGTCGCGGCAGGCTACCAGATGCAGTACACGGTTTGCGGCGTGAAGACCGGGACGCAGGCCAATTACGATCTGCGCTGGAATATCAAGCTGCTGCCATCGGGCGATGAAGAGTACGTCGTTGTCGGCGCACAGATCGCGAATCCGAGTCAAAGCAACGGAATAGTAAGCGCTCCTGCCGTAAATATCCGCACGGTCGTGGGCAACGACGGAAACTGATATGCCTGCTCGACACCTCAAACAACGGCGCGCTCGCGGCTTTTCCCTGATCGAGCTGATGATCGTCTTGGTGATGATCACCATCGTTTTGGCCGCGATTCTCACCCAGGTCGATCACGTGCAGCAGCGAGCGACGGCAGAACAGGGAAAAATCGACGACTTCCAGCAGGCCCGCGACTTCATGGCTCAGGTCGTCCGCGACGGTCGGGAAACGGGCTATCCCAATATTCGCGATTTCGACACGTCGGGCGCAGCTCCTGCATGTGGCGGCTGGCAGGCAACCGTCATCAACGATTGCGCATTGGCAGTTGGCCTCGTGAAGCTCACCTCAACGGAACTCGACTTCGAAGGCGACGTGGATGGCAGCGGCACCGTGTCTGTCGTCAGCTACAAAGTCGACGGCGACGGCCTTTGCACCCAGTGCATGGAGCGCGCGCAAGTGCCAAAAGCCACGGGTAATCCACTGGCGCAAGCCGCGGGAATCGCGACCGGAGCCGGTTCGCCTTACGTACAGGAAGTGCAGAGCGTGCAGAACGCAGATTCAGACACCGATCCGATCTTTTCCGCTTTCGACGCGTCTGGAAATGCGATCGCACTTCCCATCGACATTTCGAGTAATCCGATGGCCATCGCGCAAGTGAGATTGATCAAAGTGAACCTGAGTGTGGCAAGTCCCACGTCGGTCGATCCCAAAACGCGACAGCAGCTCGAAGCTGCGATCGGCGGGAACATTCAAGTAGTGAACTGCTCTATGGCGGCAACTGAGGCGCAACTGCAAGACGCCGGCGTGACGATCCCCGGCAATGTCCAACTCACTTGCCAGTAGTGAACGATGGCGGCAGTGGATTTTGGGCCACGGGTTCGCGGCAAAGATTAGAAACGGCACTTCGATGAAATATCGAGCAATCTCGGATATTTATAACGCGGACGAAATTCGCGCTCCGCGGAATCAATCCGGCATCGCCTTGATCGTCGCGATCCTTGGGCTTCTTCTGGTGACCAGCGTTGCAGCCGGGATGATTCTGCTCTCCACGTCTGAAACGACGATCGACGCCAATTACCGCGACCGGCAGGTCGCTCTGTTTGCCGCGAAAGCTGGACTCGAGGAAGCTCGCGATCGAATGCTGCCGTCCAACGCAAGTCCACTGGCCTTACCGACGGTTCTTCCCGCGGGCTCCGGAGTTTACGCCGCTTACATCACCGCGCCTGGCGTTTCGCCATGGTCGGAGACGAGCACAGTCAATGGCGTCAGCACCTACGATCAGGAATTCGCACGTGAGATGGGAGCGGAAACCCTGCCCGGTGGAGCGTGGTACGCGGATTACTCGACCGACTCGAATTATTCCGGGCCGGCATCGAATCCCCTCCCTTACCAGTGGGTTCGCATCAATCTGAAGACGGACGGCTCGGCCTACACGTCGGCAACTCCGTATTACGTTGACGGCAATCCCGCAAACGCGAACAAGCAAGTCTGCTGGGACGCGCTAAACAGCCACGAAGTGGTTATTTCAGCGGCAAGCTGTCACACGGCCAGTTCAACATACGCGAACGTTTACGAGATCACTTCGCTCGCAGTCACTCCCACCGGAGCGCGCCGCATGGTCCAGGACGAAGTCGCATCCGTCAACTTCGACCTGAACTTCAGTTCACCTCTGAGCATTCCCGGCACGGTCGGCAGCTTTCAAGGAGGAGCTTCGGCCAACTATAGAATCAACGGCGCCGATGGCTCCGGCGGCGCGCCGGCAGTTTCCGGATGCACTCCCAATACGGCTGGCGGACCTGCAGTTGCAGTGTCGGGCAGCAGCAATGCGAGCGCGGTGATTTACGGGAACAATGCTTCCGGGACGCAGGAGACCGGCACGAATTGCAGCTATTCCACCGGAGGGCAAGCTTGCGTCGGCGGCGCTTCGCTGCCCGATTCCGCCGCCACTCCCGCGGAATTGAATCAAACTTTGCAGGAAATCGAGCAACACGCCACGGCGTGTTTAGGGTGCAGCGGATCAGCCGGAGCGTACAGCTATTCTGACGTAGTCGCGGCACTCGGCGGCTCATGGACGAGTTCCGCGACGAACCCGCAAGTTGTCTACGTCAACGGCAATCTCGATATCAGCAGCTCCACCGGTTCCGGCATCCTGGTCGTAACCGGCGACCTTACCTACGATGGAAACTCCAATTGGAATGGGATCGTCCTTGTAGCGGGTCAGGGTGCGACAATATACAAAGTGGGCGCGGCCGGAACAGGCGAATTCAACGGCGCAATGCTCGTCGCCACCACAGAAGACGCGAGTGGCAATCCGCTCGCGACTTTCGGCGCAGCGGATTTCAATATCAGCGGCGCAGGCGGAAACGGAGTTTATTACAACAGCTGCTGGGTCAACAACGTCCAGAAACCGATTGTGTTCGAGCTGTTGTCGTCCAAGGAAATCTCAAACTAGTTGGAGCATGGCATGCGAAAAGGCATAGCACCAACCGCACTGATTCTTTCAGCGTTGGCTCTTGCCGCCTTCAGGGCGCACGGACAAACCCCGACTCAACCGCCGCCTCCACAAACAACCACGCAACCAGCCCAATCGACCCACACCAGCAAAGATGGCAAATTGTGGACGGACGACAACATCGACGCAGTACGCTCACCCGACGAGATCTATCTGAAGCAGCAAGAACTTGCCAAAGAGAAGCTCGAAGCTGAAAAAGAAGCAGCCAAGAAGTTGTCGTCGTTGCAAGTGTGCTCGGCCGGCCCAATAGTGAAGACGATCCAGCAGGCAGACGAGATGATCGCGCAGGACAAGCAGGATCTGAAAGCCCAGAAAGACTACATCAAGCAAATGGAGGATCAGCTGGCCGGCGATCCCAACGCTGACAAACAGAGGCTCGAGTGGAGGATCGAATCAAGGAGCGCCACTGCCGCCAGGATTCAGGAAGAAATAACCGGCCTGCAAAAACAAAGAGGCGTTTTGGCAAAGAATACGGCGAACGCAACGACCGAGAGTAGCTCTTCCACTACCACAACTCCAGATTCCACGCCGCAGTAACGCATTCGTCGGCTCGGCAACCTGGACCCACGAACAAAGCCCCGACTGCGCCCTCTTTTCGCCTCTTCCTTCAAAAGTTACTGGCTTGGCAGAACCCGCGGGTTGAAATTCGCATTCACGGGCGGAAGTGTGCACGCTGAAGCACCGCTTTGCGGGCAGAGCGTATCGAACGCATCCCCAAAATCACCAGGCGCAACCAAGCCGTCGAGCGGTTCGGCATAAACCATGTACGTGTGCCCCACCGGTAGTCGCTCGATATCGAACCAGCCGTCAAATTGCAGCGGAGGACTGGAGGCATCGCATGTCCACCCGCTAAGCGTGCCCGCAATCACCGAGCCGCTGTCTGCGTCGACCACCACGATGTGCCCGCCCACAATTCCCGTCACAAAGTTTCCGGCGGAGGTTGGCGAAATTGCCGCCAGCGCGAACGAATTCGCAGGCAATAGCCTCCCACTTACCGATCCGACGTCGACGGTATCATTCGGATCAGGATAGAGCGCGCGAATCGCTGTGCGATCGTCGTCGGAAAGCGGCCCATCCGGTGTTTGCGTCGTCGGACGGTCGCCCAGAAACTGCCCCGGGGGCGGCGAATATGGAAACATGATCGCCCGCCACACCGCCGAATGATCCAGGCCGAACCAATGCCCCAGTTCGTGGATCAAAATCGATTCAAGATCGTATGCGCCTTGCCCCTGCGTCGTGGAAAGACCGGCCGGCGTGGCAAACGTTACGTGGCAATTCGGGCAGAGCAGCGTGTCCGCGTCCAGGATTTGTCCCGCAAAAGTCGAAGTTCCACTCGACCCAACCGCAACCCCAGCAGCATTCGCGGTGATCACCCGCGTGAACGCCAGGACGCCCGTCGTAAATCCTGCGCTCGCCTGATTGAAACAAATGGTGTTCACACCGTCGATGTTCGTCTCGCTGTCGTTCGAACATGCATTCTGCGCGCTCGTGCGCTCAATAGGCCCGATCAATCCGGGATAAGACGCAACGTTGAATGTTGTTCCCGTTACTCCAGTCCACGCGGCGAACGAATCGGTAAGGGCCTGTTCGATTTCTGTCAGCTGCGCACCTGTTTGTGCTGGTGCGGCCGTTCCGATCGTCGCCGGCGCAAGCGGCAATGACGTGCTCCATTGCCGGCTCAGCGGATTCGCCGCCGAAAGGCTCCAGCGATCCGGTTGCGGGCATCCGCCGGCGGATGGGACGGTCGTGTCAAAGACGTAGGCATGCACGACGGGTGCAATGGCGATCGCGAACACGCTGAATACCGACATTGAGAGCGTCACTATCCTCTTCCCTTTCATTGGCCGCCTCCATTAGCGATCGCAGTCACAATCCGCTGGCGAAACGACGTGAGCGACAGGTTCCGAATGCCGGTCGCCTCGAATCTGCGCGTCTTCGGATCGAAAGTGGCGAAAGCGGCGCTATCTTGCGTCACGGTCGCAGTTTCCGACTCGCTCAGTTGATTCCGACGAATCCGGAATGTCCCCTGCTGCCAGCTCACTACGGAAAAATCACCACGCGAAGTTCGCTGGAGGAACAGGACTACCTCTTCGCCCGGCCGGAACCGCGGCACGCCCGAAACGTGCGACGTCAGCAGACCCACCGTCCCGCCGAGCAACCTGACCGTTATCCGTGGCGGAATCGGCGCGCCTGAAGCAGCTTTCCACGTTTCCAGCACGTTGAAAGTCGTGAATGTCCAGATATCCCCTGCATCCCACGCCGTCGAACTCGCAACGCAGCGCGCGTGCACGATGATCGGCGCCATCTGTGTCATGCGGTCGAGCGACATCTTTTCGATGGTTGTTGCCCGCAACGAACAGCAGCAGATTGCGAACGCCGCCATCGCGAATATCGTCATAGTCAAACAGCCGCGAAATCGCCAGCCGGTTTTCATTTCACCTCCAGCATCCCCGTCGCCACAGCTCGGTCGTTATTCAGCGTTGTAATAAAGAGCGATCGCACTCCACTCTGTGTTGCACTTGAGATCGTCAGATCGAGTTCGATCATGTTCGACAGAATTCCCGTGATGCCGGACGCGACCACCCCAATATCGACGCCGGCGCTCGGCTCGGTAAAAGCATAGGTAAACGTCGGATCGAGTCCGTTCCCGTGCACGCACACGCTCACCGTTTCGCTACCTGAAGTTGGGCGCGTGACCGCCAGCGGTGAGCCTTGCACGCCGCAAGTGCCGCCGCTCAGAAGCCCGATGAAATCCACGTTGATCGGCGACGAAGCTGCCGCTGTCGTCGGTTCCGCAACGATAACGTTCTCCGTCGCCGACGATTGCGCAAGCCCCAGCGAAACTGTGCCGACCGAAACGTCGAATGGGATCACCACAAATGGCACAGGATTCGAAAGCACGCCCGCCGAGCCGGGATTTTTCACCTGCACGGTAATCGTCGTCGCGGCCTGCACATCTGCCGGATTCAACACCGTGACGCACTGTCCGGCCGTCGCGCACGTCGTACTGCGCGGCTGCCCATTCAGCAAAATCACCGACGCAGCGCTGCCGCTTCCCGCGACGAAGTTCACGCCCTGCACTTCAAACGGAAAACTCTCCACCGCTCCCGCCATCACGCTCGACGGGAGAAGCACGCGAATCGTCGGGCCGCTTGTGATCGCAACCGTTGCGCTCCCGCTCTTTGTCGCATCAAACACGCTCGTCGCCACGACGGCAATCGCGTTCGGCGACGGCGCCGCTGTCGGCGCTCCGTAGACGCCGTTCGCGTCTATCGTGCCGCACGCCGCACCAACGCAACCCTGGCCCAGCACGGCGCTTTGCACGCTCCACGTAACTCCGCTAACGTTCGTTCCTGAAACCGTGGCGGAAAATTGCATCGTGCTTGGCCGCGCGCTCGACGGAACCACGAACGCGTATAGCGGCGACACCGAGACCGAAACAGTACCGGTCTGCTGCGCGACGAACACGCCCGCGATTCCCGCCTTCGACGGGTCCGCTTCGCTCATCGCCGTCAGCGTCACTGGATTCACACTCGGTGCTGCCGCTGGCGCGACGTAATCCACGCTGCCTGAAACCGCACCGCTGGGCGAAATGCATGGGTTGGAACCGACAACACAGATTTCGCCGACCGTGGCGTTGCCATCCGCAATGCCGTTGACGCTCCACGTCACGGCAGCATCGGTCGAATTGGTTACGTTGGCTGTGAATGTTGCGCGTTGACTCGCGTTGACCGTTGCCGAAGCGGGCGAGACGGTCACAGTCACGCTGCTTGTAATCGTGATTGCGGCCGACGCCGTTTGGCTCCCACCGGTCGCACGCACCGTCACGGGATTCGGCGACGGGACATCCGCAGGTGCAGTGTATACGGCTGCATCCGGCGCAGCGGAACTGGCAACCACCGTGCCCTGCGCAGGGCTGCCGCCCGCGACTCCGTTCACATACCAGGTGATCGCCGTGCCGCTCGCGATGCATAGTGACGCCGTCAGCGTCTGCGTTTGGCCCAGCGAAAGGCTTGCGCTCGCCGGCGAAATCAAGTTCGCGCACGTGATCGTTACGCTGGCCATACCAGCTTTCGTAGGGTCAGCAACGCTGGTCGCCGTAATCGTGACGCTAGCCGGCGACGGTGGCGTAACGGGCGCAGTGTATGTCGCAGAACCGGCCCCGTTGGTCGCAATTATCCCCAGCGAGGCGTTACCTCCCGCGATTCCATTGACCGCCCACGTCACACCCGTTGCGGGACTTCCGGAACTCGTCATAGTCGCCGTGAACACCTGTATTCCCCCGGCTGGAACTGCTGCTATTGCAGGCGAAACGGTCACCGCGATGTCATCGCGCAACGTAACTGTCGCTGAGCCGCTAGCCGTTGAGTCGGCTACGCTGGTCGCAACAATGGTTACGTTTGGACTTGGCGGAAGAACGGATGGTGCCGTGTATGTTGCCGAGCCATTGCCACCCGCAACGATCGTTCCCGTGGACGCGTTGCCGCCCACAACTCCGTTGACCGCCCATGTAACGCCAGTTGCCGGCGCCCCTGAACCTGTTACGGCTGCGGTAAACGCCTGCGTCATGCCCATGAGAACCGTCGCGGATGCAGGAGAAACGCTTACGCTGATATCGTCGTGCAACGTCACGGTCGCGCTGGCGCTCGCGTTCGGATCGGCAGCGCTGATCGCCGTGATCGCGATAGTCGGCGGTGCGGGAAGAATCACCGGCGCCGTGTATAGCCCACTCGCCGAAATCGTGCCGACAACGGAGTTCCCTCCCGTAATCCCGTGCACCCTCCAGGTCACGCCCGCATTCGAACTGCCCGTCACCGTCGCCTGGAACTGCTGCGTCTGGCCGAGGAACAGCGTCGCGCTTGGCGGCTGCACGGTTACGCTGATGTTTGGCGGCGGAGGCGGAGGAGGTGCTGTGCCGCCACCGCTGTGTCCCGTGTTGCCTGCACATGCAGCGAGCATCGCGGCGACGCACAATCCGGCCAGCAGCGCCAAGTGGCATGCGCCAAATTGCTGCCTGCTCGGTCCGAGGCTCGAAGTCTCGCGCATCAGCGTTCTGGGTAGGCGACTCGTTTCCATTCGCCGAACCTAGAACGCAACCTGTGTGCCATCGCGGAGCAGTGCCTGAGTGATGCGATTCGTGCCGACACAACGCACCACTTCTTGCCCGATCACCGCTCGCAGCGTGCTGAAAATCAGGTGGTTACGATCAATGTTGAGCCCGCGGATGTAGTCGTGAGGAGCGGTTCCTTGTCGAGAGCAACCGCTGTCGTGGGCAAGTTTTGTGTTTCACGTCGGAACGCACGGATTCCCGTTTTGGAATTGCCGCGAGCAGACGCTAAGCTAGCGCCGACCCCGTTGACACTCTGCAGCATTCGCGAGTACGACGTTGACGGAGGCGGGGTCTCTCGACCTGGTCGGAAGGCCCAAGATCAGTGAACCGAACCATTGCGACCGGCGTCTGGCAAAATGGGGCCGCGCTTCAAGCGCGCGCAGGACGAGTCGCGCTTCAAGCGCGCGCGGGACGAGGGATGATGGATGCTCTTGCGCCGAACCTTTCAGGAATCGCGGTGACCGCGGACGAGTCCTATCTGCCCGCCCGTGGCGCTGCCACCCGTATTGATGAAGCGGCGCTCGCGCAGCAATTCGAGCAACGGCTGGCGGACTGTCCCACGCTCGCTTACCGCGTTGCGCTCGGCGTGCTGCGGAACACGGCGGAAGCAGAGGATGTAGCTCAGGAAGCCATGCTCCGCGCCTATCGCAATTTCCACCGCCTGCGCGACCGCGAGCGCTTTCGCGCTTGGCTCGTGCGGACGGCTTGGCGGCTTGCTCTCGACCGCATTCGGTCAGCCGGACGCCAAGAACGCCGAGAGAGGGTCGTCATCGAGCAAAGCTGCAGCGAGACTGGCGTCGAAGGCGTCATTGCGACGCGCGAGTTCGAACGCAAACTGGCTGCGGCGCTCGACGAACTGCCGGAAAAGCTCCGGATGGTGATTGTCCTGGCAGCAATCGAGGGCTACGACACGCGCGAAGTCGCCAAGCTGGTCGGAGTGCCCGAGGGCACGGTGAAGTCGCGCCTTCACCACGCGCGCAAACGCTTAGCTGTGTCTCTGTATAGCGCTGGCATCTCGCCGACGATTTTCCCACGGCAGGGAACAACATGACTCACCGCAAAGCATTCGAAGGATGGATCGCCGACGCGGCAGGAGGCAAACATCTCAGTGAGTGAGAACTCCATTCGCGCCCGCGAGTTTCAGAATATTCCGATCTTCGTGTCAGGGCACGACTTCAGGCGCGCCGAAAGACACGCAAAGCAACGCTCGGCCTCGACTGCTGAGACTATCGCGAGTCGGAAATTCGCTCCGTGGTTTTTAGGGGTCGGAGCTTCAGCTCCGACATTAAGGGAATCCAAAACCAAAAAGGGGCTTCAGCCCCTGAAACTGAGACTTACCCGAATTTGCGCTTCTGGGCACTCGATTCTCGGGTCTTCGGAGAACTCGATTGGATGGCGGGCGAAAAGAGCTCGATATGAGTGAGTGCGAAAAGCACGAACAATGGATCAGCGACGCGGCGCTTGGCGCCTTCGAACCCCGGCGCGAACGCGAACTGCTCGCGCATGCCGGCGAATGTGACGCCTGTCGCGAAGCCTATCAGCACGCGCGTGAACTGGCTGCGCTCATCGATCGCGGCGTCGAATCCCTCGTCGCGGGCGAGCCTTCGTCGCATTTCGCCGCACGTCTCCGCTCGCGAATCGCTGGTGAGCAGCCAAGACGACAGTTCGCCTGGCTGGCGTGGAGGCCCTTTGCCGCAGGGCTCGTCAGTGTTGTGGCGCTGGCGCTGTTGATCGCCGTGCTGCTTCCGAAGCACCGGCATTTTGGACCCGACGCGGTGCGGCCCAATCCAACTACCCCATCGGCTGCCCGCATTCAAGCGCCCGTCGCTGCGGAAAGTCCTACGACGAACCCGCCACGGCGGGCAGGCCAAAATCGGGTTCGTGGTGGCGTCCCACCCCCGCCTCAGGCGGCGCGACGGACCACACCATCGCACCCGCAGGTCGCATCGCGGTTTGGTAGCCACGGCAAAAGCGCAGTTCGTTTGTCGTGGGCCTCTCGCAACCCAGACGCCCGCACGCCTGGCTCATCGTCAGCCGTCGGCCGTCACAATTCGCCGACCGAGCCCGAGGTCCTCGTCCCGCCTGGTCAGCTCGAGGCCGTAATGCAGCTCGCCGCCGACATTCGTTCCGGTCGCATCGACCGCAAGCAGTTCATCGCCGAACAGAGAGAAACCGACAAGCCATTGAAGATCGATCCGATCGAGATTCCTCCGCTCGTCAAACCGCAGCCTTACCTCTACCCTCCGTCGGACACCCTGCCGGATTCAAGCGAACCCTGAACCTTTCCTCCGACCGCGGCGTCTCTTGTACGTACAACCAATACAAGGAGGAGTGAACGTGAAGCCGAATCGAATACTCGCGATGATTGTCCTGGTTTTCCTCGGCTCGCCGCTGGCCCTCGCGCAGCAGAGTCAGACCGAGACGAGCAAGCCTGCACCCGAAACAACCACCGAGGTTCCATTAAAACTACAGGTGGTCCTCAACGAGTTTGACGGAACCCGCAAGGTCAGCAGCCTTCCGTATTCGATGAATATCTTGGGCACCGGCCTTCGCGACCGACGAGAAGCAAAACTCCGATATGGACTTCGCGTTCCAATCGGTCAGGGCTCCAGCTACACGTATCAAGACGTCGGCACAAATATTGACTGCACCGCAATTCAGCGCGAAGACAACACCTATCGTCTCGATCTCATTGTAGAACGCTCTTCGGTCTCGGTCCCTGCGTCGAACGGAACGGAGACCGAGTGGAAGCCTGGTTCGAGCGGCCCGACGCCGCTCCCGGTGATTCGCGCTTTTCGTGACGAATTTACCGTGATCGCTCCGGTCGGACAGACCGTCGAAGGAACGTCCGCTGCGGATCCTCTCACAGGTCACGTTCTGAAAATCGATGTGACATTGGACGCACTCAAATAATTGTCGGCCCGAACACCTGGGTGAGCTTTGGCACACAAGAATGGGGGCCCAGTAATTCAGCTGCCTCCGCAAAGAAAAAGGACCAGGAACAACTGATTGTTCCTGGTCCTTTGCGTGTTGGGGGTGTGAGTTAGGACTGTCTCGGAATTACCTGTAATTCGCCGCCTGCAGCTCAAACATTTGCGCGTACCGGCTGTCGCTATTCGCGAGCAGCTGGGCATGGTCGCCTTCCTCTGCGATCCTGCCGTTTTCCAGGACGAAAATCCGATCCGCCATGCGCACTGTAGACAGCCTGTGCGAGATCAGCATCGCCATCTTGCCCTTGGTCAGCTCGGCGAAGCGCTCGAACACTTCGTGCTCGGAGCGCGCGTCCAAAGCCGCCGTGGGCTCGTCGAGAACCAGCAGTTGCGCATCCCGCAGGTACGCCCGCGCAATCGCCAGCTTCTGCCATTCGCCGCCCGATAGGTCCACGCCGCCGTCGAACTTGCAGCCAACCATCTGGTCGAAGCTCTTCGGCAGCCGCCGGATGAACTTCTCAGCGTTGCTCTTGTTGGCCGCAGACCGGATGCGGAACGTGTTCGCCGCGTCTTCGATCTGGCCGACCCCGATGTTCTCCGCAACGGTCATCTCGTATTTCGTGAAGTCCTGGAAGATCACCGCGATGTTCTTCCACAGGCTTTCCAGGTCGTACTCGCGCAGATCGACGCCATCCAGCAGAACCTGCCCTTCGGTCGGATCGTACAGGCGCGTCAGCAGCTTGACGATCGTCGTCTTGCCCTGCCCGTTTTCGCCCACCAGCGCGATTCGCTGTCCCGGCTCGAGTTTAAAACTCACGTTGTTCAGCACGCGCCGCGACGAGTTCGGGTAAGCGAACGACACATTGCGGAACTCGAACCCGCGCTTGATCACAGTAGGCGCAGGAATCGCGTTCGGCTTCGACGCAACCAGCGGCTTCACGTCGAAGAAGTGCAGCAGGTCGGTAAGGAACAGCGCCTGGTTGGCGATACTCGAAAACCCAGTGAACACCGACTGAATGCTCGTGCTCGCGCCCGCGATAGCCCCGGTCAAGGTCGTCAACTCGCCGACCGTGAACCGCCCATTGATCGTTTCGTAGATCGCCCAGGCGTAACTGGCATAATACCCGATAGTACCCAGAAGCGTGAGGACCGCGCCCACGCACAGCTTGTTCCGCTGCAGGCCAACCGTTTCGTGGTGCAGCTCGTGCGAAATGTTCTTGTAACGTCCCAGCAGGAACGAACTGAGCCCGAACAGCTTCAGTTCCTTCGCGCTTTCGCGGCTGCCGCCCAGGACGCGCAGATAATCGAGCTGCCGCTTGCGCGGGGTCTGCCGGAAGCTGAGCCAGTAGGTAAGGAATGCAAAGTGCGTCTCGCCCAGAAAGCCCGGCATAATGCAGACGAACAGCGCCAGCATCAGCAACCAGGAATAACCAAAAATAATGACGCCGAATCCGATCGCGCCGACCAATTGCTGAATCAGCCGTCCGGTCTCCTGAATCATCGCCACGCGGTCCGTGGCCTGGACGCGAGCGCGCTCCATCTTGTCGTACAGACCCGAGTCTTCGTAGCTCGTCAGGTCGAGCTTGGAAGCGTGACCCATGATCCGGAGGCTGGTGTGGTGCATGAAGCTGTCCGCGATCACGGCGTCGCAAAAATCGCTTAGGCGCAGGAAAACGGTCAGCAGACAGGCCAGGCCAAATTCCAGGCCCACCAGCCACCAAAAGTGGGGCGATAGCGGAGCATTGTGTGCGGTGTGCTGAACGATTCCGTCGATGATCCATTGGGTGATGTAGACCATCCCAACGGGTGCCAGTGCGGCCAGGACGCGAACGGCCATGCTGGACGCTACGGCCACAGGCGCCGCTTCCCAGACCATCTTCATTACGGGGGGTAGGTTGGCGAGAGCCCTTACGCGCTCACGCCACCGGCGAGGTGAGGCGAGCGAGCCTTGTTCCGCTTCCGTTTCCTGCGCTTCCGATTTCATTTCGATATTCATGGTCCCGAGTTCTCTTTCCCTCAAGTTTCATATCCTCGAACAGCACGTCGCATGCCAACCGAGACGCGCCCCAAATCCCTATATGACAGTGGTTTATGAGAGTTTACGCGAGAGAAGCTCGGCCTCATCAAGTGATTTTTTCCGAGTTGGCGGAAAGTTCTATACGTGCACTGAACGACCTATTGCTCGAAGCGACTACATTCGCCTGCGAAGCAGTTCGGTTCGCAGATCGAGCAGCGTCTTCAAAGCATCTAATTGATGTCAGGATTCAACTGGGACCAGCGCGAGGAAGCTGGATTACTGACGCCGCTGTCGTGGTAGGGGCGAAATACCTTCGCAAGGCGAGCCTCAGAAGTCAGCGCCGGACGGGTCGGTCCGGATCGGTTAGTCAGGATGGATTTCTTGCGGGAACTATCAGTCAGTACGCGAACCGACGGGGTTCTCGCCCGGCCAGTCGCCGGGAGAGAACCTAAGTCTGCGTCGAGGGAGATGCTGCCAAAGCCGCTAAGCGCCCGCGCCGCGGCTTAGTTGCTCGCGATAAACCTTTTTCCCCGTTTCGACTGCCTCTTGAATCCTGCCCTTCGCGCCCTCGATCGTGCTTGAGAATTGGTCCCGAGCGCCCGTCACAGCATCGTTCATCTGGGCGCGCACGTCTTGCACCGTATCCGCCAGCGATTCGGCCGTGTCGCCGACGAAATCCCGTGCTTCGCGCGCCTTCCGGCCGATCAAGTTTCTTGTTTGTCTGCCCGATTGAGGCGCCACAAGCATGCTCGTCACAAACCCAATCCCCAGCCCCCAAGCAAAAGTCTTAAAACCTGACATGGATTCCTCCTGTGTTTAACGAAATTTAGCGACGGCGCAGGTCGTTCCTCTCGTTCCTAAAATCGCCTGGTTTCCCACTCAGGCTAACACCCGCCTATTGGCCTTGGAATCCCATGAAGCATGTACGCCGAAAGAGCAGAGCCGAGGCCGTCCCCTGGCAATTCCAGCCGGTCCGGCCCAAAAACGTTCGCCTATCAAGCGGGCGTTGTCTCAACGAGCACAGGCAAGGCTGACTCTCTCCTTTGAAGTGCGGGCGCTCAAGTTTTGATCCGGTCAGTGCGGTGGAACAGAGAACACGGTGCAATTCCCTGCTCTCCCCGGCTTCGCGCCGAACACTCTTTCAACATAGCTCACCGCTGCTCCGCTCTCAGGCGAGTCGTAAATCACGATCCCGCTCAGATTCAGCTCTCCGATCGTCGCCCGTGCTGTCTTTCGGTCGGCTTCAACGTCGATCGGCGCGCGAACCATTCCTTCCATCACCATCAAAGATCGCAGGATTCGAACATCCCAGAAATGCTCCCACACCTCCGGTGGTGTGTAAGACAAATACCCGTCGATCAACGCGAAATGGCCGTGGTCGGTAGTCTGCATCCACATGCTTTTCAGGCAGTAGGGCGCGTCCACGAACGGAAACGTCAATACGGTTCCGTGTCGAAGACCTTGCGGCAAATCGCAAGTTTGCGAACCGGGCCCCGGCGGGTCCGCAGCCGGCGCTGTGGCGTACTTGCTGCCCGGGTCGGTGATGGACGATCTTGGAAACGGAATCGTCAGTGAATCGCATACGATCAGAACCGCAATCGCCGCGACAGCGAAATGTCGCCAGCTTGGACGTGCCAGTTTCTCGAGAAAGAATTTCACGCCAAGCGACGACAGAATGGCCAGGCACAACACCACACCCACATCAAACCGGGCGGGAGCGGACACGAACTTCGCGAACGGCAGCACGTAAAGCAAACGCGCCGGCCCCGGAATGTGCAACGGGTGGCCCAGCAACCTCAGTTCCGGGCCAAGCGACAGCAGATAAAACATCACAGCGAGCAGTGCCGCCCGCACGGCCCACGGCTCGCGCGCCCTGTGCCCCTTCCAAATTCCCCCGGTCCAAAATCCGATGACAGCCAGCGCCAGCACAACGACCCCGGCGTAAACCGTTCCCTCGTATCCGGCCATGAAAACGCGCGGATCGAGAGCGTGCTGTGCGAAACGGCCAAAGACGATGTGGTTCCAACTCGGAATCAGAAATCCGAGAACGTCGGCGGAAAATACCTCGACGTGACTCGCCGTTCGCGTTAGCGGCATCTGAGCGGGGTGGCGCAGCATCATCCACAAGAACGGCGAAAATCCCGCAATGAACGTTGCTGCTCCGGCCGCGAGCGGCTTCCACACGCGTCTGACCAAACGCATTCCGCCATCGCGAGAGTCGCGCGCCAGATCGACGCCGAGCCAGAAGACCGCGAACAAAATGCATACGACCGCGTAGTTGTAATGCGCCAGCGCCGCCAACAGCAAAGCGAGTCCCAGAGGAATGCCGGACGTCCACGACGGATTGTCCGCCTTCCAAATACCGTCGAGCACGAGCACGAACAGAGGAATTGCAAACGCCGTCACCAGGCTCAGGTGGCCCAGCGACTGCGCCAGGAAAACCGAACTGAACCCGAACGCCATTCCGCCGATGAACGCCGCCGCCTCGTTCCGCACCACGCGCAAGCAGAGCAGGCGTCCAAAGAACGCCGCAAGCGCCAGTTGCAAGACCAGCGACAGGTTGTACGCGACCACCGGCCCAGCCATCAGGCTGAGCGGCAATGCCATCAGCCCGGCGATTGGATCGCTCGTGCTCCAGGCCAGCGTTACGCGGCTCGGGTAGAACAGCAGGTGCGTGTAGAAAGGATTCTGCCCGTGCGTAACCGCTCTCGCGAAATACCACAGGAACCATGCGTTCTGAAAATTATCACCGGGGTATCCAAGCAACGCCGAAGAAGGCGCGATCGATCCGGGCAGCAGGAACACCACGGCCAGCGCCAGAAACACGAGAAGTGCAATAGCGTGATTCCGCCAGCGCGGCGCTTGAGGCGTAACGGATGACAGCGCGGTGTCTCCCACCGCCTCTACTGACGCATCGCGCGGAACGCTGGTTGCCATCTAAGTCAGCTTACAACGAGCGACTGCCGGCGCGGCTGCCGATCCGTCGCTTGTTTTTGTTTTCTCTCGTCACTCGCCACTTGTCACTGCCTTGCCACTCGTCACTAGTCACTCGTCACTGCTCTATTGGTCTTCGTGTCAGGGCACGACCTTGGTCGTGCCGTCACTCCGCGCACTCGATTCCGGCTTTAGCCGCCGTGTCAGGCCGCGGCTTCCAGCCGTGGCCGATCCTTCGCTTATTTTTGCTTTCCCTCGTCACTCGCCACTAGTCACTCGTCACTGCCCTATTGCTTTCCCATAGAACTTATGCAACTCTCTATGGCGTTCCAATAGGACTCCCCATGACCGCCGACAAAAAATCCGACGTTTGGCAGGGAACACTGGCTCTGATGGTTCTGAAAACGCTCGAAGTGATGGGTCCGCTCCACGGCTACGGAGTCGCCCGGCGCATCGAGCAGATCAGCGGCGACCGTCTGGCCATCAATTACGGAACTCTCTATCCCGCACTCTTGAAGCTCGAGCAGGAAGGCTACATCGCCTCCGAATGGGGCGCGTCCGAGAACAACCGTAAAGCGAAGTATTACAAACTCACGCGCGCCGGCCGCAAGCACGTCGAGAGGGAAACGCACGAATGGGAGCAAACAACCGCGATCCTCTCCCGCTTCCTCTCTCCCGAAAGCGAATCCCAATGAGTACCGGCGGCCGTTGCTTGTGTGGCACAGCCGCCCCCGGCCGTGCGAATTCTGTCGCGGGTGCCCATCCTTCGCGACTTATGCGAAGGGCGGGCGGCTTTGTAGCGCCGGCGCCTGCCCGCCGTCTTTTTGGAGGGTCTCGCCGGCGATTTTGCTTTGGACTTAGACGTAGCGCCGGACTTTAGTCCCGGCACGCTTTGCAGAGGTACCATCGATGAATCGACTCCGAACTCTTCGCACTTGGCTCCTGCGCTTCGCCGGCCTGTTCGCCAAACAACGCCGCGACCGCGAACTCGACGCCGAGATCGAGAGCAACCTGCAATCTCACATTGACGACAATCTTCGCGCCGGCATGACGCCCGCCGAAGCCCGTCGCCAGGCTCTCCTCAAATTCGGCGGCGTCGAATCCGCCAAAGAGAGCTACCGCGACCGCCGCGGCATTCCCTTCCTCGAAAGCAGTTGGCAAGACATCCGCTTCGCTCTCCGTATGCTGCGCAAATCTCCGGGATTCACCACCGTCGCCGTCCTCACGCTTGCGCTCGGCATCGGCGCGAACACGGCCATATTTTCCGTGACCGATCAGGTTCTGCTGCGCACATTGCCGGTCCCGAATCCCCAGGAACTGGTACGCCTTCGCTCTCCAGGGCCGGCCCACGGACGCTATCGAACCAGCTTCGACAGCCATGCAGGGGTGTTTTCCTACCCCATGTACAAGGACTTGCGCGACCACTCGTCCGTTTTTGCCGGTCTTCTCGCATGGTATGACCTCGACTTGAACGTTTCAGGACGCGGCACAACACAGATGGCCCACGGCGAACTCGTAAGCGGAAATTATTTCGAAACGCTCGAAGTTACCTCCGCGTTGGGCCGCGTTTTCAGCCTGAACGACGAAACCGCGCCCGGTGCCAATCCCGTTGCGGTGCTCAGCTACGGTTATTGGTCGCGCCAGTTCGGCGGCGATCCTTCGATTCTGAATAAGTCGCTTACGGTAAACGGCGTCTCGCTCACCGTGGTTGGCATCGCGCGCAAGGGCTTCGATGGCGTGCAAGTGGGCTCGACTCCGGACATTTTCATTCCGGTCACAATGAAAGCGCAGATGATGCCGGCTGACGTTCTCGACGTCGATGCCCGCTCGGATCATTGGCTGCCGCTCATTGGCCGATTGAGGCCGGGGATAACGCGGCAAAAGGCGCAAGCGGCCCTGCAGCCTCTATATGCCGCGCTCGTGCAGCAAGACGCACAGCTGATGAAGCTTTCCGGCCGCAAGCTGGCCCAATTCCTCGCCAGTCCGCTGCAGTTGACCGACGGCTCGCAGGGCCTGCCCGCTTTGCAGCACGACACCAAAGCGCCTCTGCTCGTGTTGATGGGCATGGTCGGCCTCGTGCTCCTCATCGCGTGCGCGAATCTCGCCAGCTTGCTGATCGCGCGCGGCGAGGCCCGACAGCGCGAAATTGCCGTTCGTCTTGCGATGGGTGCGGGACGCTGGAGGCTTACTCGCCAACTGCTCACCGAAAGCTTGCTGATCGCAGGCGCGGGCGGCGCAGCGGGACTCGCCCTCGGTTCCTGGTGCCTCAAGGCATTGATCGCCGCCATTCCTCCGGAAGTCGGCATGACCGGTCTGGCGACCGGCCTTGATCTTCGTATCCTGTGGTTCGCCCTAGCGTTGACGCTCCTCACGTCTGTCCTGTTCGGACTCGCTCCGGCCATTCGCGCCACTCGCATCAACTTACAGACGAAGCTGAAAGATCAGGCTTTGAACGTTTCGGAAGGCCGCTCCAACGTGGGCCTGCGAAAGATGCTCATCGCTGGACAAGTCGCGCTTACCGCCGTTCTGCTGATTGGCGCCGGCCTGCTAGCTCACACGCTGATCAACCTCGAGCGCGTCAACCTGGGCCTGAATGCGGACCACATTCTGCAATTTTCCGTCGAGCCGGGTCTGAACGGGAATTCGCCCATCCAAACGATCTCCCTTGCCGATCAGGCGCGACAGCAAATTACGGCGCTGCCTGGAGTGCGTTCCGCGAGCGTGTCTTCGCTGCAGCTGTTCGGTGATGACGATAGTTCTTTCGACATCGTGCCCGAAGGTTACGTCGTTCATCCCGACGACGATACGCGCGTTATGCACGACTACATCGGTCCAAACTATTTCTCAACCATGGGCATTCCACTCATCTCCGGGCGCGAGTTCACCGACGCGGACACGGCCTCCAGCCCGAAAGTCGTCATCATCAATCAGACACTCGCGCGAAGGTTTTTCGCTGGACGCAATCCCATCGGCTTGCATCTCTCGCATGGAGGCGACAAGCCGGATATTCAAATCGTCGGCGTCGTAGGCGACAGCAAATGGGACGGCGCTGACAGTTCGATCGGCCCATTCTTATATGAGCCGTATACCCAGGACTCTCGCTTGGCTCAATTCTTCTTTTATGTGCGCACGGAAAGCGATCCTCTCTCCATGGCTCCCGCGCTTCGCGGCGTCATCAGCCAGGTCGATCCGAATTTACCCGTAAACG
Source organism: Candidatus Acidiferrales bacterium (assembly GCA_050747085.1). GTDB lineage: Bacteria > Acidobacteriota > Terriglobia > Acidiferrales > UBA7541 > Palsa-295. Next base: position 29,398 of record JBOGNK010000103.1, read on the forward strand.
ACATGCGCACGCTCACGCAGCAGGTCACCGACTCGATGTTCAACTACCGCCTCGTTGCGCTCCTCTCGATTTCCATCGCGCTGCTTGCAGCTTTGCTGGCCGCACTCGGTTTGTATGGCGTGTTGGCGTACGTCGTGGCTCGTCGCAGTCGCGAAATCGGCATTCGTATCGCGTTAGGCGGGCAGGCTAGCGATATTCTCCGTCTGGTGATCGGACAAGGACTGGCGCTGACGGCCATCGGCGGCGCGGTTGGAATTGTCGCAGCACTCGTTGCCGGCCGGTGGCTGTCGACTTTGCTCTACGGCGTCACTTCCAGCGATCCGCTGACGTTTATCGGCGTCATTGTGCTGCTCGCGCTCGTCTCCGGGGCCGCATGCTACATCCCCGCGCGCCGCGCCACGCGCGTCGATCCCGTCAGCGCGTTGCGCTGCGAATAGACGCGGCTGTGCAGCGCCAATAATACGTTCGCCCTGCGGCACGCGTAACAAAGTCGCGCTGCGCTGCGGGCATGAATAGCAAGGTTGCTCTGCGCTGCGAATAATTGCCGTTCGCAGTTCGGTGGAAGCCCCCGACTTTAGTCGGGGGAGCAGCGCGTTTTCCGCGCTGCGCAACGGATAGTCTGAATGATCGGCTTTAGCCGCGGCGTTAACCGTTGCTCGCTCGATCAAAAGCGCCGCAGGCGCGATTGTACTTAGCCCGGCACGGAGCGTGCCCGCCGTCGCGAGCGGAGCGGAGTGCCGGGAAAGTCAGCGCGCTCTTAGAAACCAGAGCCCCGGAGGGGCGATTCAATCGCTAAAACACACTTGACGAGAGTTGGGGCATGGGCTTGAGAGGTGAATCTCAATGAATGTCATTCGATTATTTCGCGCATGGCTCCTGCGTCTAGCCGGCCTCTTCCGCAAACACCGCCGCGACCGCGAACTCGACGCCGAGATCGAATCCAATCTCGCCCTCCACATCGACGACAACCTTCGCGCCGGCATGACGCCCGCCGAAGCCCGTCGCCAGGCCCTCCTCAAATTCGGCAGCGTCGAATCCGCCAAAGAAAGTTATCGCGACCGCCGCGGCATCCCCTTCCTCGAAACCACGTGGCAGGACGTCCGCTTTGCCCTCCGCATGCTCCGCAAATCTCCGGGCTTCGCCGTCGTTGCCATCCTCACCATCGCCCTGGGCATCGGGTCCACTTCCGCCGTCTTCAGTGTGGTTGATCGAATTCTCTTCCGCAGCTTGCCGTACCCAAATGCCGGCAGGCTTGTTTCCCTCGGTTACAAAGCTCCTCTGACCTCGAACGAATTCATCCTCGCAATGGCTTACGTGCAGTGGAGAAAGACCGCCTCGCCATTTGCCGACATGGGTTCGATGGTTCCGGGCGTGAAAAAATACGATTTTACCGACCAGAATCCGGCGCGAGTAACGTTGGCGGAAGTGGATTCGCATTTCCTGCCTACGCTTGGCATTCGGCCTATCCTCGGCCGCAATTTCACGCCCGACGAGTGTCATCCTCATGCTCCGCACGTTGCGCTGCTTTCGTACGGCCTTTGGCGGTCGCGTTATGGCGGCGATCCGAAGGTCGTTGGCCGCTCAGTATCGCTGGAGGAAGTGCCCACGCAAGTCATCGGCGTGCTTCCCGCCGACTTCGAGATGCCCACCTTGACTCGCGTCGATCTGCTGATTCCGGAAGTCCTCGACGAAGCGGGAATGCGGCGCGGCGAACCACAGCTAGTTCTTCGCGCATTTGCAGTCCTCAAGCCCGGGGTCACCATCGCCCAATCCCGGGCGGCTCTGCAGCCGCTCTTTGAACAGGACTTGAAGTTCGTGCCGGCGGCGTTCCGCAACGAGATCCACCTCAGCGTCCGCTCCTTGCGCGACCGCCAGATGGGCGACGCAAAACTCGCCTCCTGGGTCCTGCTGCTGGCGGTGCTCGCCGTCCTGCTCCTCGCATCGATGAACGTAGCCAACCTGTTGCTCGCTCGGGCCGCTGCGCGCCAGCGCGAAACGGCGGTGCGTGTTGCACTTGGTGCAACGCCGTCACGGCTCGCCAGGGCGGCGCTAACGGAAAGCATGCTGCTTAGCTTCATGGGTGCTGCCGCCGGATGCTGGATTGCTTACGTGCTGCTCCGCTTTTTTGTCTCGATCGCGCCGCAGGGAATCCCGCGTTTACAGCAAGCCACAATCGACGCGCGCGTACTCCTTTTCACCCTCGCGATCGCTCTCGTTTCTGGCCTTCTGTTCGGCATGGCGCCAACATGGCGAGCGCCGGCGCCGGAATTTCTAACCGGGAAGGCTTCGCAAACTAGCCGCAGCCTCTTACGCTGGGTCCTGGTCACAGCGCAAATTGCAGTATCTCTCGTGCTTTTGACCGCCTCCGGCCTGCTGTTGCGTAGCTTATGGAAATTGCAAGCTGTGCCGCTGGGTATGGACGCGCAAAACCTGATCACCGCCGAAATCGAACTCGCCCATTACAAATACACCACTGGCCCAGAACAAATCGGCTTTTTCGACCAATTGCAGAAACGCCTCACACAAATTCCCGGAATCCAATCGGTCGCGCTCAGCGACACGATTCCACCCTCGGGCGCCGAAGGGCAGACGATCTACGCCGGTATTGAAGTTGCTGGACGGGCTCGAACACCGCAGGGCACCGGTGGAATGGTCGGAATCCGTGAGGTGTCGCCAGATTATTTCTCGACACTTGAAATAAAAATTCCGCAAGGACGCGCATTCGACGCTGACGATCTCTTCCCCACCAACAACGTAATCATTCTGAGCGACGCGCTGGCCCGCAAGCTTTTCCCGACCGGCAACCCGCTCGGTAAAAGCATTCGCTGGGGCCAGAGTGACCCGTGGCGGACGGTTGTCGGAGTTGCGGCCGACGTCAGGAACAACGGCCTCGAACACCAGTCCGACCCCGAGTTCTACATCCCATGGAAGGACGACTCCCAAGTCTACACGGGCTATGCTCACGTGATCATCCGCACGCCGGTGAATCCTGATGTCGTCGCCAAATGGATTCGCTCCGAAGTCGCTGCCATCGATCCGGCCCAGCCCGTCACCATTCAAACTATGTCTCAGCGCGTGAGCAGGCTCGCCGACCGACCGCGATTCAGCGCCGTGCTGCTCGCATTGTTCGCATTCATGGGAGTTTGCCTCGCGGCAGTGGGGCTCTATGGAGTTGTGGCTTTTCTCATTACCCAGCGGACGCAAGAAATCGGCATACGCATGGCGCTGGGCGCAACTCCTTTGAATGTCCTCAAGCTCGTCCTGGGCCGCGTAGCGCGATGGGCTCTTGCGGGCGTCCTGGCAGGACTCGCCGGCAGTTGGTTTGCGACACGCTTGTTGCGGGCGCTCCTCTTTCAGGAGTCAGTTCACGACCCTTGGCTCTTTTGCGCAGCCGCCGTGCTGCTCGTGGCAATCGCGCTGCTGGCGGCTTTTATCCCCGCCCGCCGCGCCATGCGCGTCGACCCGGTCAGCGCCATACGCTGCGAATAAGTCGCGCTGCCCTGGAGCGCGGACGAATTGTCGCGCTGCGGCACGAATAATGCCTCGCCCACGTCTGTGTCTGCGCTGACACGGGCTCCACGGTTCCATGTTTACTCTTGACATATTTTAGCTTCTGTGCTATGCTGGGTTATTTTTATGGCGCCAGCAATCCACACCACGGCAGCTGCAACGCAGGCCAGAGCGCCGCGACCGGGCATTCGCATCAGAATTTGTGATTCGCAAAGTTTTACTTTAACTACCTTGGGCGATGGACACGCCGTGCCATCAATTTTCGCCGTAACTCCCGCAGCGTCAACAAAAGTTGAGAAATTGATGGACACACTTTTCGACGCTATATCGCGATGTAACGGCAAACGGTACCCGCGACGGGGCCGAATTTGGGTTTTCGCTGCTTAAATGTCAAAATTGACCGGTATGGCGGCCCATAGCCCAATCAGAACCGCCCGCCCCACAACTCGCCTCACCCGCGAGCACCGCGTCGAGCAGGCTTTCTTTCGGGGAAGCACTCTCACCCTGGACAACCCTGTGTACGAGACTGCCGTTCGCCAATTAGTTGAGCCGCTTTTGCACCAGGATCTAGGCGGTGGTGACCTGACCTCGTCGGCGCTCGGACTAACCGCAACACCCGCGTCCACATCAGTTCTCGCCCGCGAAGACGGCGTGATCGCAGGTCTGGCCGAATTTGCAATGCTATATGGCGAACACGGTGTCGGCGTCACTCTCGAAAAAACTGACGGTGATGTAGTCCAATCCGGCGAGGTGGTGCTCCGCGCCAGAGGTAATCAAGGTGACCTGCTTGCGCTGGAACGCACCGGACTGAATCTGCTGCAGCGCATGAGCGGCATTGCGACCGCCGCTCGCCGCATCCAGAACCTTGTGCTCCACACGGGATCGACAACGCGAATCGTCGGCACTCGCAAAACGCCTTGGGGCCTGCTCGACAAACGCGCATTGCATCTGGCGGGAGTTGGCACGCACCGGCTTGGCCTCGGCGACGCGATTCTGATCAAGAATAATCACCTGGCGCTCGTCGCAAACAGCGAGGAGGAAGCCGCGCCGAAAGCGATCGAGAAAGCCTGGTCTCTGCGCGCAAAATCAGCGTTCATCGAAGTGGAGGTGCGCGGCGAGCGGGCGGCGCGGGCAGCGGCAGGCGCGTTTCGCCGCCTTCAGGAATTATCGCTAGAGGATTTTCCGTGCGTGCTGATGCTCGACAATATGTCGCCAGACGGCATTCGTGGGATCGTCGACGCCTTACAGCACGACGGGGTCTGGGATGCCATCCTTGTGGAAGCCAGCGGCGGCATTTCTGAATCTAATATGGGTGAGTACGCGGCCTGCGGCGCCGACGTGATTTCGATCGGCGCTTTAACGCATTCGGCTCGCGCACTCGATCTTTCTCAGCGGATTGTATAGGCGACACATAAGAGAGAACCAGCCATGTCCAGCGCAGCCCTTTCATCGTCAGCACAAGCGGCACCGGCCGAAATCAGGTTCGAGGATCGCTATACGATTCCCGAGATCGAAACGATCGCGGATACGCCGGAAGAGATTCGCCACAAACAGCGTCGCGTGCGCGACCTTTGCGTGCAGCGCAACGCCGTCCTGCTCGCGCATCATTACCAGCGTGCCGAAGTGCAGGAGGCCGCCGACGCTGTTGCGGACTCGCTGAAGTTGTCCCAGGCCGCCGCGGAAACCAATGCAGACGTGATCGTATTTTGCGGTGTGCACTTCATGGCGGAAACGGCCTCGATTCTCTCCCCCGAAAAGATCGTCCTTTTGCCCGATTTGCGCGCCGGCTGCTCGCTTTCTGCAACTGTGACTGCCGAGGAACTCCGCGAATGGAAGCGAAAACTTCCCGGCGCAATCGTCGTGTCTTACATCAACACGTCGGCGGAGGTGAAAGCCGAAAGCGATTACTGTTGTACGTCGGCCAACGCGGCAAAAGTCGTCGCATCCATTCCGGCTGACCGCACGATTCTCTTCGTTCCCGACAAATTTCTCGCCGCCGTTGTCGCGCGGCAAACGAACCGGCGCAACATCATCGGGTATCCGGGCTACTGCCACGTTCATAAGGCAATCAAGCCGGAACAGGTTGTTGAACTCATGGAAGAACATCCCGATGCCGAACTCCTGCTGCATCCCGAGTGCGGATGCGTCAGCTCCTGCATGGCCAAGGCGATGGACGGCACGCTTCCGCCCGACCGCACTTTCTTTCTTTCCACCGAGGGCATGTTGCGGCACATTAGTGAGTCGCGCGCGCAAGAATTTGCCGTGGGGACCGAAACGGGAATCTTGCACCAACTGACGACGAAATTTCCCGAAAAGAACTTTTATCCAGTGAATCCGAACGCGGCCTGCGCTTTCATGAAGACGATCACGCTCGATCGCGTGATTCGCTCTCTGGAAACGCTCACGCCTGAAGTGCGCGTTCCCGAGCCCATTGCTAGCAAGGCAAGACTCGCAATCGACCGCATGCTCAAGCTGGCATAGCCCGGGCGGCTAGCCGACGCAGAAGATGCCAGCGGTCAATCGAGGGAGCGGCCGCGAATCGCCGGGCTCTCGTACAGCGTGCATGTCACGCTGAACGCCTCCCTTCCATGCTTGACTGCGGTTCACCCAAAACAGGCGAGGAGCCGGGCTTTTCGACAGGCTCCGGCGCAATGCGTACCTGTTTCTCTGCTGCGCGCCTTCCGATGAGCTGTTCATATAAGTCCAGATGTTTTCGAACAACGTCGTCCCACCGATAGCACGCTTGCGCCCTTTGCGCCGCCTTTTGCCGATACGCTTCGACGACTGCGGGATTATCAAGCAGAAATTGCAGCCGGTGTTGCAGCGCGCGCCTGCCGTCTGCGCCCGTGTAGCTGAATCCGGCGTCAGCGATCACTTCCAGATTCGATGGTGTGTCGTTCACCAAAACGCAATTCCCGAACCCCATCGCTTCCACCAGCGACGGATGCGTTCCGCCCACTTCGTCAGGTAACACGAATGCATACGCGTTCTTCTGCAGCTGCACGTATCCCTTTCCATAAAGACCACCGGCGAAAACGACGCGGCGGTCTCTCGTCGCCTTCAGGGATCGCACGTACTCGTGTCCCCATGGATCATCGCCAACGATGACGAGCTTCTTGTCCGTCGTGACAGCTTCAAACGCCGCGGTCAGCACGTGCACGTTGTTTTCAGGAACGAGCCGCCCCACGAACAACACGTAATCCCGCGGCTTCAAGTTGAGCCGCTCCAAAAACTCTGTGCCGCTCTCGGTCGTTTCACGCATGCCGTACGGGATGAAGGACGACGCAGCACCATAAGCGGTCTTGTAATACCCCTGCACTTCCAGAGAGTCAGAAACGAGTCCATTGCAAAAGCGGCAGGCGAACCGTTCGGACAATCTGAGATACCACCGCGCCAGCCAGCCCCACTTCTTACGCTGCCAATCCGTCCCATCTACGGAGCAAACGATTTTTGCCCCGCGCACTCGCGGAAGCGGAGCAAATAACGTCGTTCCGGTGATGAAGTAATGCACAACGTCCGGCCGCAGGAACGAGACGTGGACGCTGCACAATAGAGAATGAATGATAGCGCTGAGATTTTTCGTTTGTATCGTGGGCAGATTGATGAGGCGAATACCTGCGTAGTTCGTGGAGGCGTGCGTACTTAACCCGGAGCGGCTATAGACGATCACTTCGTGCCCCAACTTCACAAGTCGCCGGCCAATCTCGTCAGCCGCCGTTTCGAATCCGCCATAGCGCGGCGGAAGAGCTTTGAGCCCAATCATGGCAATGCGCATTCCGAGTCTCCGAAGAAAGCGTTTCGCGTGCCGGTGCGTTTCGCGGCCTGGAAAAGAGCACGGGAAACAAGCTCCGGGCCGGAATATTACTCAGGACGCGACAAACAGCTCTATTTGGTTACGTAGTACGTAGTGCTACAGATGATCCCTTTCTGGACGACGGTTTCTGTTTCATCGAGAACAACTTGTCCGCCAGCACGCGACACCAGCGCGACCACATCGTCTCGCGGCACGTAGTTCATTCGAATCGGGTTCAATCCGAGCGAGCGATAGAGAAAATGCTGGCCGAAGCCTGCTCCACGCAACATTTGGTAGGCTCGGCGGCGAGGCTGCATCCGATTGCGCCATGGAATAAAACTTGGCAGTTGAAATACCAGCAGCCCTCCACGCTTCAGGACGCGCACGAAGTCTGCAATTGCCGAACGAATCCATTCTCGCCGCGGAAGGTGCTGAAGAACCAAAACGCTCAGGACGCAGTCGAAGTGTTCGGATGAAAAGATTCCAAGGTGAGGATCGCTGTTAACCATAAAAAAGCAATTCTGGACGGACGAGTTCAGAGTGCGCGCTTGGCCGATCATCTGTTGGGAAATATCGACGCCGCAGCAGTTGCCAAAATGAACGCCGAGCGCGCGGGTCAACCGCCCCACTCCGCAGCCGAAGTCGAGCGCACGGTCGTGCCGGGTCGGCAAACCGTGTTTCGCAGCCGTCTGAACGATGCCGTCAACGAGTTCCTCACCAGTGCGAAAGAATTCGTCGTGATCCCAGCGGCCGAATTGACGGCTCGGTTCGGACAGCACGGCCCATAGAGGATCGAGCTTGCCGAGTTCGTCCCAGTCCTGTTGATGGCGCTGCACCATTTCAGCTCCTCAGGCGATCTTTCTGCGACGGTTGGTGGGAGCAAGCGCGTCTGAAAATATCTCCTTCAAGCTCCTGTAGCTCTCGGCCGGGCGGTATTTCGTGTCGACGAGCATTCGTCCGCACCGTCCCATTCGTTCAACGTGCGCCGGGGTCGCCAGCAAATGGCGGATCTTCGCGCACATGTCGCGGCGGTTGCCTGGTTCGAACAACAGGCCGCTTTTGCCGTCCTCGATCACGAACGGCAGCGCGCCCAGGCGCGACGCAATCACCGGTTTTCCGGCGGCATACGCCTCCAGGACAGCCAGTCCGAACGTTTCGTAGGACTCCGATGGAAGCACCACGCACGCGCTGTTGCGAAGAATGTCCCATTTTTCGGCGCCTGCTTTGAATCCGACGAGCTGGATATGAGTAATTCGCCTCTCACGCAGGAACGTTCGTATCTCCGGCTCGAGAGGACCACTACCTGCGATCTTCAGAGGAATGTCGGGGCAGTCCGCCAGCGCGTGCACTAGCCCGAGCACTCCTTTTTCAGGCGCGAGGCGCCCGAGGTAGAGAACGTACTTTCCCGGCGTGAAGAGCGGCGCGATGGTGGCGTCGACGAAGTGTGGCTTGATCCGAATCTTGTGCGGAGGCAGTCCTCCCTCGATGAGCTTCTGACGAGAGAAGACCGTTGGGCACACGAAGAGCGAGATCAAGTCGAGTGCACGACTTCGCCGCGTCACAGAAGCTACCGAAGCGGCTACGAAACTGGCTGCATACGAATCGCGATAGCACCGGTGGCGGACGGCGTTGAAAAACGAGCCATCTTTGCAGCGCTCGCAAATCGCTCCATTCGTATGGAATAGTCCATTAGGGCAGAGAAATCGGAAATCGTGTACGAACTGCACACAAGGGACGCCGTCGGCGTGCAGCACGCGATAGATTGAAGACGAAATCAGCGGGAAGGGATTGTGGACGTAGGCCACGTCTGGCCGTTCACGGCGGACGATTGCCGCTATGTCGGTTCGCGTGCGAACCGAATCGAGCGCTTCGAGCGGGAAACGCAGCTTGTTCATGAAACTATAATTCGAAATCTCTTTGTTGTTCCTGGAATAAAAGATCACCTCTTCGTTGTAATGCTCGAGCATCGCTTTTTCCGCAAGAGCAGCGGCATCTTCGCCGCCAAAGTTCCTGTAAAAATCGTGAACGAAGAGGATTTTCATTCGTGTCATCTCTTTCACTGCCTGTTTCCCGCACGGCCACACTGGAACGAGAAGCAATCAGCTGCGCGTCACTGATCCGCGGATTGCGCTTTGTCCAGGGCTAGTCGGCTCGCAGCCTCCAAAGGCCGGAAACAAGAGGGCCGGAATTGCTCCAGGTAGTAGCCGCGCAGCAATTTCTCCTTGCAGCGAAGCCCCCGCGCACCGAGCCGCAATGCGCCGCGAACTGTCCGGCGCAGCAGCGACGGCGAAATTCCGCGCAGCAAGTCCGAATACATCAGGCCGATCGCGTCATGCTCTTCGCGTTGTTTGTCAGCGTGCGCACCCGTCTTGCTCTCCGCATGGATTCGAAAATCTGCCAGTAGAGCCGGGACATGCTGAAATCGGTGTCCGTCTCGCGCCAGTCGGAGGACGAACTCGTAGTCCATCGCGAAGTCCAATGTGGTGTCGATCCAGTTGCCCTCATCAAAGATCTCTCGGCGGAAAAAACTGGACGGAGTCGGAACGTAAAGCATGTGCAGGTACAGCAGGATAAAGCGATTGAATTCGATCTCCCGCCGAATGCGCCACACGCGCCCGGTCTCATCAATGTACGTATAGTCGCCGTATAGAACATCAGCGTTCGGGTATTTGCCGAACGCATTTGCGACTGTGCGGAAACACTCCGGGCGATAACGGTCGTCCGAATTGAGCCAGCCCACTGCATCGCCCGACGCCACGCGAAACCCTTTGTTCACTGCGTCGCTCTGTCCGTTATCGGGTTCCGATTTCCATCGAAGATGCCCCCAACCTGGACGAGAGCCGTAGCTGCGAAGAATATCCACGCTCCCGTCGGTAGACCCGCCATCGATGACGATGTGCTCGAGCGCCGGGTAACTCTGCTGCTTCACGCTGAGCAGCGCTTCCTCCAGGAACTTCGCTTGATTGTAGGACGGAGTAACAATCGAGATTTTCAGCATGGGGGCTCCGCGCTGCCATTTGAGGGCACAGCCTGATTCCTGCGCAGAATCATTTCACCGAGCGCGTAACGGCGAATGTCGGCGGCCGCATCCAGCGCTTCGGCCTCTGAACGGACGCACCACGGTCCGCCAGGATCCTTCACGAGAAATCTGGAACAGACCGTTTCAAACCCGTCGATAAGAAGTGGCAAGCGCTTGCGTCCGTAAACGCGGTGCCATGGAGGATAGAGCGCATCAGCGCCGACAGGAATTGTCAGGAACAACTGGCCGGTTGCAGAAAGCCGCTGCCTTACAGTCGCCATTGCTTTCAAATCGCCGTCGCGATCGTCGTGCGAGTTGAAACGTCCCGCGACACCGATGTGCTCCACCACGGAACAGAGAACGATCACGTCGAACTGTGACGAGAGCGTTGCCTTGTTAAAGTCCTGCGAAATGAACCGAATCCCTTCAACGATTGCGGAAGGATCGTCCCACTGATCGATCGCGGTAACGTCATAGCCGAGCGCGAGCATCGCCGGAATGATCGGCGATTTGCCCGGACCGATTTCGAGTGCTTTGAAACGGCCTCGCGGCAGGTTCGCGCAGATCCACCCCCAGTCGATCAGCTTCTCGCCTTCGAGATCAAACCCGCCCGCTGGGGGCCGCGGTTCGCCGCGCAGCCATTCACGCAGCCCGAAGTGGCGGTCGACTCGTTTCGCCATCTTTCCAATCAGTTGGCCCGTTCCCATGTTCTGTTCCTCACGGACGACGTACCGCTAGACGCATGTCCTTCCATTTCGCGCGCGCCGGCCCGCCGCTAACCGGAGTGATACAACGGCGGCGAGGCCGGCCACGGCCACGCACGCTCACCGTATGCGAACTGTCCCTCCGGCTCGTCCGGCAAAGATTTCAGCAAAGGCAACATCGTGACTAACGACCAGAAAATGAAGCCGAACGGCGTCGAATCGATGCTTGCACCCACCGAACCGATCAGGACAACCGTGATCATCAGAGATGCCGCGGCAAACGAATGGGCATCTCGTCTTCGTCTCAGCAGCTTCACTGCGTAAACCGTCATCGCGATTACCAGCACCAGAAAGGCCAGCTCTGTCACTAGTCCGCCGCCGACCAACACATCGACAAAAATGGAGTGGCCGGAACCGAGCTGCGGGTCGTACTCCATTCCGATTTCACGGCTGGCCGCGAGATAACCCAGTCCGAACCACGGCGACTGTCCCAAAGTGACTGTACCGAGATACGCCCACAAACCCAGGCGTCCGCTGAGGTCAGACACACTCTGTGGATCGCGCACCATGTTCATCTGGCCCACAGCCCCGGCAAGGAGACCCACTCCGACAATTCCCCAGAACGCGTAGACCCATTTCATCGTGCGAATCATGGGGCGCTTTAATACGGCAATCGCGAAGAAGACGGCCACGGCAAGCCAGGCGATTCGCGCGAGCGAAAACAGCAGCACGGACCCGAAGAGAACAGATAAAAAAAGAAATGTCGGAAGCGAAAACCTTCGCACGGAAGTGAACAGCAGGATTGTTCCCAGCGCAGCCACCACGCCGGCATCTGCGATTGCCTCGCCTCGCAGCCTGGGATAGCCGGTATCGGTGACGAACAAAACCAAATCGGGTGCCACCGCCGCACAAATTACGATGATCGAGCACAACGCCGCGCAGCCGATCAGCAGTAAGTTCAGGAAACGATCGACGCCATGCGATTCGACAAAAAACGAAGTGAACAGCAGAACTACGACAATTTGGAAGACTTTAAAAGCTGTCAGTTCCCGGTCGAGCGACACAAAGACGGAAACACCGAGAAGGGCTACGACAATCGCAGCCAGCTTGTGCGTCGGGAACAAATGGACGCGCGAACGCCGCTCGCGCCACGCTTTCCACATGCGGCAAGCGACCCACAGTCCTCCCGCGAGCCAGACAAGTATGTTGATGAGCAGCGCAAAATCAATGTGCCCGTTCAGGCTTGCCTCGGCGCTGCGGATTCGGAATTTCGGCGGCCCGCTAAACAGCAGGAGACACATCGCCGTTGCAATGGCGCCCGGGCGCGTGAACCGGTGCTTCACCCACGAATTGTCGCGTTCACTCATCGAGAAAAATCACGTTATAGAGACGGTTGTAGTGTTCGCGCTGAAAACGCACCAGCTGGCCGTTCGCAAAAACGAAAGGCCGGTAACCAAAGCCTTCCATCTGGCCAAGAATTTCGTCGATGCTGGATCCGTAGTGGGTCAGCATCGGTTCGTATAGTTCGAGCATGATGGTGCGAGGCCGGCGGCTGGCGTCGGTAAGCAGTCGAGTCGCGCCGGCAAGCACCTTCGCTTCCGCGCCTTCCACATCCACTTTCAGTACGTCGATTGCGTCGATTCCGTTCGTCTCGCAGTACGTGTCCAAACGGGTGATGGGCACCGAAATTTCCATCGCGACAGGCTTGATCCCCGTGTTGACGAGAGATGAAAACGCTGAGTCCCGGGAAACGACGAATCCCACAGAGCCGTTTGAATCACCCACCGCGCATGGATTCGCGGTCACATTCGAAAAATGATTGAGCAAGCGGTTTGTGCATAGGACGTAGAAGTTGAACGGGACTGGTTCAAAGCTGTGCACCGCTCCCTCGCGCGCCAGCGACGCGAATAGAAGACTGTAATAGCCGACATTGGCGCCGATATCGCAACAGGTGGAAGTCCGCTCGACGCGAGAGCGCAGGAAGGCCGTCTCCGCACTTTCGTGGACACCCCCGTAATAGATTTCTCGCCCCACTTCTTCGTCTGCGCGGACGATCATCTGAAAACGACCGAGATCCTTCTGTCGCAATACAGCGCCTTCCTGGCGGCGACGCAGCAGAAGCATCAGGTCGACGGACAGGTTCGAGAGGCTTTGGCGCAGGGCACACTGAGCTGTGGCGACTCTGTGCGAGATTCGCCGCCAGCCAGAGAAGGTCGGTTCTTCGACGCTCGTCGTCATATGCTTCTTGCGACCTTTACGAAGTTCATGCTGATCGCTGGACCGTAGAACAATCGGCCAGCCGCGGCTCCCAGCAACCCAAATGGGGGAATCAAGAGCGCCGCCGCCCCCAGGGACAGGGCTCCGCCCAAAACATTCATCAACGAAACGAATCGGACTTTGCCCAAGCCGAGCAACGTGAAGTGCGGAGCCACGTTTATCGATAACGCGCAAAACGCAACCGCGAGCACAGCCAGCACAACGTGGGTGCGCCCGGCAAAAGCCGACCCCATCCAGAGAGCGAGAATCCCGCGCCCGAAGATCACCAACGGAAGCGCTAGCACGACGGCGAAGGCCAAATTTACGAGCACGGCCAGACGAAACACGCGTCGTACTGCGCGTTTGTTCCCGCTCTGCTGCCGCGCGCTGATATGCGGAAACAGAAATCCGAATGCGCCGGTTGCGAGACCGTGTACCTGCTGCGCGATTTGCACGCACAGCGTGTAGTAGGCGAGTGGCGTGGTTCCAAGCATCGCCGCTATGAGCAATCGGTCCGACTGGTTGAATGCGACACCGGCCGCGTTCTGAACCCAGCTGTAACATCCGAAGCCGAGCACTTCTTTCCACGAACGCCTGTCCATGGCCGGCCAAAATGAACCCACGCCCAGGATTCGCGCAGTTTCGAGGGCCTGAGCCACGACCCCCGCTAGCGTGAATGCCGCAGTAAGCAGAAGAATCGCCACGATGCCAAAGCCGAAGGCCACAAGGACAACCGCGCCCACGATCGTCCCCGACTTCACGAATACCGCGATCTTGCTCGGTGGACCGAAAGCCTCGTAAGCTTTCAGGGCGCTTGCAAATACCTGATAAATTGCCTGCAGAAAGAGAATCAGGCTTCCTACCTCAATGGCTTGCGTCGCTTCGGCATAGTGTGCGGGCGCAATTTTGAATACGTACTCGACAAGCAGCGGCGCTGCGAAATACAGTGCAACGGCGGCAAGGCAGCCGAATAGGGCGCTGAGTGCCAGCGTCCCCGACAGGATTCGCCGAACACCTCCCAAGTCGTTCCTACCCCGGTACGCGGAGATGTACTTGATCGTGGCGTCTCCAAGGCCTACGTGAAAAATCCCCACCGTGCCGGTAAACGCGTTCACCAGCATCCAAATCCCGTATTGGTCGAAGCCGAGCCTCGACACCAGAAATGGCGCCGACAGCACAATCAGCACCGGTTGCGTGGCGTACTCGATCAATCCGTACGTGGCGTTCGAGGCGCTGTCTCGAAACGCGTGTGAGCGCCGCAAACCGGCGATCCGGCTTCCGACGGATTTCAACGTCCAAAATCCGACCGCGGGCTGATTCATTTCAGTCAACGCGCGCCCTCATTTCGAATTGGTCCGAAGCGTTCAGGCTCCGCCTCCCCGCAGAACAGCCGGAAGCGTGCGGAACAACAGCTTGAGATCAAACCAGAAATTCCAATGCTCGATGTAGTAACCGTCGAGCCGCATAGTTGTCTCGAACGAAGGATCCTGACGTGCCGTTACCTGCCAAAGCCCCGTGAGCCCCGGCCGGACTTCGAGGCGGCGTAACTGGTCGACCTTGTATTGCGAGTAATCGTCCATCGTGTGCGGGCGCGGACCGACTAGACTCATGTCGCCTTTCAGGACATTCCACAGTTGAGGTAACTCGTCCAGGCTGTACTTGCGAAGGAGCTTTCCAATGTTCGTGATGCGGGGGTCGTTGCGAATTTTGAAGAAAGGTCCGCGGCGCTCATTCAAATGAATCAGCTTCGTCTTTAGCGCATCGGCGTTTGCGACCATGGTCCGAAACTTGTAGCAAACGAAGATCCGGCCCTTGCGGCCGACGCGCTGCGATCGGTAAAGAACCGGTCCGGAAGAGTCCAATTGAATGAGGGCGGTAACTAAGAGCAGGAGCGGCGAGAATACGACGAGCAGGAGCGAGGCGAGAACGATGTCCAACGCCTTCTTCGCAAACACCCCAACGGCCGGGATCGGTTCCCAGTGCAGCTCCATGACCGGGAATTCTCCGACACGGCGTAACGGCGCCTCCCAGCCCAACCCATCATAAAGATCGGGAACTACCTTCACGTTCCAGCGATGGTTTCTGGCTTCCATGGCCACCTGCTTTACCACTTCTCGCTCGGTAGGAAGCGTAATGAAAACGTCGTCCACGAATTCGGCCTGGCCAACGCGAGCGAGATCTTCGATTCGCCCCCGCAATCGCTGATCTGTGCTGTGGTCCGTGTCGAGGAAGCCCTTGAACCGGTAGCCGAGCATCTTATTCGTCTCCAGGCATTCAGCCAGCGCTTGGCCTACGCTGCCGGCTCCGACGATCAGCGCGTTGCGAGTACCGATTCCCTGCGTGATCCTGCGAGTCACGAACTTTCGCTTCCAGAAACGCCACCAGCTGAGCGCGACAATGTCCAGCAGGCCCGCCCCAAGAACAACCGCTCGCGACACCTGCTGGTATCCCGACAGAAATACGAAAGCCATCAGGAGCAACGTCGCGAGAGCGACGGCCTTGAAGACGCGGAACGTTTCGTCCGCCGCGGACCGGCTGCGGGGCGTCCTGTATAAGTCTTGCCACTGGCAGAACAGCACGATAAGCGCCGCATACAACAGAAGGAATGCGCCGTACGCAGAGACAGGAAATTTCGGCGAAAGGCCGATGTTGCCGAAGCGGGCGAGGTGGTGAACCATATGCGGAGCAAAGCGGACGCATACGGCAATGGCGCCACCGGCGCAAATGAATGCGATATCGATTGCCGCGTACGCTATGCGGGCCCATGTTCCTCCAGAGAGTCGAGGCCTTCGCGGCTGCGATTGGCGTGCAACCGGACGTTTCGGAATGTCTCGGCCGACCCCGGGTACGGCTCTCCCAAATTCAGGAGCGGACGGCGTTTGACCCAAACCCGCGCCCAGGCTAAAGAGAAACCTAAAATCGAAAGCAGATGCTTGCCGCTCGTTCATCGCGTTTCATAACTGGGCTGAGGGGAATTTTTTACCGAAACATAGCTCGGGTTAGTTTGTGCCGGGGTGATCTCCGTTATGTGACTCGTGGCTGGAATTGGCGTTGTGACGGAAATGACTCCAGACGCGGGCCTTCAGACCTTGTTGATCTGGACCGCTTCCGGCAGTCAGCGCTTTCATTCCCTGCATGATTTCAGTGGCAAAAACTTTACCCGGGTCATCCGGATCGACGTGCTCCCATCGGTCGCGGCCGGCCACAAATAACCCGCCGGCAATTACGGCCAGGATCGTACCGACGAAGACGAACCAGAATCGCGGCGGGAAGCCCTTTTGTGGAACCTGCGCGTAGTCGAGAATCTTCACGCTTGGCGTTTCCTTTACTTCTTCCACTTTCGCCAGCTCGTATTCTTGCGTGAGCGTCTCGAATATCTTTTCTTGCACCACCGCTCGGCGATACAAATCAGCCCAGGTGACGCCAAGCAAAGGAAGTTGCCTCAGCGACGGGTAAAGCTGGCCGTTCTGCTGAGAAGCGCTCTGCTCCTTCGGGTGCCCCTGCGTACCGCCCGGAACTCCACCCATTTTTGCCAGTTCGTGCTGTAGTTCCGTGATCCGGGCCTCAGTGGCTCGCACGCGAACGTTGTTGTCCGTATAGATCTGCCGGAGCCCCTGGAGTTCCGTCTGCGCCGCGATCATTTCCCCTTGCAGCTCTGCGCCCGCACTAATCATGGCTCGCCCCTGCTCCTTGATATCGAGCGCCGTGTTCTTGCTCGCGAAGTCACCAAACGCCCGCTCGGCCGACTCCAGGTCGGTCGATACCTGCTCGAGCCTTTGCTGCAGGAAAACGCGCTCGCGGTGCGCCGACGACGTCTTCACATGCGTTACCACGTTGTTGAGCGCGTAGATATATTCCTGCGCCATCGCTGCCGCCCGTTTTGCGTTGTGATCCGTCACCTCGATCGTAATGATTCCGCTCTTTCGGTCCGCGGAGATGTCGCTCTTCTTAGCCAGATCGTGCCGTGCGTTCTCCCATTTGCGGTCGTGATAGACCTTTTGCAAGTTGAACTTTGTAATCAGATCGTCCTGTACGGATTGGCTCCCCAGAATCCCGACGAAAAGATCGCCGCTGTTCTTGATTCCGAGGAAGTCGTCTGCCAGCGCTCCCACCGCCCCGGGTGCCCCTTTTCCCGAGATCGCGCCAAGAATGGCCATTCCGGCATTGGGCTGATCGGGCGGCATCAACCGCGTAGTCGCTGTATACCGCTGCGGAACGATATACGCGAGTACGAGGAACAGCGCCAATCCCCAAACCGCAAAGCGCAGAATCGTGGCCTTATGCTTCCAGAGCAGCTTGATTCGTGCGATGTTCTTCTCGCGGGCCGCTCGACGCTCAATTTGGTCGAGGTACTCGGGGTCGCCGAGATACTGTTCCGGCAAGAGGCGGCGCAAATCGGGTGGTCGTTGACCCATCAGAGAGACCCTTCCGCTCCGTTTCTTTAGTAATGCAGAGCGATGTACAACGTCGTCGCTATCGCCGACGCCATCTGCCCCGCCGTGAAAATGTTTTGCCACTGGATGCCGCCCACGGGCGCGCCACGTTCCGGCACGACTACGGTGTCGCCGGCCTGCAGCTCGGATGAGAGCGAATGCCCCATCCAGAGGCTCCTCTTCGAACTGATAACGGACCCGTCGGCACGAATCACGAAAATCGCCTTTTTATCCGCCATCTGTGTTGGTCCGCCGGACTGCATCAAGTACCACTTCGCACTCCTGCCGGCCCTGTAGGACACAGCAGTCGGATTGAATACTTGCCCCGTAACCATTACGTAGTCGGGGCGCTTCGGGACTGTCAGCACGTCGCCGCCCCGCACGGCAATATCGCTCTCCGTGTTTCTCCAGCGGCGGATAGGCGAGAAGATATGAATATCCACGCGCCCGGTCGGCGGGTTCGTACTAAGTTGTTCCAGCGTCGACTGCCACTGCGTCATCACCATCTCTTTCTCTGCCTTCTGCTGCTGGGTCGAGACCGGAATCAGATCTAGATTTGCTTGCTCGCCCTTCACACGTCCGACAAGGTCGGTTCTCTGCCGCGTTTCGATTTCGCGCACCGAGACGCGCTGCAGGATTGCGCCGTAGGGGTACGCTTCGGGCTGGAATCCGCCTGCGCGCTCAAGGACGGAGCTGAGGCGCTCGCCCGGACGAATGCCATACGTTCCGGGATGCTTCACTTCACCGCGAATCGTGATCGAAGCGCCCAGATCGTCCCATCCAGGCACTTGCCGAATCGTCAGCACGTCGCCGTTGTGCAGCACATCTCCGTTATGCAGCGCGTCGTCGCCGTTCGCATTTGCGGCAAGGACGTCGGCGATCGGGACAGTTTGGTCGCTCGCCGTAACCTGCGCGCCGTTCTGCAACGAGTAGCGCGTCAAGTCGGCCGTCTGAGTATCCGCGCTGGGTTTTAGGCCGCCGCCGATCCGTATCAGGTCGCCCAGGGTCATATTCGCAGTCAGCGGATAGCGTCCCGGCTTGCCCACCTCACCTTCGACATAGACCACCGCTGGCTGGATCGCTGCGGGGCTGCGATGTACTAGCAGGCGGTCGCGCGATTCGAGCAAGATGTTCGCCGCGGGACTACCGCTCAGTGCCGCGCTCAAATCCACGCTGAATATTTCCGATTTACCGTCCGCCAGGGAGCGGAATACCTGCGCATCGTGTGTTTCCGCATCCGGCGTCAGGCCGCCCGCAAGATGTACCGCATCGCTCAAGTGAATCTGCCCGGACGTGCGATATGTGCCTGGATCGCGAACATCGCCCAGCACGGAAATTGCCGGCGGATTCTCAAAGGCGAACTTGCTGAAGATGCGGACCGTATCGAGAGGATGCAGAACAGGCGCCTGATTCGGGTGTGCCAGCGCATCCGCCAGGCTGAAGCTCTCGACGGTCGGATGAAAATCCGGGGCGTTCAGGCGAATGATCTCCGCATACTTCAACGCCGGCTCCGGCAGCAGGTCTTTGTACGAAGAAATCAGGTCCGTGACGCGCATCCCGGACCGATAGGAATACTGCCCGGGACGCAAAACGTGGCCTTCAAGATAAATCGCGTCCTGGTTGTACGGCGCGATTGGAAAAACGCGAATGCTATCACCATCCCGGATCTGGAACGACTCGAGCTCCTTTGTGATGGCGGCGCTGCCATCGCCCTCTGGAATGTTCAGGCTCAGCATCGTCCGCTTCTGATGGGCCAGCAGGCGAGACACTTCAACGTGTCGCAACGTGGCTGCGGGCAGCAGCCCTCCAGCCAGTTCTAAAACCTGCGACAGGTTCTTTTCATCCTTCAGTTCGTATATGGCCGGACGGCGCACCATGCCTTGCACCGTCACCTGCGGGCCAATGGGCGGCACTCGAACGGTGTCCCCATTCTGCAATCGGTCGATTCCCGACTTCACTCCGTGCAACAGCAAATCGTAAAGATCGACGGTTTGTACGAGTTTGCCGTCACGGTAATGCTCCACGATGCGCATCGAACCCCGCGTCGTCGGGCCTCCGGCCATGAACAGTGCGTTCAGCGGAGTCGAAAGCGAGCTCACGTCGTACGCGCCTGGATTTTGCACGTCACCGACTTCATAAATCCGAACCGTTCGCAAACGCGAAAGCGAAACGTCCGCCGAAACGTCGCGGAATTGCGTGCGCAACACCCGTTGCAGGTTTTGCTGAACCTCAGCCAGATTCTTTCCGCTGACCAACACAGGACCGACCTCGGGCAGAGACACGCGACCTTCGCGGTCCACGGTCCGATACAGCCTGTGCGATACGCCGCCCCACAGGTCGATTGCGAGCGAGTCACCCGGCCCTACCACGTAGTCGGGGCCGACCGGCAAGTCCATCGGGATCATTTGCGAATTCCGAGCGCCATTCTCAAAAACATCCTCGCCAAACCGCTGCAGTTTGCCCGGATACGGCTGTGCCTGCAGGTACATGTCGTATAGAGAAGGAATGTCCCTGTATGGATCCGCGGCTCGCACCATTCCCGCCGACTGAAGCGTCGCCTCGCCTGGGCGGCGCGTCCAAATCAGCCGTTCGTTCCCAGCGTTCGATGGA
Source organism: Candidatus Acidiferrales bacterium (assembly GCA_050747085.1). Taxonomy (GTDB): domain Bacteria; phylum Acidobacteriota; class Terriglobia; order Acidiferrales; family UBA7541; genus Palsa-295. The sequence goes on from JBOGNK010000103.1 coordinate 49,723, forward strand.
ATATTCGAAGGCGTCGGCCCGGCCGATTCGTCTCCTGCGAACGGGTTCAGCTCCGCCATCAGGTTGTTGTTGGAGCCGTTGCTGAAGCCGGCGCCGAATCCCGGCACTCCTGCGCTCGCACCTCCACTCATCGCGGAGCCGAACGCTCCCGGAGAACTGCCACCGCCAAACTGCTGTTCGAGTTGCTGAACCATTTGTGGCGATACACCTGAACTGTCGCCGTTATTGTCGTTGCCGCTGTTCGTGCTGGACGAACCGCCGATACCGAACAGCTCTCCGCCGTCTAACGAGCCGCTCTTACCGTTCAGGGCGCCTGCTAAATTCGAAAAGCCCTCACTTGAAGTCGAATTCGACTGGCTGAGTCCGGCCGTCTCCAACTCGCCCCCACCCATCGGCGGAGCGCTCTGCACGGGAGAAGGCAGCGGATTCATTTCGACTGGGGACTCTGGTTGCGCTTCGACGGGTTGTGGCTGCCGCGATACACGCGATGAACCGCCCTGATGTTGCGCGCAGTTCGCGCTTTCCTGGCCGTCGCACGCCTTCGCAATTGCCATTGCTCTTTGCGCTTGCGCCGCCTGCTGCGCGCGCTCCTCTTCGTCTTCCTGCGCCAGCCATTTCACTCGTTCCTCAACCAACAGAGCCTGCTCGTGTCCCATTTCCGAATTAGGATTCACGCGTGCGGTCAAATATCCGTAGCGCCGCAGGAGCCGGGTGGCCACGGACCGGAACAACACATCCGTCTCGAGGCGGTCGTAAATTGCGTCATCGGTCAGGTCCGATTGCTCGATTAACTGCCCATGGTCGGTCGCATCGTTGGCGATCCACTCCTTCAACTCCACCAATAATCCAGGATCGCTCGCCAGCACAGCCTTGATCTGTTGCGCCGAGGCGGCTACCTGTTCCAGGTTCTGGCGCGCGAGGGCAGACACTTGCGAGCTGGTCCCAACTCGGCCCTGCTGATGGCTCTGGGCGGCGACCGATACGCAGGCTAGAAAAACTGCAAGAGCTGCGTAGCTGCAGCAGCGCACCGCCCGTGACGCGTTACTGCGTGAATGACACTCGCCACAGTTCATTTGGCTCACCCCCGGCCGGCGTCCTGAACGTTGCGCGCATCACCGCGCAGCGCACTCAATACGCTCTCTTCCGACGACTCAATGCGATTGGACCGAATGTTCAGCGAGGCCCAATAAAAAATCGTGCTGTTGCGGTTAGGAGCGATGGCGATGATGCGCATTTGGGGGCGACTTTCCAGCGCCGCGCGGCAAGCACGCGGCAGGCGATCGGACTTCTCGAGTGCGACGATCAGGAAATCCGGCCGCGTCTTCTCCACCGCACTAACAAGTTGCGCTTCATCCTGAATCTGTCCGACGATCTCGATATCCGGCTGGCCGGAAATCGTGGCAAGCACCAGGTCCTGCATGAGCCGCGGCTTATTGGCCACCAGCACTCGAATCGGCCCCATCACGTCCTCCCAACTTGAATCTGAGTGTGGCGTTTTCGTCGCGCCTGCGTAAGGCTCAATTGCGATTCACGATTTGGGCAGTGCCGCGGAGTAAGAAATCGTACTCAGGCAAGTCAGCGCGGGATTTCAAGCGAGGCTTGTACGTTCACGTGGAGAAACCAGTAGGACGCAACATTGCCCGAACGGGATCGGACCGCGGGAAATGCGTTTAAGCCTGCGGCAGAAGATTGCGGTCGCGCGCGATTTCAACCGCCGCAAAACGGTTCATCGCGCCCATTCTTTGCAAGATACGGTGGATATGGTTCTTGACGGTCTGCTCCGAAAGGTTCAGCTGCGCCGCGATCTCTTTGTTGGTCAGTCCTTGGCCGATAAGCGGAACGAGCTGTTTTTCGCGGCGCGTCAATCGCGCGCGAATTCTTCCATGCCGCCCCGGTTTGCCTTGGGCAATGCCTTCCCCAGCGCCAGCGAGATGTTTGAAGAGCGACATGCAGAGCCGGGGAGGGCACACGGCCTCTCCTTGATGTACCGCGCGAATCGCCTCAATCACTTCCACCGCCGACGCATGCTGCAGCAAATACCCCGCCACACCCGCTCGTACAGCCTTAAAGAATGTTGCCTCGTCTTCGGCCATATCGATCAGAATCAGCTTCGCGGACGGCGCAGCGGAAGCGATACTGCGTACGAGTTCCAGATCACAATACTCGCCGGTTACAGGATCGATCAGAACCACATCACATTCGCAGCGCCCGATTTGCGCGATTGTCCCTGCCGAGCACGATTCGTTACCCGCTACGTTCACGTCGCTCTTTGCGCGCAACATGCGCGCCAGCGCCTCGCGAAACAGCCGATTACCAGCGAGCAAGAACACATTGATCTTCTGACCCACTTTTCACCTGGATTGTGAAGGTTTGACCTGCGAGACGATGATCGGCTGAGGGTGATCTGCTCGATTGCTCTCGCGTTATGGCGGGCCCGGTTCAAGGCTGCCCCCGGTGCGCTCTCGCGAGTACCTACTGAACATACTCAATGCCGTTGGGCCGCGTCAACGGGTACTCACCAAAGTACCTAGTTTCTGATGCCATGGTAAAGCGTTTCGCCGATACTGTACGCTCTCGATTCACCCCTACCGTTCGAATGGAAGGTGGTTTTTGAAGTCTCGCATCGGGATCTCAGATGGAACGGTTCGGATCGGCATATCCGGCTGGAAATACAAAGGATGGCGAGATGTTTTTTATCCCACCGGCTTAGCTCACCAGCGCGAGCTGGCGTATGCCGCCAGCATTTTTCCCACGATCGAGATCAATGGAACGTTCTATTACCTGCAGCGGCCCGAAAACTTCGGCCAGTGGGCGTCGCAAACTCCGGACAATTTTGTTTTTGCAATTAAAGGCTCCCGCTATCTCACTCACATGCTGCGGTTGAAGAGCATTTCCCAGCCGCTCGCAAATTTCTTTGGCGCTCCCGACGCGTGCCAATGAAGTGTGGACCATGGACTACACGCATTACGAACTCGCCGGTGGGCGGAAATTCCGCACGCTGAACCTGATGGATGGCTACACGCGAGAAGCCCTGCGGATCGAGCCCGACACGTCGCTGCCGGGTCTGCGCGTGGTGCGGGTGCTGGAGGGGCTGCGAGAACGACGTAGAACACCAGCCGCGATTCAGGTAGACAACGGAACGGAGTTCACCAGTCGTGTTGTGGATCAGTGGGCCTATCAGAATCAGGTGGCGCTGCACTTCATCGAGCGCGGCAAGCCCACGCAAAACGCGTTCATCGAGAGCTTCAACGGGAAATTCCGCGATGAATGTTTGAACCAGAACTGGTTCATGGATCTGCGACACGCACGGGAGGTGATCGAGGCCTGGCGGGTGGACTACAACACGGTGCGCCCGCACAGCAGTCTGGGCTATCGGACGCCGGAGGAGTTCGCGATGAGTGTCGCCGCGCGACCGGCGTCTCCCCCCACGCCGGCCGTCTCTACCGCCCCAGCGTGGACAAGTTCGGATGTGCAGGAGCCCAGGAGTGCTAACTTATGACTGGACCAAAAACGGGGAGCAGGTCAGTGAGTCCTACTCGTGGCTCGTGGAGTGGATATAGTGACGGTACAGCAACTGCTAGGGCACTCCACGATCACCATAACCA
>JBOGNK010000104.1:0-11261 GCA_050747085.1 Candidatus Acidiferrales bacterium
GAGCTGGCTCGTGAAGGCAATCAATTTGCCGTCGGGCGACCATGCCGGCGAGCCGTCCGTCCCGGGATTGGTGGTGATGCGAAGCAAACGCGAACCTTTGTCCGTATTGTCCGCGGCAACCACCCAGATATCGTCGTTGAAATCGCGGTCGGGATGAGCGGAACGGTCGCTCACGAACGCGATTTCGCGGCCATCAGGAGACCATGCGGGATTGCTGTCGTCATAGTCTCCGGACGTGATTTGTGTGAGCTTGTGGTCGGTCACTGAGAACGCATAGAGGTGCGTGCGACGGCGGTCGAGATAGCCGATTTCGTCTTCCTTGAAATGGAGGCGGTCGATCACCCACGGATGCGGCTTGGGCTTCCAACTTTCACCGTCCTTGTGCTTGGCAGCTTCGATTTCGTCGTGCGAAGGATCCTGCAGGATGAGCACGAGGCGGTCGCCCGAAGGCGACCAGGCGAAATCGTCCACGCCCTCGATCGTGTCGGTGAGCTGCTGCGCTTCGCCGCCTTCAAGATTCAACAGCCAGACCTGCGCCTTCGCTTCGCTATCATCTTTGCCGCCGCGAGTGGATAGGAACCCGAGATATTTGCCGTCGGGACTCCAGAGGGGATGCGAGGAAGATTCGTCCTCTGCCGTGAGCGGGACCGCCCGCCCCCCGGCAAACGGGACCATCCAGATGCGGATCGAGTTCTTGTCGTTCTTCAGACTGCGCGTGCTGACGACGTACGCCACCCACTTCCCATCCGGGTTGATCTGCGGATTCGCAACGTCCTTGACGCGAAAGTAGTCGTCGATGGTGAGATTGCGCTTCGCTCCCTGCGATGACGCAGCATCGTTCTGTGCCGTGCGGCAGAAGGCGACTGGACATGCGATGGCGGCTAAAGCGAATGCGATGACGAAGGCAATGCGCTTCATGGAAGCAGTCCTCCCGAACAATTCGGTGTGCGGCCGCACAGTATAACCGGAGACGGCGTCGGGCGCGGGGAGATACCAGAGAACAACTCGCTACAGCAGCCTCGTAGAATTGTGCAAAGGCGAGGAACATGGCAGCTGCGGGGCATTCGCCTTAACTCAGGATGAAGCTGTGCATGCGAACACAGCGGGCACGCGATTCGATGGCGTAGCGCCCGCTCTGCTATCATGATTGGTTCAGGCCAACTTAGGATGAGGAATGAATAGCATTCGCAAAGGAGCGTTTCCGCTGTTCCGGTTCGCCGGGATCGCTGTCTCGTTGCACTGGTCGTGGTTTCTCGTTGCGGCGTACGAGATCAGCATCGAAAGGAGCGCATACACATCGATCGGGTGGCCAATCGCGGAATATCTCGCTCTATTCCTGATCGTTCTGCTCCACGAGTTTGGACACGCGCTCGCGTGCCGTCAGACGGGCGGGACCGCGGATTACATCGTGCTGTGGCCGCTGGGAGGCGTGGCGTACGTCGATCCTCCGCAGCGTCCGGGAGCCATGCTCTGGAGCTTGGCGGCCGGCCCTCTCGTCAACGTGGCGCTACTTCCAGTCCTTTACATCGCCGTGGCGTTTGCGCGTTCAGCTGGTCTCGCCGCGACGATGCCAAATCTGTTCCACCTCCTTTTGGCCGTGCAATGGATAAACCTTATCTTGCTCGGCTTCAACCTGCTGCCGATCTATCCGCTGGATGGCGGCCAGATTCTGCGCTCGCTGCTGTGGTTTGGAATCGGGCGCGCGCGCAGCCTGATGGTGGCCGTTGTTGTCGGATTCGTTGGCGTCGCCGCGATGATCGGATGGGCCCTTTTAGCGCAATCCACCTGGATCGGAATCTTTGCGGCGTTTATTCTGCTGAATTGCTGGAGCGGGCTGCGGTATGCGCAAATTCTGCTGAAAATGGCCAAACTGCCGCGAAGGCCGGGATATGCATGCCCGTCGTGCCAGACGGCGCCGCCACTCGGTGCGTTTTGGCGATGCGGAACGTGCGGCGCGCGGTTTGACGCATTCGAGACGGCATCAAGCAACTATGGGCGCACTGGAGTCGCGATCTGCCCGAATTGCCACGCGAACTTCCCCGCCACACGGTGCCTCGATTGCGGCCGCTGGTATTCGATCGCCGAATGGGCCGCGGCAGGCGCCATCACAGTTTCAGCGAAGACTGTGGATCGCGCGGCGCCAGTGCTTCCCTCCACTTGATAAATTTTCGCGCAATGGGCCGTTTGCGTTGACACTCGCGCGCGGCGCGGTCTACGCTCGATGAGTGACGCCTGAAAATCGGAAATCATCCTCGGCATCGCAGTTATCAGCTCCTTCAAAGCGTTCCAGTTCATCCCCACAGCGAGCCGCACGCGCAACTCCGCTATCGGCGCGAGCGAATCCGCATCTATACGAAATCAATACGTGGGCCTGGCTCGAAGAACTTTCCGCGCGCCTCGGACGCCGGGTAAAACTCGCCGACGTCCCCGACCAGGAATGGGACGCACTGAAAGAACATGGGTTCGACATCGTCTGGCTGATGGGTATCTATCAACGCAGTGCAGAAGCGCGGCGAATTGCGCTCGAACCGCAAATGACACAGGCGTATTCGCGTGCCCTGCCGGACTGGCGTCCGGAGGATGTGGTCGGCTCGCCGTATTCCGTCCCGGCATATAAGCCCGATCCACGCATCGGCGTGTGGCGCGACGTGGACAGTGTTCGCAAGAAGTTGCGTGCGCGCGGCATGGCCCTCTTCCTCGATTTCGTCGGGAATCATACGGCGCTCGATCATCCGTGGGCGCGCAAGAACCCGGAATTTTACGTTCAAGGAACGCAGCAAGATCTCGAGAAGGATCCCAACGCCTTTTATCGCGTCGAAACAAAGAACGGCACGTTTTTTCTAGCGCACGGGCGCGATCCCTACTTCCCTCCCTGGCGCGACACGCTGCAACTGAATCATTTTCACACCGGCATGCGCGCGGCTCATCTTGGCGAACTTGTCGCGATCGCGAAACATTGTGACGGCGTTCGCTGCGACATGGCCATGCTGCAGCTCAACGATATTTTCGGGAAACTATGGTCTCGCTTTTTGCCGCAAGGGATGATGCCGCCGGCCACTGAGTTCTGGACTGCGGCAAAAAACGCATTGCCTGATTTGACGCTGCTCGCGGAAGCCTACTGGGGCACCGAGCAGCGACTGCTCGATTCGGGATTCTCGTTTGTCTACGACAAAGAGCTGTACGACGCGGTGCGCGACCTCAATCTTGACAGCGTGCGGGCGCGGCTCGGTCTGCCCGTTGCCGCGCAGAACCATTTCGCGCGATTTATGGAAAATCACGATGAAGCGCGCTGCGCGGTCGCCTTCGGAGGCGCGCGCCTGCAGGCCCTGGGAACGTTGATGTCGACCGTGCCCGGAGTGCGCTTCTATCATCAGGGCGAACTCGAAGGCCGGAAGATTCAGTTCCCGATTCAGTTGCGGCGGGCGGTGCCCGAAAATCCCGATCCTGCGGTCGTCGCGTTCTTCGGCACAATTCTTCACGTCACAAACGAGGATGCCTTTCATCAGGGAAGCTGGGACCTGTTGCCGGTGAATGCCGTCGGCGATGCAACATTCGGAAATCTGATCGCCTACGAATGGCGGCTCGGCAGCACGTGGAAAGTGATCGTCGCAAATCTTTCGGGCGGCGCGTCGCAGGGACGAATTCCGTTAGGCGACCGGGTTATTCCATCGCAGCAGTACGTTTTCGACGACCAGTTGGATGGCGTGCAATATCAGCGCGACGGCCAGGAATTGCACGACTCGGGGCTGTTCGTTCGGCGCGACGCCTTCGGCGCCCATTTATTCGACGTGCGCCCACTCAAGTAACGCAGCCTCGATCCGGGCAATAGAGCGAGACTCGAACACTCAAATTCTCGTTTTGCTGTTGCGTCTCTGTCCGGCCATGCTTCGACTGCTATCCGGTGATCGCTTATGCTAGCATCGCTCGTAATTCTCCTGTAAAGCAGGGCTTTTCATGCGAGCTGTAATTATCGGAGCAAGCATCGGCGGACTGTTGGCGGCGCGCGCTCTATCGGACGTCGCCGAAAATGTCTTGATCCTCGACCGAGACGTCCCGCCGGACGCCGCAGCTCCCCGCAAGGGTGTGCCCCAGGGAAGGCACGTTCACGGCCTGCTCGCAGGCGGCGTTGACGCGCTGCGGTTTTTCTTCCCAACAATTCTCGACGATCTTGCTGCGGAAGGCGCACGCCTGGTCGACACAGGTCAGGATCTTTTGTGGTTCAACGGTGCCTGGCGGCTGCGCTACAGGTGCGGAGTGATCGGCTCTCTTCAAACACGCCCGTTTCTTGAGATGCACTTGCGAAGGCATGTGGCAAAGCTGACAAACGTACATCAGAGTTGCGGTGCCGCCGTCACGGGAATAGAAATGGATGCGTTACGAGCGCGAGTGACGGGTGTTCACGTACGGGAATCAGCCGGCGAGAGAACGCTCCCCGCCGATCTCGTAGTCGACTGCTCCGGACGCGGCAGCCAGACTCCAGCGTGGCTCGAAGCCGCCGGATTCGAGAAGCCGCCGACTGAAACGGTTACCGTGAATGTCGGCTATTCGACGCAATATTTCCGCGTTCCCGAAAAAGAGCGGCCGGACTGGCATGCAATGCTGATCCTGGGCCGTCCGCCGAGCGGCACACGGCTGGGCGCGTGCTTCTTTGTGGAGAACGGCGATCTGCAGGTAACTTTGGGCGGCGAGTTTCGAGACTACCCGCCCGATGACGCCGCCGGCTTTCTGGAATTTGCGCAGAGCCTCGAAAATCCGGGCATCTTTCACGCTATCAAGAACGCGACTCCTGTTTCGCCCATCGCCACCTACCGCTTCCCGGCCCACCTGTGGAATCACTACGAGAGGCTAAAGCGCCTGCCGGCGAATCTGCTCGTGTTGGGCGACGCGCTGTGCAGCTTCAATCCGATCTATGGCCAGGGGATGACCGTGGCCGCGCAGGAGGCGCGAGCGTTGCATTCGTGCTTTGCCGAAGCCGGCGCGACGTCTGCAGCTTCGCGCGAATTGCAAAAGCGCTACTTTCAGCGGGCTTCGGCTATCGTCAATGCCGCTTGGGCCATGGCGACCGGCGCGGACATCGCTTATCCACAGGCGGAGGGGCGGAGATCCCGGATGCAAGGGATCATCCTTCGATACATCACGCATGTACTCGCTTTGACCACTTCCGATAAAACGATTGTAAGAGTCTGGAACCAGGTGAGCCACATGCAGCGCCCCCTCTCAGCCCTGTTCGCGCCCGGTATCGCTATGCGCGTCATGCGCCGGGCGATGACGGGCGGCTCGAACGATAGTCTTACAGCTTCGAATCGCGAAACGACTGCGCTTAAATAGGCCTCGGCGGCCGCTCTCCCCACAAGCGCCGCAAACAACGGTAAGCGTAGAAACGACGATGGGCTCGGATCGCGGCCTCGACAGCGCGTGCCTGTCCAGACGCGCCCGCGATTCCATTTGAATTGCGTGCAGCTGTTCCCTATGATCCCCATTCCGCTCCAATGCAAACTGAGCGATCCGCAATCGACAAGACTCGCCCGAATGCCGCGGCACACCTCCGTCAGATTGGATTCATTCCGCTCCTCGCGATTTTCTACGGCTACACGGCGGGCGGCCCTTTCGGCTATGAAGTAATTTTCAAGAGCGCCGGCCCGGGCATGGCCTTCCTTTTCCTTGCCATCGTGCCCTTCTTCTGGTGCGTGCCGATTTCTCTTGCGTCGGCTGAACTGAACAGCATGCTTCCTGTACAGGGCGGATTTTATCGCTGGAGCCGCGCCGCTTTCGGCGATTTTTGGGGCTTTCAGTGCGGCTGGTGGAATTGGACCGGAACCTTCCTGCTGAATGCGCTATACGGCGTCATGGCGATGGATTACATCGCCGACTACGTGCCGTCGCTGCATGGATATGCAAAATGGGCTGGGGCTTGCCTCGTGCTATGCCTGCTTGCGTATCTGAACGCACGCGGAATCCAAGTGGCAGGCCGGATCGGCGTCGCGTTGCTCGTTGCAATCATGATCCCCGTCGGATGGCTTTGCATCGTGTCGCTCTTTCATCTGAACCACAACCCGATGGTTCCCGTGATTCCACCAGGAAAGTCGTTAGGCAGCGTTTTTGGCGTAGGGCTGGCTCTCGCGATGTGGAACTACGCTGGCTACGAGCAGCTTTCGAGCGTCACCGGCGAGATGAAAGAGCCGCAGCGCGATCTGACGCGCGTCCTGACGTGGAACACGCCAATGATCATCCTGACCTACATCGTTCCGACCGCGCTCGCGCTGGCCGTCCTCGGAAACTGGCGCGACTGGGACATGGGGTACATCGTCACGGCCTCGCGCTTGATTGGCGGCGAGACTCTGGGCGCGGCAATGCTGATCGCCTCGCTGATTGGAGTGCTCTCGCTCTCAAACAGCACGATTCTCTACACCACGCGCATTCCGGCGACCATGGCAGAAGACGGTTATTTGCCGGCGTGGCTGGGAAAGTTGTCGCGCTTCGGCACCCCCGCTCGTGCAATTGCGATCTCGACAATCGTTTATTGCATCTTGGCGAAGTATCGCGTCGAGGATTTGGTAAATATCTACATCTGGACACGAATCGCCACTTCCCTGCTAACGGTTTTTGCGGCGTGGAGAATGCGCGCCAAAGCGCCCAATGCGCCACGACGGTTCCGCATCCCGGGCGGCATGAGCGGAATTCTGTACATTGCAATTTTTCCGGCGCTGCTCTGCGCCGTGAAGATTTATTACAGCGAGCCGTTCGTGTTTCGATGGGCGCCGTGGCTGCTCGCCACGGGACCCGTGGCTTATGTGATCCTGCGATGGGGATTTGGGATGAGGCCAGTGCCGCAGCCGACAGTTGCCAGCGAATAGCTCAGCCGCTCGGCGATACAGGCGCGCAAAACAATATAAATAGCAACAGAACGCCGCGGACGCAGGCGAGGAAACTCAACTCAAGCGCCCATCGCACCGGCGCGGAACTCACACCAGGACGGGTAGTCGTCCCAAAACGCAACAGGCGAAATCTACTTGCGGGTGGTGACTTTCTCCGACACTGTCTTCGCTTGCAGGAACAGCAGCAGATAATCCTGTCCGCCGGCCTTTGAGTCGGTACCCGACATATTGAATCCGCCGAACGGATGCGCTCCGACAAGCGCGCCCGTACATTTGCGGTTCACGTACAGGTTGCCAACGTGGAATTCCTCTTCCGCACGCTCGATCTTGTCGGGATTCTGCGTGTATACCGCGCCGGTCAATCCAAATTCGCTGTCATTCGCGAACTTCAGCGCCTCATCGAAGTCCTTGGCTTTCGTCACAGCGAGCACGGGACCAAAAATCTCTTCGCGGAAAATGCGTGCTGATGGCGGAACGTCCGCGATCACGGTCGGCTCAATAAAGTAGCCGTCTCCTTGCGCTTTGTTCCCGCCCGCAACAAGTCGGCCTTCATGTTTGCCGGCATCGATGTATCCCATGATCGTTGTCATCGCCGCTTCATTGATCACCGGACCCATGTAGTTCGACGAATCCTCCGTCGGGCCAACTTTGATTTGCTTCACGCGATCGAGCAAGCGTGAAAGGAATTCGTCATAAACCTCGCCGACCACGATTGCGCGCGAGCACGCCGAGCATTTTTGTCCCTGATAGCCAAACGCGGCTTGAGCCACGCCCTCAACGGCGGAAGCGACATCGGCTTCATCGTCGACGATAATCGCGTCCTTGCCGCCCATTTCGAGCACGGTGCGCTTGATCCAGATTTGGCCGGGTTGCGTTTTGGCCGCTTGTTCGCCAATACGAAGGCCCGCTTCCTTCGATCCTGTAAACGCGATGTACCGCGTCTTCGCATGCGTAACCAGTGCTTCGCCCACCGTGCTGCCCGGCCCAGCGACAAAGCTGATCACATCGCGCGGAATGCCGGCTTCGTACAGAATGTCGACGAAAACCGCCGCAATCGCCGGCGAATCACTCGACGGCTTCAGCACAACCGTGTTTCCCGTCACCACCGACGCGACGGTCATGCCGCCCATGATCGCCGCCGCAAAATTCCATGGCGGAATCACAATGCCGACGCCGAGCGGAATGTATTGCAGATAATTCGTCTCGCCGCGCACAGCCACCAATTTCTGTGGCTCCGAAAGGCGCAGCGCCTCGCGTCCATAGAATTCGCAGAAATCGATCAACTCGGCGACGTCGGCATCGGCTTCAGGCCACGATTTTCCGATCTCGTACACAAGCAGCGCATCCAACTCGAAGCGCCTCTTGCGAAGGATTTCAGCGGCTCGGTAGACCGCCTCGACGCGCTCCGCGGCAGGAACGCGCTTCCAGCGTTCGAACGCCTCGTTGGCGGCTTCCACCGCGCGGTTCGCCATGTCTACGGTCGCCTTCTGGAAGATCCCGATCACTTCTTCCGGATGCGAAGGATTGAATGACTTGGTCTTGCCCGTCGTAGTCACCTGTTCGCCGGCGATCACGAGCGGGTATTCGCGCCCAAACGTTTCTCTCACCCGCCGCAGCGCTTCTTCCATCGCTTTGCGATTTTCAGGCTTGCTGAAGTCAACCAGCGGCTCGTTCTGGAATTCGCCGGTGTGCAGCGTGGTTGCGGCCGATGTCATTGTGGCACTCCCTTTCTGGTGATCAGATGCTCGCGAACAAACATCGATTCTATCGCCCATAGCGGGCCCGGACAACCACTAGGTTTTCTCGTTTGGGGGCCTGGCGAACTCACGCCAACGGGGCGAAACGAACCGGAATCACGATCCGCGAGCTACTGCCGTGACGGATCGCTTCCAGTCTTCAGGCCAGGGCGAAATATCCCAGAATTCCGGTGCGGGGCGGATGAACTCGATGCCCACTTGCGCCTTTCCCATCATGCGTGTCCCGATTGCCGTGACGCGCGCAAGCAACTCCTGTCCAGTCTTTGGATTGATCACCGTGACGAACTGATCGCGCCCAACCGACGCGCCGAGAAGAATCAGCCCGCCATGCGCGTTCACCACCAGCGAGTGCGTGTCCTCGCACGTCGTTTCTTTATTGCGTCCCTGCACGCGGACGACGATGCGGACTCGAGCGCGGATGCGCTTGCTGCGCCTTCGCTTCTGCATCGTAAGAAGCTGGTAATCGGTAAGCACACCACACCTTTCCGAAACCATGCACATAGAAACCTGCTTTGAAGTCTAGCGGAGACGTACATGCGGCTTCGATCTGGTGTTGGTCGGCGTGCGTAAAGAGAAAACTTCCCGGGATGTTGCCATGCGCCGGCATCAAGCCTGCCCCGCGTCACCGGCGAAAGTCTTTCAGGACCTCGCGCGCCGCATTTGCGCCAGAAGCTCCGGTTACGCCGTTGCCCGGGTGCGTTCCGCTGCCGCAAAGGTACAGGCCCCGCACCGGTGTGCGATAGCGGGCCCAGCCAAGCAGCGGACGCATGGTGAAAATCTGATCGAGCGCTAATTCGCCATGGAACGGATGGCCTCCGCTGAGGCCATATTCGGATTCCAGGTCGGCGGGAGTGATCGTCTGCGCAGCCAATATTTTCGACGGCAGGTCGGGCGCGTACTGTGCCAGCGTGCCGATAATCGCATTGCGCAACGGGTCGCGTTCGGACACCCAGTCGCCGTTTTTCAATCTATACGGCGCGAATTGCATGCACACGGACATCACGTGTTTGCCGGGCGGCGCAAGCGACGGATCGAGAAGCGTCGGAATCATCACGTCGAGATAAGGATTGGCTGAAAACTCCCCATATTTCGAGTGATCGAAGGCGCGTTCGAGATAATCGATCTCGGGGCCGATGTGGATTCGCCCGGCGAGCTTCCCTTTTGCGTCGTTCGCGTCCCGCAGTGCGATGAACGAAGGAAGCGAATCCAGCGCGAGGTTCAGCTTTGCCATTGTGCCGCTCGCGCGATAGTGCTGCGTTTTGACGACGAAGCTTGTCGGCAAATGCACCGGATCGAGCAGGCCCAGGAATGTCCGGCGCGGATCAGCCGACGAGACGACCGTATTCGTTCCGATCTCTTCCCCGCTTGCGAGCGCAACGCCAACGGTGGCGCCATTTTTCACCAGAATCTTTACAACGTCCGCATCTGTGCGGATTTCGGCGCCTGCCCGCCTGGCAGCCGACGCCATCGCCGCGGTAAGTGCGCCCATCCCTCCCCGCGGCGTCGCGGAATTCCCTACCGGATACGGGTCGGCGGCAGCGCGAAGCAGCAGCAGCGCGGTGGAACCTGCGGACCATGGCCCCAGCGCCGCGCCAAAAATTCCCCGAGCCGCCACGATCGCGCGGAGCAGGTCCGTCTCGAAAAATTCTGCGGCGAAATCGGCCACCGCCATCGGCCCCCAGCGCAGCAGACGAATCATTTCCTTCTTGCCAAGCCGGCGAGCCACACGACCGATCTGCAGCGCTTTCCATGCGTCATGACCCGACGGCTTGTCGACATCAGGCGGAGTAAGCTCCAGCAGTTGCCCGGTGATTGTGGCCGCGCGGATGAGAGCTTGGTGAAGGTCCGCGTAGGCTGCGGCATCCTTCGAACCAAACTTCTTTATTTCCTCCATCGAATGTTTGGTGTCGCTGTACAGCGTCAGCCCTACGCCGTATGGCGTCGGAGCAAAAATGCGAACCGGCGATTCAAGCTTTTGCAGCCCGTGCCGCGCAAGCTGCATGTCCGAAACGATCGACGCCAGGGGAGGCCCGCCTGCATGGGCTAGAGTCGAGCAACGAAAGCCGGGATGGAATTCTTCCGTCACCGCCGCGCCACCGACGATCGCGCGACGTTCAACGACGAGCGGCTTCAGTCCCTTCCGCGCGAGATAGAACGCCGTGACGAGGGCGTTGTGCCCGCCACCGATAATCACGATTTCGCGCGCGGCAGCCACTTCAGTGTTTCACCTTTTCTTTCAGGATTTCCAACGCGGCCAGGCGGCCAGGCGCTCCCATGATTCCGCCGCCGGGATGCGTCGCCGATCCGCACATGAAAAGGCGCTCGACAGGGGTGCGATAACGCGCCCATCCTGCCACCGGCCGCAAAAAGAAAAGTTGCTCGAGCGAGAGTTCGCCCTGAAAAATATTGCCTTCGCTCAAGCCTACAGTCCGCTCGATGTCGAGCGGCGTGATCACCTGGCGGCCGATGATGATTCGCTTCAGGTTCGGCGCATGTTCCGCAATCGTGTCGATCACCGTGTCGCCGAAGTCTTCCCGCTGGTCGTCCCAAGTGCCGCGCGTCAATTTGTAAGGCGCGTACTGCACGAAGCACGACATGATGTGCTTTCCCGCCGGCGCAAGCGATGGAT
>JBOGNK010000105.1:0-6301 GCA_050747085.1 Candidatus Acidiferrales bacterium
GCCACGAAACGTATCAGGTGCTGCGCGACGGCAAGATCGATTTCGATGATCGTGAGAAGGCGCGGGCGATTTTGCGGCGCAAGGGCTATTCGAAGCAGTAGCCGCGACGAAAAGAAATTGTTCGCCGTGGATTTTGGCAGGCCGAGAACCTGCACTACCTGCTGCGAGGGCGCAGTCTGGGAACAAACAGACTGAGCCATAGGCCAAGCCTGGCGAGAACGCTATGCAATGGAGAGTGACACAAGCGGCTGACGCGTTGGGCGTGCGCGCTCCATCGGGGCTCGACCCCATGGTTCGGCTCGCGGGTGTCTCGATTGATTCTCGTACTGTCGGCGCCGGCGAACTGTTTATCGCGATACACGGTCCGCGTCACGATGGACACGCTTTCATCGGCGCGGCTCTGGCCGGCGGTGCCGGAGCGGGACTGGTGGCGCGCGCGCGGTTTGCGGAATATCCGGCAGAGATCCGGGAAAAGCTATTCGCGGTCGACGATCCGCTGGCAGCATTGCAGCGGCTGGCGTCTTATGCCTGCGATCGATGGAGGAAGGCAAAGCCGGGCCGTCTCGTCGGGGCCGTGGCCGGTTCCATCGGCAAAACCACCACGAAAGAAATTCTGGCGGCGCTCGTGGCCTCGCGGTTCCGCGTTTTGAAAACGCAGGGGAACTTGAACAACGAATATGGGCTGCCGCTTACGCTGCTAAAACTGGATGACCAATATGATGCCGCGGTCGTTGAACTCGGAATGTCGCATCGAGGCGAACTGGCGCATTTGACGAAGATCGCGTCTCCCGATGTGGGTGTGATCACCCGTGTAGCCGTCGAGCACCTCGAATTCTTCGCGTCGCTGGATGAAATTGCGCTTGCCGAGCGGGAGTTGATCGAGAATCTTCCATGGCCGCGCGCGGCGGCAGTGCTTAACGTCGACGATGAACGCGTAGCTCGTTTCGCGGATGCCGCGCGAGGGCCGGTAGTCACATTTGGCCTCGGGTCCGGCGCGGATTTTCGCGCTGAAAATATCGAGGATCGCGGGCTCGAAGGTTCGTCGTTCGACTTTGTGTCGCGCAATGGGCGAGCGCGGCTGAATCTTCCTCTGATTGGCCGTCACAACGTGATGAATGCGCTGGGAGCGCTTGCGGGCGCGAGTGCGTGGGGTATTGGCGCGACCGGCGCACAGAATGTGTTTCCTTCGCTAAAGCCTGCCGACAAGCGCGGTGAAGTGGTTCGCTTTGAAGATGGATTCACCATAATCAACGATTCCTACAATTCCAGCCCGTCTGCCTTGAATGCAATGATCGAACTCCTGACGGCAACGCCCGGCTACAAACGCAGAATTCTCGCCGCTGGTGAAATGCTCGAGTTGGGCGATTCATCCGCTGATTTACATCGCGAATGCGGCTCTGCAGCCGGGAAAGAGGCAAAGATCGACTGGATCGTTGGCGTCCGTGGGCAGGCTGCGGAGTTCGCTCGCGCAGCAATCGACGCCGGCCATGCGAAAGATCGCACCCGCTATTTCGAAAGTTCAGATGAAGCGGCGCAATTTCTAAAAGCGTTCATTTCCCCAGGCGACTTGCTGCTGCTGAAAGGCTCGCGCGGCGTGCGCATGGAGAAAATTCTGGAAGTTATCGATACGGAGCATTCTCGATTGAACCGGCGGGACGCCGCTGCCGCGCAGGACGCCGTTTCCGTCGACCGCAAGGGGCGCGGCTGAGATGCTCTACTATCTCTTTTACAACCTCCTGCGGCCGCATTTCAACGCGTTGAACGTGTTTCGGTACATCACCGTGCGCACCGCAGTGGCAAGCCTGACGGCGCTAATCCTTACGCTGCTCTTGGGTCCCTGGGTAATCGATCGCCTGCGCGAACTGCAGGTAAAGCAATACATTCGCGAGGAAGGTCCGAAGAACCATCAGAAGAAGGCCGGCACGCCGACGATGGGCGGAGTGTTGATCGTAGGCGCGATCGTCGTGCCCACGCTGTTGTGGGCCGATTTGCGCAATGTCTACGTGCTGCTTGCCCTCGGCGCAACCCTGGCATTCGGAGCAATAGGGTTTATCGACGATTACAACAAAGTGGTCCGCAAGCGAAACCTTGGACTTACGGCGCGCAAGAAATTGGGACTGCAAATATTGACATGTTTGGGCGTCGCTATCGTCTTGGCGGGACTTGAAAAGAAGACCGGTTATTCAACGGTCTTGACCGTGCCGTTTCTGAAAAAGCTCCATCCGGACCTCGTGATCGATTCGCTCCTCAGGCATCGCTTTGTGTGGCCGCTCGCGTTCGTGCCCTTTTTCCTCTTTCTGGTGATCGTGATCGCGGGGCTTTCGAATGGCGTCAATTTGACGGACGGGCTCGATGGGCTCGCCATCGGCTGCGTCCTTGTTTGCGCGGTCGCGTTGACAGTGATCACGTATGTCGCGAGCAACGCGCGCTTCGCAAACTACCTCGAAATTCAGAAGATCACCGGCTCCGCCGAACTGACAGTGTTTTGCGGATCGCTTGTCGGCGCCTCGCTCGGATTCCTTTGGTACAACGCGCACCCCGCCGAAGTGTTTATGGGCGACGTTGGCTCGCTGGCGCTCGGCGGCGCGATTGGAGTGGTGGCTGTGATTATGAAGCAGGAGATTCTGCTGCTTTCGATCGGCGGGATTTTTGTCATCGAGTTGCTATCCGTGATCATCCAGGTAGGTTCGTTCAAGCTGACGGGAAAGCGCGTGTTCCGCATGGCTCCGCTGCATCATCATTTTGAGTTGGGTGGCTGGAGCGAATCGAAAATCATCGTGCGATTCTGGATTCTGGCGCTTGTGCTGGCGCTGTTTTCGCTGACTACTTTGAAACTGAGGTGAACGGACGTGAGGCCTGGATTCGATCTTGAAGGCAAGCGCGTGCTAGTGGTGGGACTGGCGCGCACGGGAGTCGTGGTGTCGTTGTTCAGCGCAGGATATGGCGCCACCGTCACCGCCGTGGACGAAAAGCCGGAATCGGAGCTGCCCGAGGCGGCGACGAGGCTCCGTGCGGCAGGAGTGAGGTTAGTGTTTGGCGCGCGCGATCCCTCGATCTTCCTCGATCAGGATTTAATCGTCCTTAGCCCCGGTGTACCTGCCAATCTGTCTGCGGTCGAAGCGGCCCGGTCGCGCGGCATCCCGGTGTGGGGCGAAATCGAGCTGGCATGGCGCTTCTTGCGCGGGAAGCTCGTTGCCATTACAGGCTCCAATGGAAAAACGACCACAACGTCGCTCGTCGCGCACATCCTGAAGACGGCGCAGATCCACACGCTCGTTGGAGGGAACATCGGGCTTCCGTTGCTCGCGCTGGCCGAGTCATCCACCGATTCCACCGTCACGGTCGCGGAGATCAGCAGTTTCCAACTCGAAACGATCGACAAGTTCCGGCCCGAAATCGGTGTGCTACTCAATTTGACGCCCGACCATCTCGATCGCCACGCTTCGTTCGACGGCTATGCGGCCGCCAAAATGCGCATGTTCGAAAATCAGCGCGAAAGCGACTCAGCCATCTTGAATGCCGACGATCCTGAGGTCGCACGCCGCATGCCTTCGCGGCCACACGTGTACTGGTTCAGCCGGCAAAAGCGAGTCGTCTCGGGTGCATTCGTCCGCGACGGCCAGATCATTTTTCGTATCGAAGGCGACGAGATTCCGCTCTTGCAGCGTGACGAGATTCCTTTGCGCGGAGAGCACAACGTCGAAAATGTTTTGGCTGCCTGTGCGGCCGCCTATCTTGCAGGAGCTGACCCGGCGGCAATCGCAGTTGGTGTGAAGACGTTCCGAGCGGTCGAGCATCGCCTGGAATTCATCGCCGAAATTCGTGGCGTGTCGTTCTACAACGATTCCAAAGCAACGAATGTCGACGCCAGCCTGAAGGCCATCGAGGCGTTTCCCGGTCCGCTTATCGTGATTCTGGGTGGTAAGGACAAAGGCGCCCCGTACGCGCCGTTGCGCGAACCGCTCCGGCAACGAGCGCGCCTGGCCGTTCTCATGGGTGCTGCTGCTGACAAAATTCGGAGCGAATTGGACGGATCTGTTCCAATCGCAAACGCAGGCACTCTGGAAAGCGCGGTCCAAATCGCCATGGATTTGGCCCAACCCGGCGACACGGTGTTGCTTGCGCCCGCGTGTTCCAGCTTCGATCAGTTCGAGAATTACGAACATCGCGGCCGCACATTCAAGGACTTGATCGCGCGCCTCGAGCGGCAGAGCAAAACGACCGATTCACGAATCGACCTTGACTCCCGTGAAATTGACGCAGCGCAAAAGAGTCGCGATTCAATCGCGCACAGAAGTCACGATTCGATCGTGCACAGAAAGAGATAATCGATGCCGCGCAGTCTACAGCCCGACCGCCAGCTGTTCGGTGCGACGCTCGCGATGTGTTTGTTCGGGGCCGTCATGGTGTTCAGCGCCTCGGCCGTCACGGCACGCGACGTGTACCATAACGCGTACGTCTTCCTCATTCGACAGCTTCTCTACATCGCGCTCGGTATCGGCGGCATGTTCTGGCTGATGAACACGGACTATCGCAAGCTCCGCCAGCCTCGTGTAATTTTTACCGGTCTGGGAGTTACTTTCATCTTGTTGGTTGCCGTTTTCTTCCTCGACCGCAGCCATGCCACGCATCGCTGGATTCGCTTTGGACCGCTCAGCTTTCAGCCGTCGGAACTCGCGAAGCTGTTCGTCATCCTTTACCTGGCGTGGTTTATCGAAATTCGCCGCTCGCCGCGTGGGCTCGGCATGAACGATCTGGTCCAGACGCTGTTGCCCGCGCTCGGCGTCGTTGCCTTGGTCGTCGGGCTCGTGGTGGCCGAACCCGACATGGGCACCGCCTGCATGATCGCGTTTATCGCGGCCGTGATGTTGTTTGTTGCGGGGCTCTCGCTGCGCTACATCGTGCCGGTCGCGCTCGCCGCTCTGCCGGCTATTTATCTCCTGATTGTGCGCGTTCCATACCGCCTCCAACGCGTCCACGCATTTTTCTCGCCGGGCTCTGATCCGCAGGGCCACGGTTTCCAGCTGTTGCAGTCGCTGATTGCGGTCGGCTCGGGAGGATTCAGTGGTGTCGGCTTAATGGAAAGTCATCAGAAACTGTTCTTCCTTCCCGAAGCCCACACCGACTTTATTTTCGCGATCATCTGCGAGGAATTGGGCTTCATCGGCGCCGTTGCAGTGATTTCGCTCTTCGCCGTCTATGGCTGGCGCGGATTCGTAGCCGCGATGAAGGCGCCCGACGACTTCGGCCGCTACCTCGGCTTAGGCATCACGACGATGGTGGTTGGCCAGGCTCTGATCAACCTTAGCGTCGTACTTGGCCTGATGCCAACGAAGGGCATTCCACTGCCGTTCATCAGCTATGGCGGCTCGAGCTTGCTCGGAATGCTATTGGCAACAGGCGTGCTCCTAAACATAAGCCAGCACGCGGATGTGACGTGAGCGCGGATGGCTGGGAGCAGCGATGATGCCCGCGAACCACAAAACACTGCTGATTGCCGGTGGCGGCACGGGCGGGCACGTCTTTCCGGCAATTGCTATCGCGCGTGAATGGCTGAGGCGCGGAACGGAAGCAGGACCCAACTCGAACCAAGAGCGAAGTATCGTGGAACGAACGGCTGTGGAACGAACTGTCATGGAACGAAGCGTCGTGATTGTTGGAACCGAACGCGGGCTCGAATCGAAGCTCGTGCCGCAGGCGAACCTGCCGCTCGAAGTGATTCGCGTGGCGGGGCTCAAGGGAATTGGCGGAACGAAATTCCTGCGCAATCTTGCGCTGCTCCCCGCCGGCCTTTGGGACTCAGAACGCATTATTCAGCGCCACAAATTCTGCGCTGCACTCGGCGTCGGCGGCTATGCCGCTGGCCCGATGATGCTAGTTGCTGCGATGCACCGCATTCCGTCCGTCGTATTCGAACCGAATGTCGAGCCCGGCTTCACAAATCGTGTCCTCGCGAACATAGCGACCCGTGTCGCCGTGGCACACTCCGAAACAGCCGAAAAGCTGGGCCGTAAATCTGTTCTGACCGGCTGCCCGATTCGTCCCGAATTTTTCTCAATTGCGCTCAAACAGCATGGCGGGCCATTTCGCATTCTGATTACTGGAGGCAGCCGCGGCGCCGCGCCGATCAATCGCGCGATCGTCGAAGCCCTCGACGCTCTTTCCTCGAGGAAAACCGACCTTTTCGTCGTGCATCAAACAGGAGAGCGCGACTATAATGCCGTCCGTTCGGCTTATGAGCAGCGGCAATTTCCAGCGGAGGTCCTGCCCTTCATCGACAATATGGCGGAGCGGTTTGCCC
>JBOGNK010000106.1:0-3996 GCA_050747085.1 Candidatus Acidiferrales bacterium
GGTCTGGACTGACTGAGCGCGCTGACGTGTTTTGGAAATGATGTGGGATCGAATCTGTCGTTCGCCCAGTTTCCAGAGAGCCCAAGCGATCAGGCACGCGACGATCAGTTCGTAGATGGGCGTGGGATGGACGCGCTGAGTGGTGGGAACCAAGCCGTGAGGGAAGCTCATGCCCCACGGAAGGGAAGTGGGCTTGCCGTAATCGCCGTCACCGGATAGCAAGCAGCCGATCCGTCCAACTCCATAGCCGAGCGCGGCGGCGGCCGAGCCGGCATCAAGGATCTGGAGCAATGGAATTCTGTGGCGCCGGCCGACGAGCACAAAGGCAATGACGCCAGCGATTAGGCCGCCGAACCAAGCGAAGCCGAACTGGCTGAAAAGCTCGGTCGGATGCGCAATCAGAAAGGAAGGATCTTCGAGGACGTGATACAGCTTGGCCCCCGCTATTCCAGACAGGCTTGGAATCGCGATGAGAGCCTCTGCGACGCCGGAATCTATTGCGGCGATGCCGCGACGCGCCAGGTCTGCGCGGAGGAGGAAATAAGCGGCGACCATTGCAGAGGCGACCATGAGGCCGAAGGTCGGGATCGTGAAGCGCCAGACGTGGATGAACGGAACCATCGCCGGTTAGTATAACGGAGCCAGTCAGCCAACGCGAAAAGGTGGCGATCCGGGTAGTGAGGCAGTTTGAATTTAAGTGTTTTCTTCGTTAGGGTTTGAATCATCTTCAAGTCAGCGATTGGGTTTCGACGGCTTGTGGGGGCCGGAAATTTACAGCCTCCTGTAAGTAGAGTTCACATAGGTGTAACGTGGCAACGATTGTAAACGTCTAACGGTTTGGATCAGGATGGCCGGATCCCTCGATCAGAAGAATGGAGGGAGCTATGGCACGAGCTGAGCTGAAGTTCCTACCTGAGCAGTTCAAGACCCTGTTCAAGTCAGGGTTTGAATCATCAAACCCTGAAACCCTGCATTGCGAGCCGATTCGTAACTCACGGCGGAAAGCGCACGGACAGACGCTGCTGAGAAGTGCTGCGTTTGCTCTGGTGAGCGCGGTCGCGCTCGCTTCGCCGTCATTTGGACAGCGTGGAAGCGGGGCTAGGAGCGGAGGCGGGGGCAGTCATGCGAGTGCTTCGCCCGGCGGCGGTGCTTCATCGGCAGGATCGCGCTCGAGCAGCGGATTTGGCGGCGGGCGATCAAGCGGAGGCGGAAGCTGGCACGGCGGAAACGGTGGTGGCGCGAGAAACGGCGGGAGCGCGGCGCGCGGCGGCGGACGGAATAGCGCAAGGGCAGGCGGACACAGGTTTAGCGGTCGCGCGAGCGGAAGCAGGAGCGGACCGCGCCGGTACGCCGGTGCAGGAGTTGAACGATTCGATCCGTCTGCGCGTCGGTTGGAACACGTTGATCAGCCGAGCAAAACGGGGTTTCGGAAGGCGCTCCGGAGGTTCTTCGGAATTAAGGATCCGGGACGCCAACGCTATGACGATATTGCGCGTAGCGATGGAGGGGCAGAAGCAATCTTCAGGCGGGACATTGAGCGAGCAAGCTTACCGGCTGGCTTTGAGGGCGTCAGGTTAACCAAATTCCCGGCATTCGAAAGAGCGAAATCCGTTGGGCAAACGTCGGGGTTGGCGCCGCGCGCGGAATTGCGCAGGCGGCCCTTGCCGCCCTTTCCTCGGCGATTCGGTCCGGCGAAGGTTTACGGCGGGTGGTACGCGGGATACTGGCCGGCGTTTGATTTTGGATCCCCATTCTTTTTCGATTTCGGTTATTTGAACTCTTGCAGATGGCTTGGATGCGGCCGACGCAATGCGCCAGCGAGCCCGGCTCTCTTGCTGTATTTGAAGGACGGCTCGGCGCTTGAGGTCACGGATTACTGGGTCGATGGCGTGACTATGCGTTATGTGACGCAAGATGGCAGGAAGGGCAGCGTCGCGGTGGCCGACATAGACATACAACGAACGACGGAGGCGAACGCCCGGATCGGACTAAATTTTCGGTTGGACCGGATCGAGCCGGGGTTGCGGCTGGACAGGATCGATCCGAATACGGTGCCAGGCCACGAAAACGGGGCGAATCCCCAGGGCGGGGCCAAGTCGTGATTCCTGTGATTGCGAAATGCAGTGAAGGGGAGGTAAGATCGCGTCCCCGAAGGAAGCGGATAGAAGGTTGGCCAGCCGAAGTCACCTTGGATGATTAAGTATTCTACAAAAAGCACTTGACAACAAAGTGATCTTGTGGTATAAAGTTTTTCGTTATCCTCGAAAAGTGCGCGCCGGACAGTCCTCAGGAGACCTCCTGAACCGGCGCGCGACCTCTCCGATGTCGTCAGCTCGCGATTTCTAAAGCCGCGTGTAGTGGTGTGACCGCGCGCATTAAGAGGGGCAGGTAAGCTGGCGAACTCGTGTCTCCAGAGCAAGTTAGAACAGCGGTAGACATCTTCATTCTTTCTGATTTCCGAAAAGTTGAATCTTCCGGAGGAAATATGCCGAATTACAATGCACAAGTTCCGCCCTACTCGGTGTTTCCGGGCGACGTGGCGCTGGCGTTCAACGCCGATGCGCCGGCCGCGGGGCAGTCGAGCCAGCAGTTTGCTTTGCCGAGCTATGCCGGGTTTCCCGAGAACGGACGCACGATTCGATGGCAGACGGTGTTCGGATCGGCGCCGTCGGCGATCAACGTGGCGCTGCAGAGCGCAATGATCGATTCGGACGCACAGTACTCCACGATCGACTCATCGACAGCCGTTGCCGGTGAAGCACGCACGGTGGCGGGCGTCCGCGCGAATTTCATTCGAGCGAAGGTGAGTTCGATTACGGGCGGCAGCGGAATTACAGTTCAAATCCTGGGATAGCTGCACAGACGCGGTCCTACCCGAGTGTCGCGTTCCTTTCGTGAACGTGCACGCGCCTCATTCAGCCGGGAGTCGCAGATACCCATTGGTGCGGAGTTGGGGAGACCTCGAATCTGCGAACTAATCTACGCACCAGGAAAATTTCCGCAGCGCACCATAATCCTGGCGGTTCTCAAACGCAGTGGATTGGCTTGTCTCAAAACAGAAAAGAGGAGCGACATGCCGACCAACGACACATTCGACATCACGCCGCAGAGCGGCACAGGAAACAATTCATCGGAAACGAAAAAGAAACGAGACCAGCGGTCACGAAAACGAGTACCGATCAGCATTGCGCTGCGGAAGCAGGGGATTGACGAGCATACGATTGCGGAGACGTGCGCGTATACGCTGGACGCGCTGAAGGGCATCATCCCGGTGAAGGACGGCGACAAGAAGCTGCTGATCGATTTCGTGAAGGAATGCACGAAGCTGCTTGGGGGCGATGCCCAAACGGCGCCAAGCGCCCCACTGCGGGTCAGGCTGGTTCACAAGGTGGCGCGGCCGCAGCGCGCGGAGGCAGGAACTTCCGCGGCGGAGAGTGAACCGACGGAGAGCGCGTTGGCACTCGCAATCGCCGAAGCGGGCGAGCCCAACTAGAGGGGGCCAACCATCAAAGGAATCGCGCCGTTCAGGATTTTCGCGGCCCCGGATCATGGTTTGGGGTTTGCGGTGTGCAACAGAGATCGCAAGAATCGCGCGCCTGAATTCTGTTCAGATATTCGGGCCGAACAGCTTCACATCAAGAACGTACACTGCCGCACAGAGCAGTTCACAAAAAAGATTGTGACGTGAGGAGCGTAGCCATGAGCAAAGTCAAGAAGGTGACGCACGTGTTTGCGGTTGCGCTGGCAGCAGCAGCGACCTTCGTTATCACTCCAGCGGGGAAAGCGATTATCGGGCAGTATCCGATTCTGAGTGCGGCTGCGGCGGGGATTCTGGCGCTGGCGGCTCTCTATCACAATCCGGCGGAACAACAAGCCGCTAAGACGAACTGAAACGGCAAGACGCGCGGCCGACGCTGTTGCCGAAATGTACCGAGATGCTGGCGATGCGGACACACTTTCCGGAGTTTGACGCCTACCGAAGCCCTAGCCCATGTC
>JBOGNK010000107.1:0-10538 GCA_050747085.1 Candidatus Acidiferrales bacterium
CGATCTACTACTACATGACCCGCCGCACCGTCGCGCCTGATCATTAGACTTTCCCGGAATTTCGGATCACAGTCCTCGTTATTGGCGGCATCCCGGTTGCTCTCTTCAAAGTCGTGCGTGCCTGAAAGTCGTGAGTTAGCAACCACCTATATAATGTGCAGGTTGTTTGAAACAGATTTACGTCGGTCGGCACAGCTATGAACAAACAAGTACCTGATTACGGCCTCGATGCTCCCGGAGCGTTTCGTGCTCTTGTGATTGGGGGATCCAGCGCGGCAATCGTTGGATTCTTTCTAGCGCGCTGGGCCTTGAACCGTCATCTCGGCTTCGCTACCGGCATGGGCTTCATGGCGCTGGATTCGGGCATTGGCTGTCTGATCTCTGCGTCGCTTATGTTTGCCAGCAGCCGCTTCGGCAAATTCCACGCGCGCGATCGCCTGCTTGCACGCCTGAAGCTGCGGGGGGACGAAGCCTTGCTTGACGTAGGATGCGGCCACGGCCTTCTGCTCATCGGCGCCGCAAAACTTTTGCCGCATGGCCGCGCTGTTGGCGTCGATCTATGGTCGCAGGTAGACCAATCGGACAATTCGCGTGACGCGACGCTTCGCAACGCCGCGCTCGAAGGAGTCGCCGAACGAGTGGCTGTTCGCGATGGAGACATGCGCAAACTGCCCTTCGACGACTGCATTTTCGACGTAGCCGTCGCGCACTTCGCCATCCACAACATTCCCTCTCACACCGGACGCCGCGAAGCCATCCGCGAAATCGTTCGCATACTCAAACCCGGCGGCCACGTGGCCCTCTCCGACTTCAAAAGCGTCGGCCTCTATGCAAAGGAGTTGCGAAAATCGGGTATGTGCGACGTGAAAGTGTCTGGCCCGAGCTTCTGGACCTGGCCTCCCGCTCGGACGGTGACGGCAAGGAAGCCTTCCGGCTCTGGAGACGTTGTCACGTAAGAAGCGGGGACGTGGTGGGCGGTCAGTGATTTGAACACTGGACCTTCCGGGTGTAAACCGGATGCTCTAACCGCTGAGCTAACCGCCCGTCGTTCTGAGAGGTGCTACCGCCTGAAGTATAGACGAAATCTCGCGGTTTTCGCGTTGCGGGCCGACTCACGCCTTCGTCGGAGTTTATCAGCCGCGACCTTATTCGATGAATCTTTGGTATCCCTCGCCGGGCTTGTGATGCTTTCGGTGCATCACGCATATCGGTTCTAAGCAAAATTGACTTGCCCAGACAACCGGCCCAACGGCTGGATTCTGAAGCGTCGTCATAGTCAGCCAATATTCCTTGTAGTCTGAACTTGCGGCGTAGACCACAGTTCCTGGATTCAATGAGACTGCTTTCTCGTAAGCGCCGACCGCGTTTGTTTCGATTTGTGCATCGTAAGGAATCGGCCTGCCTCGTCGGAAATAAATAGCTGTTTCCTGCAGCGGCCTTACTGCCAAGGCCTTGCGCAGCTCATCTTCGTTCGCCGGAAATCTTTCGTGCGCCTCATCCCAATCGAAAAGACTGTGATCGGCGTGGCCCGGGATGCGTTGGTTTGCTGCCGCCATCTCTGTCTTCGGACCGCCGACGTTAGGTAGCTCGACCATACAAGCGAGACCAAGGAAAAGCGACGCGACTGACGCAACGATGCGAAGTCGCTTTCCCCGAATTGCTCGCCATGCCAACTCCAAACCTGATCCAGAAAGGAAAGCGCAAATCAGACCGGCAACGAAATAGGGCCAATGGAAATACGCGCTGTGAGAGGTATGCACCCGGACCCATTCCCAAAGGAAAGAAAGCCCGACGACGAAAGCCGGAACATTGGAGAGCGCTCCGCATACGGCAAGTGCTATCGCGGTCCACTTCAAAGCCCGGTGCATCACCTCGATTATCGCGCTACGAGTGCGTTCGTTCGGAATTGCATGTTGGAAGCTTGCTCAATGAACCAAGCGGCGCCATGCGCGGGGAGCGCCAGCCTTGACATGTGCCGCACATGCATCTATGCTCAACGCATGTTACGAATGATCCAAGTCCGCAATGTGCCAGACAGCCTGCATCGCACCCTGAAGGCGAAGGCAGCTCTCGCCGGAATGTCTCTTTCGGACTTCCTTCTGGCAGAGATTCGCCAGGTTGCTGAACGACCTCCGATTGAGGAACTGCGGGAACGTTTGCGCCGACGCTCTCGGGTCGCGGGCCCGATATCTGCGGCCGAAGCCGTACGCCGGGAGCGAGACGCCCGGTGATTGTTCTCGATGCGTCAGCGGCCATCGAGTGGCTTTTTCAATCTCCCGCAGGGATCAAGATCGATAGGCGTATCTTTTCCCCTTCCGAAACGCTGCATGTTCCTCATCTCGTCGACGTCGAAGTGGCTCAGGTGCTGCGGCGCTATGTCCGAGACAAGACCATCACCGCACAGCGAGGGGAAGAAGCACTCGAGGATCTCAGCGACATGCCGCTGAGGCGCTATCCACACGATTTCTTGATTCCGCGCGTTTGGGAACTGCGTGCGACACTAACTGCCTACGATGCGGTGTACGTCGCGCTCGCGGAGGTCCTCGACGCACCTCTGCTAACCTGCGACGGCAAGATTGCTTCCGCCTCGGGTCACTCCGCCAACGTAGAGGTTGTCTAGCGTATGCCCCCGGCGGCGTTCTAACAGCCACTTAACCAAAGTTCTGATGCAGAAAGGGTTGCCGCTAAATTCCATTCCCTCGCGGGCTACTCCGGGTGTATAACGGTTTTCAATTGTCTTGCGTTCGAGACGGAGGTTTTAGCGATGCGCTCCGCTCCGCTGCTGTTCTCATCGTCGTGCCGACCGCGCCACGCTCACACATTTTCTTCACACAATTTCTCGCTTGCGAACCGCAATAGCGTACAGCCCTAAAAAAGGGGGACATTCATATGAAGCCTCGTATCGGCAGTTGGCTCCCACTCCTATTCATGTTCTGCCTGGCAGCTATTTTATGGACGAAAGTAGCGCTTGCCGGTGCCCCCGGTCGCGAGCCGGGCCACGATCATGATTTCACCGTCACGAGCTCGACTTTCAAAGATGGCGCCACTCTGCCTCTGAGCACCATCTATGCCGATTCGAGTTGCACGTACAACGGCGCAATCGGCGGCGATATGTCTCCCGAGCTATCGTGGAGGAACGCGCCGCGCGGCACGCGCAGCTTCGTCGTTGTGCTGTACGACGTGACTGCCAGCTTCACGCACTGGGGCATGTACAACATCTCGGGGAATGTCAACCGGCTCCCCGCAAATGCCGGAGTTGCGAGCAGCAGCTACGGGAAGCAGGTTTCCAACGATTTTGGCGACCTGAGCTATGACGGTCCCTGCCCGCCCATGACGCTCACCCCCTACGTCCACCAATACGTATTCACCGTGTACGCCCTGGATACCACGATGCCCACGATACCCACTTACGGCGACTTTTCGCCGGGTGCGGAAGCCCTTTATCACGCCATGCTGAGGGCTGGACGCGAGGGTCACATCCTCGCAAGTGCCAGCATTACGAGCTACTACGCATCCACGGCGCCGCCAGGAAACTGAGCTTACCCGGGCAGGATCATCGGCCGCTGTCTTTGGTTGGTCGATGCGCCCTTGATGGCTTTCGCCGGGCTGCAACAGGCGATCGTTGCTGCCGCGTAAGTGACAGAAAATGCGGAACCTGTACGTTCGTACAGGGGCAAGAATCAGCCTGTCCGAAGGGTCAGTTTTCTTCGCAGCTTATCGGATGTTAGCAGATTCACCACGACTGTCCCGCCGCGTTCCCTTCCTCCACAGCGACGCATGCTACGCTTTTCCGCAGCGGTCCTAGTACCTGCCCTTGACAAGGGCCGCGTGCGCCCGCCACGGCGGGTAAATATACACATGTCTTCACGACTCGGCGAAATTCTGGTTAAAGACAGCCTGATCTCCGCGGATCAGCTGAAGCAGGCGCTCGACTATCAAAAGAAGACCGGCGGCCGCCTGGGCACGTGTCTGGTAAAGCTGGGCATCGTCAGCGACGACGACATTACGGCAGTCCTCTCGCGCCAATACGGCGTGCCTTCCATCAACCTGAAATTTTATGAAGTGGATCCGGCGGTAATCAAGCTGGTGCCGCAGGAGACTGCCGTCCGCTATCAGGTGGTTCCCCTCTCGCGAGTTGGGTCGACGCTCACCATCGCCATGACGGATCCGACGAACGTCTTCGCGATGGACGACATTAAATTCATGACGGGCTTCAACGTGGAGCCTGTCGTCGCGTCTGAGACGGCCATCAGCGAGGCGATTCACAAGTTTTACGGCGAGGCGGAAAGCGTCGAAGAACTCGACAAGGTGATGAAAGACCTCACCGGAGCCGAAGACTCCGTGGAGCTGAGCGGCGAAGAAGGCGAAACGATGGACCTTCAGCAGCTGGAAAAAGCTGCGGAGGAAGCGCCGATCATCAAGCTTTGCAACCTTATATTGACTGACTCCGTGAAACGCGGCGCTAGCGACATTCACATCGAGCCTTACGAGAAAGAGTTTCGCGTTCGCTTCCGCGTCGACGGCATTTTGCAGAACGTAATGGCACCGCCCCTGAAACTGAAAGATGCGATCACGAGCCGCATCAAGATCATGTCGAAGCTGGACATCAGCGAAAAGCGGTTGCCGCAAGACGGCCGCATCATGATCAAGTACGCGAAGGACGGCAAGAAAAAGGAATTGGACTTTCGCGTCTCCACCGTTCCGACGCTGTTCGGCGAAAAGATCGTTCTCCGGCTGCTGGACAAGGAAAACCTGCGGCTCGATATGACGAAGCTTGGTTTCGAGCCTGAATCGCTGAAGAAGTTCGAGCACGCCATTCTGAAGCCGTACGGAATGGTGCTCGTCACGGGCCCCACGGGTTCCGGAAAGACGAACACTCTCTATTCCTCGGTGGCGCGGCTGAATCAGCCGGACACCAACATCATGACTGCCGAGGATCCGGTGGAATTCCAGCTGCCGGGAATCAACCAGGTCCAGATGAAGGAGCAGATCGGCCTGAACTTCGCTTCGGCGCTGAGAGCGTTCCTGCGGCAGGACCCGAACATCATTCTGGTCGGCGAGATTCGAGACTTCGAAACAGCCGAAATTGCGGTGAAAGCGGCGCTCACCGGCCACCTGGTGCTTTCAACATTGCACACGAACGACGCGCCCTCCACCATCAGCCGCCTGATGAACATGGGCATCGAGCCGTTCCTCGTGGCGACTTCCGTAAACCTGATCGGCGCGCAGCGGCTCGTCCGCCGGATCTGCACAGGCTGCAAAGAACCGCAGCAACTCCAGCCGGAAGCGCTGGTCGAGGCCGGGTTCAGCCAGGACGACGCCCACAAAGCTGTGATCTACCACGGCCGGGGCTGCGCCACGTGCAACAACACCGGTTACAAGGGACGCGTCGCGCTTTACGAAATCATGGAGATCACCGACGAAGTGCGTGAATTGATTCTGGTGGGCGCGTCGGCGCTCGAACTGAAGAAGAAAGCAATCGAGTCGGGAATGATCACCCTGCGGCGTAGCGGACTGACCAAAATCGCTACAGGACTGACGACGATGGAGGAAGTGTTGCGCGAAACCGTTCTGTGACGCGCTTGAGGCGCGCAGAAGCGAGTCAGGCTTCGAGCGCCTGAAAGATGGCTTCGAGCGGGCTCGAAGGAAGGCTTCTAGCGCGCAAGAAGGAAAAGAAAGGGGACTCATGGCCGGCATCACGTTAAGCGAACTGCTGAAGACGATGATCGAAATGGGAGGCAGCGACCTCCACCTTTCTACCAACAGCGCTCCGCGCGTGCGGGTACATGGTCACCTGCGGCCGCTCGAAATGCCGCCGCTCACCGCAGCCGACACGAAGGCGCTCGCTTACAGCGTTCTCACTGACGTTCAAAAGCATCGTCTGGAAGAAAATCTGGAGCTCGACTTCTCGTTCGGGTTAAAGAGCCTGGCACGTTTCCGGGGCAACATTTTTCATCAGCGCGGAGCTGTTGCCGCCGTCTTCCGTACCATTCCATGGGAAATCAAGAGCTTCGACAACCTGGGCCTGCCACCCGTGGTGAGAGGTTTGTGCGAAAAGCCGCGCGGCCTCGTCCTCGTTACCGGTCCGACGGGGTCCGGCAAGTCGACGACGCTCGCGGCCATGCTCGACAAGATCAATAACGAGCGCGAAGAGCACATGATCACGATCGAAGATCCGATCGAGTTCCTCCACAACCACAAGAAATGTCTTGTGAATCAGCGCGAAGTGCATTCGGACACGCACTCGTTCTCTAACTCGCTGCGCGCTGCTCTTCGAGAAGATCCCGACGTCGTCCTGATCGGCGAAATGCGCGATCTGGAGACCATCGAATCCGCGCTTCGAATCGCGGAAACGGGCCACTTGACGTTCGCCACCCTGCACACGAATTCCGCCATCTCGACGATCAACCGTATCGTTGACGTCTTCCCCGCTCATCAGCAGCCGCAGGTGCGCGCGCAGCTCTCGATGGTTCTCGAAGGCATTCTTTGCCAGTCGCTGCTTCCGCGCATCGACGGCCGCGGCCGAGCGATGGTGATGGAAATCCTGATCCCGACCGCCGCGATCCGCAACCTGGTTCGCGAAGACAAGATCCACCAAATCTATTCGGCCATGCAGACCGGAACGGGCCAGACCGGCATGCAGACGTTCAACCAGAGCCTGGCGAACAGCTATTTCCAGAAGGCCATCAGTCTGGAGACCGCTCTTGCGCGATCTTCGAACGCAGATGAGTTACAGGATCTGATCAACCGTGGGGTTACCTCTCCGCCGGCGGGCGGCAGAGTGCAAGCCCGAAAGTAGAGAAGAGGAGGTAAGACACAATGCCGGTCTACACATATAAGGGGACAAATCGCGCGGGTGCAGCCGTTTCCGGCGAGCGCGTGGCGGGCAGCAAGAATGAGCTGGCCACGTTGCTGCGGCGCGAGCAAATCACCGTCAGCAAGCTCTCCGAAAAAGGCAAGGAGTTCAACATCCCGACTTTCGGCGCCGGCAAGGTGGAGTCGAAAGAATTGGCGGTATTCACGCGCCAGTTCTCCGTCATGATCGACGCCGGTCTGCCGCTCGTCCAATGCCTCGAAATTCTCGCCGGGCAGCAGGAAAACAAGACGTTCCAGAAGATCCTCAACGGCGTGCGCGGATCGGTCGAAGGCGGGAGTACGCTGTCCGCGGCGATGAAGCAGCACGAGAAGGTGTTTGATCCGCTTTACTACAACATGGTCGAGGCGGGTGAAACGGGCGGTATTCTCGACACCATTCTCCAGCGCCTGTCGACCTACATCGAAAAGAACGTCAAGCTGAAGCGCGCCGTCAAATCCGCGAGCATCTACCCAATTTCGGTCATGAGCATCGCGGTTGGCGTCATCATATTACTGCTGTGGAAAGTGGTTCCGATCTTCGTCAATTTGTTCAACGGCCTCGACGTTGACCTGCCGCTTCCGACACGCATCGTCATCGGCATGAGCAACTTCATCGGCAGCATCTACGGTTTCATGATTTTGATGTTTGCCATCGGCGCCTTCTTCGCCGTGAAGTTCTGGTACAAGACTCCGCCGGGGCGGATGTCAGTTGACACCGTAATGCTGAAGGTGCCGATCCTCGGTATCGTGCTTCGGAAGATTGCCGTCGCGCGTTTCACGCGAACGCTGGGAACGTTGATCGCGAGCGGCGTGCCGATTTTAGAGGCCCTCGATATCACGGCGCGGACGGCGGGAAACGCAGTCGTCGAACAAGCAATCTCTCAAACGCGCAGAGCCGTCGAAGCGGGGCGCTCGCTCGTCGATCCGCTGAAGGAGACCGACGTTTTCCCCGGCATGGTCACTCAGATGATCGGCGTCGGCGAACAGACTGGCGCCATGGACGCCATGCTTCAAAAAATCGCGGACTTCTACGAGGATGAAGTCGACGCCGCGGTCAAGGACCTGCTCACATCTCTCGAGCCGATCATGATCGTTTTCCTCGGCATTGTCGTAGGCGGTGTCGTCATATCCATGTATCTGCCGCTCTTCTCTCTGATCGGGAAGCTGGCATCGCAACATTAATTTGAGGGGACCTTTCAACATTCACGCCTGCTCTAGCGCGGCCTGGTGGCGCGGGCCGCATTATCCGAGCGGACCGGCTCTTTCTCCGATTCAGGGCGGGAGAATCGGTTCGCGGGGAATGTTGAAGGCGTGACGGACATGAAATCCCAGCTCAACGCGAACGAATGGCTTCCGTGGATGGGACGCGTCCGGTTCATCCTCGCCACGGTTCTGCTCGGCCTGATCGCTCTCGGCCAATTCACGCAAATCCCGCTGCGCGCGCGGACGCTTCTTCCACTGATCGTTGGCTGGTACGCGCTGGCGCTCGCCTACGCGGCCTTGCACCGTAAATTCCCGGAGGCCGGCTGGCTGGCGCCGATACAGGTCGCCGGCGACTTGCTCGTCGTAACCGCCGTAGTCTACGCGACAGGCGGCCAGGACAGCTACTTCGTCTCGCTCTATCTCGTGATCATTTTGATGGCGAGCGTTCTGTTTTCGAGGCGCGCCGTTTTCGCCGTGGGTGGCGCGAGCTTCGTGTTGCTGGGTTCGATCATCGAGTTGATGTATTACAACGTGATCCCGCGCACTGCCGCCAGCACGCCAAACATCCGCGCCGTCGAATCCTGGCTCGCCAGCAATCTTTTCGCGTTCGTCGCAGTCGCCTATCTGGGTGGACTTCTCGCCCAGACGCTTCGTCGCAAAGGCGTGGAACTGGCCAAGAAGAGCGAGGAACTGAAAGACCTGCAGGCCTTCAATCAGGACATCATCGAGTCCATGCGCGGCGGCCTGCTGACCACCGACCTCGATGGCCGCATCCTGCTCATCAATCGCTCCGGGGTCGACATCACCGGATTCGGCTTCGGCTTGCTGCGCGGCGAGAACGTCGCGGAGGTGCTCCCGGGTTTCTGGCCCGTCGAAACTGACGCGAACGGCAACCCCACGGCACTGCGCAAGGAGATCGAATTCCTCACGCCATCGGGAGAAACTCGTTTCCTGGGTCTTTCGGTTTCGCCGCTACGCACAGGCCAGAATCAAGTGTCCGGTTACGTCTTCAATTTCCAGGACCTGACCGATCTACGCCGCCTCGAACGCGAAGTCGAAACCAAAGAGCGCATGGCCGCGCTCGGCCGCCTTTCCGCCGCTATCGCGCACGAAATTCGCCAGCCGCTCACTGCGATGAGCGGCGCGCTGAAGGAGCTCGTCCGCCTAGCTCCGCTGGAAGACGATGACAAAAAGCTCGTCCAGATCGTTAGCCGCGAGTCGCAGCGGCTCAACCAGATCGTTTCCGATTTCCTCGACTACTCGCGCGAAACCTCGTACGCGTTCGTCCCAATCGATGTCGCTTCGCTGATCGACGAAGTCCTTCTGCTCGTCGAACGCGACGAACGGTCTCGCGGCCGCTATAAGATCGAGCGCGACTACAGCATCCATACGAAAGCCCGCGCCGATCGCGACGCATTGAAGCAGGTGCTGTGGAATCTGTGCAACAACGCCCTGCGCGCGATGCCCGACGGCGGAACGCTCTCCGTGAGGCTCGAAGCCGACCGCACGTGGGCGCGCATTTCCGTCCGCGACACCGGTATCGGCCTCGATCCGCGCGAAGTCGCGCACATTTTCGAACCTTTCCAGTCGGGCTTTGCCGGCGGAACGGGTCTCGGGCTTGCCATCGTTTATCGCATCGTCCAGGCGCACAGCGGACGCATACGTGTCGAAACCGAGCGAAAGCCGGGCGCCGAATTCATTGTCGAGATTCCGCGCGTCGTTTCGGACGAAAAAGCGGCATCGCGTCCTCGCTCCGTTGCCACGAAGCGAAGTTCGATCCCGCCGGTGACTGCACCGGACACGCTGGCCGAGGGCGAACCTCTCCACTCGGGGAGGCGCTAGCTCATCATGGCTCAGCTGCTAGTCGTCGATGACGAGCGCTCTATCTGCGAGCTGCTCGAAATCAGTTTCCGCAAGGAAGGACACAAGGTCGACACCGTCTCGAACGGCGAAGCGGCCAAGCGTCGCCTCGCGTCGCAGATCTACGATATCGTCGTTTCCGACATTCGCATGCCCGATATGGATGGTGTCGAACTCCTGCGCTATTGCAAGGAACTCGCGCCTTCGACGAAATTCGTCCTGATCACTGGCGTTCCGACGCTCGATACGGCCATCGACGCCGTCAACTTCGGCGCCGATCGTTATGTAATCAAGGGCGACCGCATGATCGAGGAGTTGCGTCCTGCGGTTCAGCAGCTCGCCGAAACGCTCGCGCTGAAAAAAGAAGCCGGCTATCTTCGGCGCGAACTCCGCCGGCTCACGGGACTGGACCACATCATCGGCACCAGCCCGAAAATGAAAGCTATTTTCGAACTAATCGAAAACATTGCGCCCCAGAACAGCCGCGTCCTGGTTACCGGGGAAAGCGGTACCGGAAAAGAACTGGTTGCCCGCGCGATCCACGAAAACAGCGGGCGCGCGAAAAATCCATTCATCACCATCAACTGCGGGGCGTTCCCGGAGACGCTGCTGGAATCGGA
>JBOGNK010000108.1:0-3152 GCA_050747085.1 Candidatus Acidiferrales bacterium
CACTTGTAGCGTGCGAGTGCTGAGATGTTCTCTTTCTTCTTAACCCGAAATCTTTTCCCGCTTCGACCAAGGCTCGCCTTGTAAATCCGTACGGTGTTTCTGGTTCCACCAACCATCTATTCGGTCACTGCACTTCCGACCATGATTCGTTCTTCAGACGCCCCGACCAGTCGGGGGAGCAAGGTGCCCAATCAGCCCAGCGATGAACTTGCGTTCACCAGGGTGGCCCCCGGGCTGCCTTGCATGCGAACCAGCCGTGCGTAGTCTGCTCCACTGCGCAGCATCCAATACATGCGCACGGCCAACTTGCGTGCGATCGCTACTTTGGCGACCGCGTTTCCTCGCCGGCATTTCAACCGTTCATAGTCCTGCCGGAGTTCGGGATCGAAACGCACCACATGATGCGCAGCTTCGATCAGCAACCAGCGCACCATGGTGTTGCCCTGCTTGCTGATGCCACCGAGCCGCCGCTTTCCGCCCGAGGAATGCTCACTGGGATTCAGTCCCAGATAGCTGGCGATCTGCTTGCTGCGTTCGAATCGAGCTATCGGCCCAATGGTGAGCACGAAGGCGAGAGCATTCACGGGCCCGATCCCCGGATGAGTCATCAGGAGAGCGGCCTCCGGGCGGCGCTCGGCTTCCTGCGTCACCGCGCGATCCAGTTCGTCAATCGTCGGATCGAGTTGATCGAGTAAATGCAGAAGTTCGGTGCGTCTCCGGCTGGACCAGGGCCCCAGAGGCAAGCTGGCGAGCTCTGCGCGGCCGCGCCGAGTGAACAGCTTTTTCTTCCGACACAAGCCTTGGCTCATGGCCAGAAAATGCAACTGGTTGCCTAGCATCGTCCGCATCCGCACCATCTTGTGACGATGCCAGAGGAGTTGTCGCAGATCGCGTTCCGTTGCCGTGGGAACCCAAATGCGAGGGAAGCGATTCGCCAGCATCAATTCCAGAATGAGCTTAGCATCTCTCTGATCGGTTTTTTGCTTGCGCACTTCGCTGGCGCGAATCTTACCCGAATCTCCAATCCACAGTTCGTGACCCAACTCCGCCAGCAAACGCTCGAACCAATGCAGAGGACCAGTTGCCTCCACGCCCACGCGAACCGGCTTCGGCAAATCGCGGTAGAACTTGTGCGCTTCCCCGCTCTCATGTTCCAATCGGCGCTCAGCCCACTCCCCAGTTGCTTCGTCGAGCATCGCAATCTGTTGATAGCGCGTGTGAAAATCACATCCTATAATCACCATCGCTCGGCTCCTTTCCTCCGAGCCTTGGTCGTTACCGCTACCAAGTCTACTCGGAGACAGGAGCCGACAACGTCATCTAATCAGCCTGATGAGAACTTAACCCCTCTAAACGTTGATGAGCTCCCGACTGCAAACTTAGGACCTAATGTTACGATTACGCTAAACGCCTGCGAGGCCGCTTGGAATGGGCCTTATTCCGTCGCCCAGGCAATTGCAAATGTCCTGAAGCGAAAAGTATTCGCCTATCCGACCGGCATGTTTTTCAGCACTGACCCGAACGCGACAGCTCCGAAGGACAAGACATTTCAAAACAGCCCACCCATCTATATGCGTCCGTGGGGCGGAGGCAAGCCAAAGGAGTTCGATCCACAATGAGAACGATTGAGACTACAAGCGAGGATGGTGTACGTAAAAATCGCAAGGCGCGTAGAGGCCACCTCGATCCAAGGCAAACCACAAGGATTGGTGTTGGGGCCGTTCTGGCGGCGTTTGCGAGTGTTTTGCTGATCGCAATGATAGGCAAAGGAACGGCCGGTGATAGCGGGACGGGAGGTCCTGGGAGCATCGTGACGCAGCTTTGCGAGATGGACGGCACCGGAGCGCGGTTGGTACCGGAGGGATGGTACGGAGCAACCGCCATATTCCTTCATCCAAAATCTTTCCCTTCTGACCCAGAGATAATAGTGAAGCAGGGAGATTGTGGTGCCATGTCGTCGACAATCCATGGGAATGATGCGACGGTCGGTGTCGAGTACCTAGCGATTGGACAACTTGACCACACAATGCGCCTATCCTGGCCTGGACAGCCTGCGGGACCGCTTAAATTACGGACGTTCTACACGTTGGTCCTTACGAACGCGTACTGGGTTTTGGACGGCCCACAGCATACACTTCGGAAGGTAGAAGGATCGCGCCGTTGGAAGATCACCGAATCTCCTTCTCAGGAGGTCGTGTCAGTTGCCGCAGCGATTCGTTACGTGAGAAAGGTTCGGAACGAGACGAACGATCCAGTCGTGAGAAAAAATGCCGACAGAACTCTTGCGATTCTGAGTCGATACCACAACTGAATGATCGGTGGCGGGTCCTTTTCTCTTTTCGTCGGATCGGAGTCTCCGCGTCGATGCTCGGCGCAAGAGTTCGTCTACGTTCAAATTACGGTTCCGCGCGGATTGAACGCTGGCTTGGATGGACAACTGAGCTTTTCCTTGCGTGAAATTTGGCCTGGATCAGTGTCTGGGTAGCGGGAGAATATGACTGTCCCGCGCGGTTTCCTGACCTTTCGAACTACTTACGACTTGTACCTCTACCGTGCACACGCTCGAAACCACAAATTGTAGTCGTACAAACAGCATGGTCCTTTGTGGTGGGAATCGTCTTCTTGCTGTGTTGCGAGACTCTTCACCACAGCCCGTTTATGGCCAGGCATTTTTGATTTCCGTCTGGTTCTTTTGGGCCTTTCCCATTTTGGGACTTCTCGCGACTATCACATGGGTGCATACACGCGCGGACAGCGAGGAAAACGTGCGTTTGTCGCCGTGCCGCAGCCCCTTTAGAAGAGCATCCACCTACGGCACAAACCGAATGAGGGGCGTCTTCGGCGCTACAGCCGCAGTAGACCCCGAATTTCAGTCGTCGATACGGCTGCTACGACGTCGCCCAGGAAAGTTCTAAAATCGTCCCCTTGGGCGCGCCACCAATGTTTCGTCGTTTCTTTTCAATGATTTCATTCCATACTCTTCCGTCATGGCGCGTACCTGCAGATTGAGCCAGTGCTATTACCTGTCAACCGGGTGGATTAGCCCGGTGTCCATACCGAAGACCCACCGTTCGCAAACAGCGCGAACGATGGGGCACCCGATCGGCGGAGTCATCGCTTTCGGTTCATGATATCCATCGACGCTTACGGTG
>JBOGNK010000109.1:0-8254 GCA_050747085.1 Candidatus Acidiferrales bacterium
ATACGGTGGGCCACTACAGTGGACGTAACGGACTCGGCTCAAATCGCGCGAAGTGATGCAGCGCGAAATCGCGCGGCCAGCTCCGCGATCCTCGCGAGCTTCGTTGTTGCGGGCGTTGTGACGACGATCCTCGGGCCGATTCTGCCGTTACTGATCGGCCGCTGGTCTCTCACCGACGAGCGTGCCGGCCTCTTCTTCACCGTCCAATTCGCCACGAACATGATTGGACTCGCTTCACTCAGCGTGCTTCTTCCTCGCTGGGGCTACAAGGCGACGCTCGTCCCGGGCTACATTGCAATCGCAATTGGTCTTGCCGGACTGAACGCAAGCACCGCAGCAGGAGGGCTGGCCGCGACTGCGTTGTACGGATATGGCCTCGGCCTGGTGCTGGCAAGCTCGAACTTGTGGGTGGCGGAGGTCGTCGAATCGCGCCGCGTGGCAGCGCTCAGCATCCTCAACTTCACCTGGGGAATCGGAGCCGTGGCTTGCCCCCCGCTCGTTTTGATCGCAGCGCGTCACGGCGCAGCTTCGTGGTTCCTCTACGGCATTGCTGCAGCGTCGCTGTGCGCGGCTCTTGTTCTCCTCGCAGTGCACCTGGGCGTTCCAGCTGCGCAAGCATCGGCGAACTCCAACGCGCGCGACACGCGCACGGGCGGCGCAATCAGCGTCATCGCTCTTGGCGCTCTGTTTTATTTATACGTCGGAACCGAAAACTCCGTTGCAGGATGGGCCGCCGAGCTTGCGAAGAGAATGTCTGCCGGACCAAGCAATCTGTGGGCGCTCGCGCCGATGTTTTTTTGGGCCGGTTTGCTCGCGGGAAGGGCATTTGTTCCCATCAATCCGCTGCGCAGGCGCGAACGAACGCTCGTGATTCTGGGCTTACTGATGGGTTGGGCAGGCAGCGCCGTCCTGCTGGTAGCGAAAACGTTTTGGGGAGTGGCCGCGTGCTCCGCCGTTTGCGGGCTCGGCTTCGCCGCGGTCTATCCTGTGCTCGTCGCTTGGATGACCAAACAATTTGGCGAACGCGCGCGGCGAATCGGAAACATTCTCTTTGCGCTGTCGGCGCTCGGCGGCGCGACAATGCCATGGCTTGTAGGCTTCTTCTCGACGCGCGAAAGCGATCTCCGAGCGGGACTGCTGGTGCCCGTCGTAGCATGTGTCGCGATGCTTCTCTGCTTACCGGCAGTAGCAAAGTGGGTTACCGATTAAGACGGGAGCAGCTTAATCCCTTTCAACCGTGAACTCACACCGTCGCGTTGCCGTCCACTTTGGGTCACGTTGTTCGCAGAAGTCTTCAAGCAGGCGCGCGTAAAAGCAACAATCCCGGGCCAGTGGTGAACCGACCCGGGATCGCTGTGGGATGCGATTTAGGTTTTGGGGGCCTCAGCGAATCGGTGCCATCGACGCTGAGGACTTTTTTGTGTGACCCGAATGTAGGCCCAACGCGAAAATCGCACAATAATGTAAAAATACTAAGCCATGAACCCTCCGCCCGTTGCCCTGCAATAAGGCTTTTCCCGCCGCCGGCGGGTCCTGAGTCCAGGAACAGCCTAGAATCGAGGGAGGGCAGAGATTCCCTTTGACTCCGTGCACAGGTAGGTGTGGCCTGCTCGGAGATTCTTTTGCTCCTCGGTTCTTCCGCTGGGCCACGTGATCTCGATGCGGTCAACGTGGTCGCTCTTCCCAAGGCCAAACGTCAGCGTCAATTCCGACTGCGACAAATAGCTCGAGCCCGTTTTCACCAATTGCGACTGCTCGGTTCCATTGTGATGAATGCGGACGGTGGCGCCGATCGCATCGCGATTCGACTTTGTTCCGATCAGGCGGAAGCGAATGCTGTTGTTGCGTGCGACAAGGTCGTTGCGGAACAGGCACGCGGGTCCGTTATTCGTTGTCATCAGCAGGTCAATGTCTCCGTCGCGATCGAAATCCGCGTAACAAAGGCCGCGGCTCACGCGCGGGCGGACGAAGTCAGTGCCAATATCGGCGGCGACGTTGTGGAAGTAGCCGTTCCCGGAGTTCAGGAAAAGCTGCGGCGGCTGCGCGTACTGAACTGTGGAGCTGACGCTCCGCACTAATTCGTCGATATGACCGTTCGCCACCGCCAGGTCTTCAAGCCCATCCAGATTCATGTCCGCAAACACGCACCCGAATCCCAAAGTATTGAGAGAGGGCAGCCCAATGCCTGCGCGCATCGCCACGTCCTGATACTCGCCTTTCCCCAGTGGTAGATAGAGGCCGGTCATTTCTTTGTCGAAATTCGTGATCGCAAGGCCCGTCGTGCCGGAATTCTCGAAGTCCGCCGCCGCGACGCCCATGCCCGCACGCGCTTTCCCTTCGCTGCTGAAAGCCACTCCCGCTTGCACGGCAACATCCTTGAACGTGCCGTTGTGCAGGTTGCGATAAAGCTTGTTCGGCTGCGTGTCATTTGCGACGAGCAGGTCCGGCCAGCCGTCGCCGTCGTAGTCGAGCATTGCCACGCCGAGGGATTTCGAGCTCGTATCGAAAATTCCGCTCGTTGCCGTAACGTCTTCGAACGTGCCGTTGCCACGGTTGCGAAATAGCCAGCATGTTTCGCCGCGATACGCCTCCGGTGTGCAATAGGACTTGTGTTTTCCATCGAGCGTGCAGAAAACGTCCGTTTCCGTCGACCATTTCACGTAATTGCACACGAACAAATCCAGAAAGCCGTCGCGATCAAAATCGCACCACAGCGCCGAAGTGCTGAACGCGTGCCGGTGCCCCAGCCCACTCGGCTCCGTCACGTCGATGAAATGGCCCTTGCCGGAATTCTTGAACAGACGATTCTGGCCGACGCACGTGACGAGAATGTCTTGCCAGCCGTCGTTGTCGTAGTCGGCCACCGCAACGCCCATGCCGTACATTTCAACGTCAAGCCCTGCGGGGTGCGTCACGTCGGTGAACGTGCCGTCGCGATTGTTTCGATACAGCTGCATCGTCGTGCGCGCACGGCCATGCCCGGGCCAGTCGGTGCCGTTAATCAGAAGGATGTCCTGCCAGCCGTCGCGATCGTAATCAAAAAACGCGCAGCCCGAGCCCAGCGTCTCGGGCAGGAATTTCGCTCCGTATGCGCCGTTGTTGTGCAAAAAGCGGATCCCTGCGCGCTCCGTGACATTCGTGAGACGAAATCCGGGAGACGTCGGCGGCGCGCCGGGCCCCGCAAACGAATCGAATGCCAGTGCGAGTGGGGCAGCGAGGCACGCGCCAGCCAGGCGCGTAATGAAATCCCGGCGGTTCACGGTATATTCACCAGCCCGTTGCGAATCGCATATACGACGAGTTCTGCTGTTTTGTGGATGCCGAGCGCGTCCATGATATTGGCTCGGTGCACAGAAACCGTATTGACGCTCAGTCCGAGCTTGTCCGCGATTTCTTTGTTCGATTTGCCATCGACGATCAGTTGCAGGATTTCCAGTTCACGCGCAGTCAGCGCGCCTTGTCGCTCGCCCTTTAGAGTTTCTGCGCGCGCAAGCTGAGGCGACAAGACTTCCTCGCCCGCCGCAACTTTCCGGATTGCCGCGGCAAGATCGAGGTCGACCGCGTTCTTCAGTACGTACCCCGACGCACCAGCTTCCAGTGCCTGCCGCACGAGCGTGTCCTCTGAGTGCATGCTTAGCATCAGGACTGCCGAGCCGGGCAATTCTTCCAGAATCTTCTTTGTCGCAACCAGGCCGCTCGTCCCCGGAAGGGCGCAGTCCATCAGGATCACTCGCGGCTTCAGCCGCCGCGCAAGGCGAATCGCTTCGTCGCCGTCGCCTGCTTCGCCCAGAACGGAAATGTCCGGCTCGTCTTCCAGCAGGCGGCGAAAACCTCGCCGAACCAAATGGTGATCGTCCACCAGCAAGACGCCGATGCTAGGCGGCATGCGAACCCTGCCTTTCCGCGGCTTGATTTGCCGGGTCCTGCGTATCGTGGTGCGGGACGCGGAGGCGCACTCGGGTTCCGCCCTCAGCGGGATGCGACACATCGAGCGACCCATTCAACAATTCGGCGCGCTCGCGCATGGCGACCAGCCCGATGCCGGAAGTCGAGTCCGGTGCGAAGCCCTTGCCGTGATCTTCCACTTCCAGTTCCAGCGCTTCGTCCAGAAACCGCAAGCGGACCCAGGCTTCCTTCGCCTCGGAATGCCGCGCGACGTTGTTCAGCGCTTCCTGCAGCACGCGATAGATATGGATCGCGGAGTTGCCGTTCACCGCGAAGGGCGTCCCGGATTTCTCGTATCGGATATTGATCCCTGTTTGCTTCGCTGCCGTGCGAATGTACCAGTCCATCGTGCTTTCAAGGCCTGTTTCGTCCAGCATCACCGGATGCAGCGCTTGGGAAAGGCTGCGGATGTTGTCGAGCGTCGCTTGCGCGATTTCGCTCACCTCACGCAGTTCAGAGCGCAATGGAGAATCGGCTGGAGTGTGCTTTTCCGCGCGCGCCAGCATCGAGCCGATCGCGGTCAGAATTTGCCCGAATTCATCGTGCAGCTCGCGCGAAATGTACCGCAGTGTCGATTCCTGCGTGGCGATCAGCTTCTGCGCCAGATCGCTGCGTTGATTGGAAAGGGAAGCGAGCTGCGCGAAGAGACGCCGATTGGAGCGAATCAGATAGAGGCTCGTCAGCGCGATCGCGATCAGCGTAGCGATCAGAAAAATGTAGGCCTGCCGCTGCACGCGATCGTAGATTTGCGCCACTTCCCGGCTCGCTTGTTCGTCGCTCTCATTGTTCGCAACAAGCAGCCGCGCCACTGCGGTGCTCAATGCGGCTTGGCGCGCCTGCAATGTGATGTGAACTTGCGCGCGTGCTTCCGTCGCTTTTCCGGCTTGCGCCATGGCGAACATTCGATCGGTCGCGTCCCAGAACTGCGCGAGCGAATTGGAAAGATATTGGCTCTGCTCCGGCGTGCGGTGCGCGATCGCCAGCTGCGCCTCCAGCCGGAACGCGTCGCTCAGGTCGGCGTGAATACGGTCGAATTGCGCGCGCCAGGCGGTCATGGGATAGGGTTCATCGTTGTCCAGCATGTCGTTCATGGCCAGCCCCAGCGAGTTCAAGTCGTTTTGAATGCGCAGAAGCTGGAGCGAGTCCCGGCGATTGCGGTCGGAAGTGTCGCTCTGCAGAGCTTTCAAATTCGAAATCTGAAACGTCACGTAGGCGGAGTACGCCACCACAGCGCCCAGCGTGATGATCAGCCCTATGAACAGACCTGCAGTAGGCGACCGTTCTTGCGAGTGCATCCACGGAAGCATACAACCCTGTGAGCTAACTTCCAACGAGAGCCGGCTTTTCGAACGGCCGACCTGCTCTGCGCACGCCGCAATCAAATGTAATCCCCATTTGCTGTTCACCGCCGGGACTTCAAGGCGTGGCGAGGCTTTGGATCGCGTGATAGATTCCCTGTGGCAAGTCGAACTATGAGAATTTCTCGCAACTCGCCTCGCATAGCTCAGGCAACCAGGCCGAGCCGCCATCTCCTGATCGCTGCGGCAATGCTTGTGGCACTGGCATACCTGCCATCCTGTGCGTGGGCAGATAACGGTGAGAATGCATGGCTGCGCTACGCGCGTCTGCAACCTGCGATTGCAGCGCAATACAAATCGCTGCCGCGCGACGTAATCGTTCAGGGCGATTCGCCCATGCTGCGGTCGGCGCAAAACGAACTGCTTCGCGGCGTCGACGGAATGCTCGGGCAAGAACTGGCCGTCGTGCATCGCGTGCCGATTCATGGCGGGTACATTTTTCTTGGCACGAACGAGCAACTTCACCACCTTTTTGCTGCCTATCCATCGCGCCGGATGAATCTTGGTGACAGCGGCTACTCGATTGCCGGCAGAAACTGCGGAGCGTCTGAGTGCGCTTTCATCACAGCCGATACGGATCGCGGCGTCCTGTACGGCACGTTTGCTCTGCTGCGCGAAATCGCGCAGGGCGCGCCGCTTGATAACCTCAGTGACATTCAGGTTCCCTGGGTTCCGCTC
Organism: Candidatus Acidiferrales bacterium; assembly: GCA_050747085.1. Taxonomy (GTDB): domain Bacteria; phylum Acidobacteriota; class Terriglobia; order Acidiferrales; family UBA7541; genus Palsa-295. The sequence continues at coordinate 5,982 of JBOGNK010000109.1, forward strand.
CGCTGGGTGAATCAATGGGACAACCTGAACGGCACGATCGAGCGCGGCTATGGCGGCCGCTCGATTTTCTTCGACAACGGTGCGGTTCGTTCCGACCTGACGCGCGTCAGCGAATACGCGAGGCTTCTGGCATCCGTCGGGATCAACGGCTGCGATGTAAATAACGTGAACGCCGATCTGCGCGTGCTGACCGATGATTTCCTTCCACAGATCGCGCGCATTGCGGACGCGTTTCGCCCCTGGGGTGTGCGCCTTGCACTTTCTGTGAATATCGCGAGCCCGAAATTGATCGGCGGGCTCGACACGTACGATCCGCTCGATCCACGCGTGATCGCCTGGTGGCGTGCGAAAGCGGATCAAATCTATCGCTTGATCCCGGATTTCGGCGGTTTCGTCGTGAAAGCCGATTCGGAAGGCATTCCCGGTCCTTCCAGTTACGGGCGCAGCCCGGCAGACGCGGCGAACGTGATCGCGCGCGCGCTAAAGCCGCATGGCGGAGTGATCTTTTACCGCGCGTTCGTTTATAACCATCACCTCGATTGGCGCGATCCAAAGGCCGACCGCGCCCGCGCCGCGTACGATATTTTTCATCCCCTCGACGGCAAGTTCGACGACAACGTCGTGGTCCAGATCAAATATGGGCCGATCGATTTCCAGGTGCGGGAGCCGGCGCAGCCGCTTTTCGCTGGATTGCGCAAGACGAACGAAGCGATCGAGCTGCAAATCACGCAGGAATACACGGGACAGCAGCGGCATTTGTGTTTTCTGGCGCCAATGTGGAAAGAAATTCTCGATTTCGACATGCACGCCACGGGCGCCTCACGTTCGACGCGGGTGAAAGACCTAATCGCCGGACACGTTTTCCATCAGCCGCTCGGCGGATTCACGGGTGTCGCGAATGTTGGCCTCGATCCCGATTGGCTCGGCAATCCCATGGCTCTTGCGAATCTCTACGCGTTCGGGCGGCTGGCATGGGATCCGAACCTGAGCGCTAAGGAAATCATTGTCGAATGGACCCGGCTAACTTTTAGCAACGATCCCGTCGTCGTGAAAATGATCTCGCAAATGCAGCTTTCCTCGTGGCGCACGTACGAGGACTACACTGGCCCGCTTGGCCTCGGCACGTTGACAGATATTCTTGGTTCTCATTACGGCCCCGATCCAGACTCTGCCGAGCGCAATGGCTGGGGCCAATGGCTTCGCGCCGATCACAGTGGGATTGGGATGGACCGCACGATCGCGACGGGCACCGGCTTCATCGGCCAATATCCTAGGGCCGTGCAAGCGCTCTACGAAACACTCGCGAACTGTCCGGATCAGTTGGTCCTGTTTTTTCACCACGTGCCGTACACGCAGAAACTCCATTCCGGCGAAACTGTGATTCAGTATGTTTACGATTCACACTACGAAGGAGCCGAGCGTGCGCAGCACTACGTCAGCGAATGGGAGTCTCTCCGCGGCCGGATCGATCCTCAGCGCTATGGCGACATCCTTGCTCATTTCGAGTATCAGGCTGGTCACGCCATCGTGTGGCGCGACGCGATCTGCGACTGGTTTTTCCGCATGTCCGAGATTCCCGACGCAAAGGGCCGTGTGGGCCATCATCCGAATCGCGTCGAAGCCGAGTCGATGAAGCTGGATGGCTACGTCGTCACCGATGTCACGCCGTGGGAAACGGCCTCTGGCGGCAAAGCGATCATTTGTCCCGAGCCGGCGGAAACGTGCTCTGCGACGTTTAGGGTCCACAGAGCGGCGGGGAAGTACGATCTCGATGTCGAGTATTTCGATCAGAATAACGGCCAGTCACACTTTCGAGTGCTCGTGAACGGCAAGCAAATCGATGCATGGGTTGCGAGCGGCGACTACCCGTCCCGGAAGCCGGACGGGGACACTTCCACGCGCCGTATCGTCCGCAACGCCGCCATCGACTCGGGCGATGAAATTCGCATCGAAGGCACTCCGGACGCCAGCGAACGCGCCCCGCTCGATTACGTCCGCGTCGTCCCGGCGCAATAAGGCCCAGCGAATCTTCGCGCTCTGCCTGTGGAAAGTGTGATCCCGTAAAAGCATCAGTCTGCCCATGCACAATGGTTAACGGTTCTGAGCATTTTGCACGTTCGTGCGGGTGGCGCAACATGAGAGGTCGAAATACTGTTGCGATAATTATCCGCGTGCTGTCCTTGCCGACACCGGAAGTCTCCATGGAGGGCAATACATGAAGCGCCCGGCCATTGCTCTTCTTGTCTGCTTAAGTTTTGCATGCGTCTCATACG
>JBOGNK010000110.1:0-30333 GCA_050747085.1 Candidatus Acidiferrales bacterium
TGCAGTTTCTCCGCACGCGATCAGGATGCCTCAATGGCCGACGAAAAATGTGCCGACAACACGCCGCCGGCGGCGCCGCAACCGGCCAGTGAATCCGTCCGCATGGTGAAATGCGTGAAATTCGGGCGCGAACTGCCCGGCCTCGACCGCATCCCGTGGAAGGGTGAAATCGGCAAGCGCGTTTACGAGAACGTTTCCAAAGACGCCTGGAAGCTCTGGCTCGAACACTCCAAAATGATCATGAACGAATACCGCCTGAATCCTCTCGACCCCAACTCCCAGAAAATCATGGAAGAGCAATTGGAGCAATTCTTCTTCGGCGAAGGCGCCAAACTTCCCGAAGGCTACGTCCCGCAGAAGGCCAAGGGCTAGAATCTGCCGTTGTAGCGGCCGCCTTTTTACCCTGAGCGAAACGAAGGGCAGGCGGGCGCTCTTGTTTTAGTTTGTTTCGCACCGCGCCGCGTTTCAACCCGCCATTTTCCCCGTCGCCGGATGCTCCACAGACAACCGCGGCGAAAATCGAAATTCCAATCTCGCATGCGCCGCCCGCAGCACATCTTCTACAAATGCCGCCGACTCGCCGCGGGCAAAAATAAATCCCAGGTAGCTCGCTCCCTCCGGCCACGCCGCCACATAATCCCGCAGACGCGCCGTAGTCCGAATCTCCGTTACGCCGGCAATCTTTTCCGCCTCCTCCAGCCCGTCCACGCCCTCAAAGATTCCGCTCCGCGGCACGGGAATCATCATCACGCCTGACGCCAACTCTTCGCGTACAAGGTCGCTTCCGGGAAAGCCCAGCGCATCGCGAAGCAGCAGCTCTTCGAGCGAAATTCGCTCCGGCCCAAATCGAAGCGCGCGCGAACACAATCCTCCTATCGGCCGCGGCGCCACTTCGAGCACCCACGGCCCAGCCTCATTCACGCGGAATTCCGCGTGCACTGGCCCCGTCTCGAGCCCGAGCGCCCGCACGGTATCCGACGCGCACGCCGCGATGGCCGCCTGCGTCTGCGCGGGCAATCGCGACGGCGTCACGTAAATCGATTCCTCGAAATACGGCCCTTCGAGCGGATCGGGTTTGTCGAAGATTGCCAGCACGCGCAGGTTGCCGCGCGTCATCAGGCCTTCCAAGGCCACTTCACGGCCGGGAATGTACGACTCCACCAGCAGCCGGTCGAGCTCCGGATCGCGCGTCACCTGAATTTCAGGTGATTCGAGCAGCAACTGAATGCGCCGCACCGCAGTCTCAAATTCCTCCACACTGTTCGCGCGAATCACTCCCTGGCTGGCCGCCAGCGACAGCGGCTTCACCACGCACGGAAATGTCGCGCGCCGCAGTACCTCGTTTAAATCATCGGCCGCTGCAAATGCAAAAAAGTCCGGCACGCGAATCCCAGCCGCCCGCAGCGCCTCTCGCTGACGCAATTTATTCCGGCAAATCTCCGCCGCTTCCGGCGGGTTTGCCGCCACTCCCAGCAATTGCGCCGCATAAGCGGCCGTGGGCGTCGGTCGGTCCCCCAGGGCAATCACAGCACTCACCAAATTCTCGCCTCGCTCGCGATCTCCACCAGTGCCACCGCTCAACGCTCGCGCGATCTCCACCGCTGCTTCCCGCGGATTCTCAAAATGCAGAGGCAGAGCTTCGTCTCCCCACGGATCGTCGAGCTGATGGCAGCGGTCGGTCCCAAACACGACTGCCACTCCCAGTTTCTCGGCTGCGTCGGCGAAGCCGCGCGTCTGATACCCCATCTTGCTGGCAAGTATCAGCACGCGCCGCAATCCCCGCGGTTTGATTTGCGCGTTTCTATCTGTGTTCATCAGTGTTTATCTGTGGTCCCGATTGAAGGTTGGAAAAACTCCCAACCTCTGCACGCCGTGGTCTCGCGCCTCACACGAACGTGTCGGCCTGCCGCAGCTTTTTTCTCGCCGCCACGATGGGAACCAACTGGTCCCCGGTTGGCTCCGCTCAACAGTACCAAGGCTCGTTCAAGTACGGGATCGTCGCGCGTGCCGCAAGCATCGGCAATGCGCTACGCGTAATTCCTCCACCGGCCAGCGCGAAGGCCGCGTCCTCCACCCGTTCGAAAATTCGCGCGCGGCCGCGGCCCGATTTTTCACCCGAATGAACGAGCGCCTGAACTTCCTCGCACAGGCGATCCACTCGCGGGTCTGCGTGTTTCCATGGATAGACCAGAGCCGCTTCGTCAAATTCTCCCACGCCTCGCCGAATTTCCTCCAGCTCGAGCAGCCGCGAGCCGGCCGGTATCAGCAGCCGAATCGCGAGCTGAATGGGCGCTACATTTTCAACGAGATCCTCGTCGCGCAAGACTTCGAGCAATTCGCAGTATCCTTCCAGCGTCGTCCACGGCGTAAACGGCACAAACGTCGGCTGCAAGGTGAGTCCGCAGTCTCGAAACATCTGCACCACACGCAAGAAATCCGCACGCGTGTGATTCTTTTCAAACCTTGCGAGCACCGCGTCGTCCACGCTCTCAACCGCGCTGGTCACAAACAAGCATCCCGTGTCGCGCAGCTTTCCGACGCAATCGGAATGCTTCAATAGATGCTCCACCTTGATCGTCGCGTCGTAGGTGAGGCGTGGAAATGCGCGGTGCAACTCTTCCACGATCGGCATCGCGTGCCCTACGCCATTGAAAAAATCCGGATCGCCAAACGTGATGTGTTCCGCACCGGCCGCCACCTGCTGGCGGATGTCCGCCATCACCACGTCGCGGTCCACTACTCGGAATGCACCGTTGTAAACCGGCACGATCGGGCAATGCCGGCACAGATGCTTGCAGCCGCGGCTTGCTTCCGTGTAGCCGGTGACGCGCGATTCGCCATCCGGCAACAGCAGGTGGGCGTACTTTTCGAGCGGCGGCAATCCCGCTCGGTCCGCCACTCGAAATTTCTGCCGCCCAAGCGAGATAACAGGAACGCCCTTTAACCTGCCCTGAGCTCCGAAATGCTCCATTTCTCGCGAGGGAACGCCCACGGCTTCGGGAGCTAGGTGTTTAGGGGGTCGGAGCCTGCCTGCCGTGGCCGGCCTTAGCTCCGACTTATGCTTCGCCCTCTCCTCAGGGGTTTTAACCCCTGAGGAATCGATTTCGGATTTGTCCGTATTAGAATTCCCAGCAGCCGCATCAACAAGCCTCGCAAGGGTCTCCTCAAATTCGCCGCCAATGATGAAATCAACGCCAAGCCTGCGCAAATATGCCTCGTTCACGGGCGCATACAGGCCATAGAAGCACAAACTCGCGCGCGAATTCAGCTCACGAACCGTAGGCAGCAGCGCGATGGCAAGCCGCGTCGCGGTATGCATCGGCACATAAAACGCGATCAGATCAGCATCGCGCACCGCGTCTTCGGGCAGCGCCTGGCGCGACACGTCGGCGCAGGCAACGTCCGCGCCCGCTTCGCGCAGCCACGCCGCGGGAGACGCGAGGCCGAAAGGCTGCCGCCCCATCTCATACGTCGATATCAGGACAACTTTCACCGATTCCACGCCGCAGTCCCAGGAACCAACGTTATTTGCAAACGCATGGAAGAAATTATGTCACGCGCTCCATTTCCGTCCAAATGTCGGCTTTCGTCGCTATCATGGCGCAGTGCCGTCGTGGAAGCGCCTACGTGTTTACCCTAAAGGACCGAAGTGCGTGCGGGGCGGCGCGTTTGTGCGCTGCGAAAATGACGCGGGTATTGCAGTTGCCGTATCCGGCCACTCCGCCGAACCGGCCAACTTGCGTCAGGGCACGATTTCGCTCGAAATCTAAACGGAATCTACGCTTAAAACTAGACCTCGATTATCATGGTTCGCTATGTCGACTGACTCGATCAAAACAGTGGCAGTGCTCGGCGCGGGGACGATGGGCAACGGAATCGCGCATGTGTTTGCGCGGTCGGGCTACAACGTGATCCTGCGCGATATCGAGAAGCGCTTTCTGGATAGAGGCCTGGACACCATTGGCAAGAATCTCGACCGCGAAGTGAAGAAAGCGAAAATCACGGAAGCCGATAAAGCTGCCGCGCTAGGACGCATCGATGCGACCACGGACATGTCGAAGCTGAGCGCAGCGGACTTTGCCGTAGAAGCGGTACCTGAGCAGCTCGACCTGAAAGTTCGCGTGCTGAAGGAAGCCGATGCGGCTCTGCGTTCCGGCGTGATTCTGGCAAGCAATACATCCTCGATTTCGATCACGCAACTCGCGGCGCAAACTAGCCGTCCGGAGCGCTTCGTCGGCATGCACTTCATGAATCCGGTGCCGATGATGGCGCTGGTGGAAGTGGTCCGCGGGCTGGCAACCAGCGATGACACGTTCCAAACAACAATGACGCTTTGCGAGCGGCTGGGCAAGAAGCCTGTGGCCGTGAACGATGCACCCGGTTTCGTCTCAAACCGCGTATTAATGCCGCTGATCAACGAAGCGGCGTTCGCCGTGATGGAAGGCGTGGCGACGCCGGAATCGGTGGATGCGGTGATGAAGCTCGGCATGAATCACCCGATGGGACCGCTCGAGCTGGCCGATTTTATCGGCCTGGACGTTTGCGTGGACATCCTCGAGGTGCTCTTCAAGGGGTTCGGCGATCCGAAGTACCGCGCGTGTCCTCTCTTAAGGAAGTACGTCGCGGCAGGGTGGCTGGGAAGGAAATCCGGCCGCGGGTTTTACAAGTACGCCTGAAGTTTCCACGTAAAATTATTATCGGCGCCGCAGAGGCCCGTCTGCGCGGGCAGAGACGCAGAGGACGCCGAGAATTTCTGTTTTTGCGCTGAGGTGTTTCCTTTGCGCCAGGCACCTGCCGTAAGGCAGATTTCTGCGGCTTTCCGTTCCTTCCGAGGCAGATGATGAATCGCGTTGTCACCGCCGCAGTGCTCGTCGTCGCCGGCGCCCTGCCGATTGCGTTCGCGCGGAGTCAGTCCACGACGCAAACGACGGCGGCCCAATCCGCGCAGCCCATATCGACACAGCCGCAGTCGCAAGCAACGAAGCCTGCAGTTCCGGCGACAAATCCGGCAGACGCACAAGGAACGGCGTCGAACGGAAGCAGCGCATCGCAATCCGTCACAACTCCGGCAGCCGACGGTGGAATGCGCGGCGACCTGGTGTTGGAATTACCGAGCAACCAGTGGTTCGAGGGCCCGCTCGATCGCGTGGTCGTGTCGCCGGATGGCAACTGGGCGCTCGTCAAGCGGCGCGGCACAGAAGCAAATCTGCAACTCTATTCGCTAAAAACAGGCAAGCCCGATCCGCTAAGCCTGATCGCCGATCTAAATCGCATCGACAACGCGTCATTCTGCGGGCACTGGGATTCGCTCGGTACGGGAGGACTGGCGCGGCTGGGCGAGCGCATCAGTGAAAACGGCTGGTTTCTGCCGCACGATGACGCCGAACAATTGTCGTCTGTGCCGACTGATGCGGCAGTGGTTTGCTCCGCGAACGGCTCGGAAGTCGCCTACTACCGCCCGGACGCTCCCGAGCAATCCATATTTATAGACATGAACGGCAATGTGCGGAATTACGGCGTCTCCGGGCACGTAACCGCGATCACATTCTCACCGGACGGAAACTACGTTTACGGTCTGCTGTTTCTCGCAAATGGGCAATCGGTGTTGATTCGCATCGATGCGAATACCGGCCAATCTCGCGTCGTGGCTAACCATCTGGATTCGAGCCCGCCGCCCGGGCACATCTCGATTTCGCCCGATGGCAAGAAACTATATCTCGCGCTCGCAACCAATGCCGCGCCGAACAATATCGATCGGCAGAATCCGGAAGCGAATCGCTGGCTGAAGATCTACTCTCTGGATTTGGGCACGGGAGCGCGACAGGATCTGGTGGACACGCCCGGCGAGGACAACAACGAACCGACAGTCGCCGGGAACAATCTCTATTGGGTTCACACACAGTACAACGATTCGATCGTGCTGGTGCCATCAATCGGCGGCCAGGCAAAGCAGCTTGTTGCCGGAGGCGAATTGCCGATGTGGAGCCCGGACAGCCGGCGCATCGGGTACTACTATGGCGGTGCGCGTCTGGCTGACGAGGCGCTCGACCTCGACGACGCTGTGGTTTCGATCGACGAGCAGGGCAACCGCGCGTCCGATCCCGCCGTGATCGTTTCGGGCTACGGCGAAGATTTTTCTCCGGCATGGTCGCCCGACGGCAAATGGATCGCGTTTCACTCGCACCGGTCAGCCGTTCCCACGCCCCAGTACGGCGATCCGAACAGCAGCGATGACGTGTATCTACGCCGCGCGGACGACGTTCACGCGCCGGAAATTCGTCTGACGGATTTTGGCTGGGAAACGGGGCCTGCGTACTGGTCGCCCGACGGAAAGAAGCTGCTGTTCACTTCGTGGGACCGCAACGGGCAGCCCGGAATCGACAAGCTGTGGGTGCTTACGCTCGATCCCGAAACAGGCAGTGCGCTGGACGCGAAGATGGTGCCGCTCGGATCTGAGATTCGCCGCGTTTCGTGGGCCGCGTGGTCGCCCGACGGGACGCAGATCGCTATCGAAGAAAATCGCGGCGGCCAAGATCGCACGCTTTGGGTTGTGCGAGCCGATGGTTCGCAACCGCAGAAGGTGCTCGATTATAAGGGCACGACTTACGATGGCGTTGATTGGATGCCCGACGGCGTGACGATCGTTTACAGCGCTCTCGTTGACGGTCATTTGCAACTGTTCGCCGTTCCGAGGATCGGAGGCGTCGCGCATCGGTTGACCTTCGATTCGGGAAATCTTATGCACCCGAGGGTGTCGCCCGACGGGAAATGGATCGCGTGCACACGGATCGTGCAATCGAAGCAGATTTGGCGGCGGAAGCTGAACTAGGTTAATTGATAGCCCTAGTCATCCTCGACGAAAACTAAGCCGTTTCCATTCGCACCAACGTTTATTCCTCAAGGGTTTGTAGTAAGCTCTCGCGTCCGGCGATTGGGAGACGATCATAGTGAAATTTACGACGAAATTTGTTTGTGCCTGCGCGCTTGCGTTCGGTTGTGTTTTTTGTGCGACAGTGTCGCCTGCGAAAGCGCAGAGCAAAGAACCGCCGCCGCTGGCGCCGAACGGGCTCGCGCTCACTCCGCCGATGGGCTGGAATAGCTGGAACAAGTTCGCGTGCAACGTAAGCGAATCGCTGATCGACTCGATGGCGGACGCGATGGTGAGCAGCGGGATGAAGGACGCGGGTTACCAGTACATCGTGATCGACGATTGCTGGCAAGTGAGCCGCGACGCGAGCGGCAACATCGTCGCGGACCCGAAAAGATTTCCGAACGGCGTCGAGGCGGTGGCCGACTACGTCCATTCGAAAGGCCTGAAATTTGGAATTTACTCCGACGCAGGAACGGCAACGTGCCAGGGGCGGCCCGGCGGACGCGGTCACGAGTTCCAAGACGCGCTGACGTACGCCTCGTGGGGCGTCGATTATCTGAAGTACGACTGGTGCAACACTGGAACGCAGGATGCGGCAGCGTCGTACCGAACAATGGCGGAAGCGCTGCGGGCGAGCGGCCGGCCGATCGTTTTCAGCATTTGCGAATGGGGCAAGAACAAGCCGTGGTTGTGGGGAGCGCAGGCCGGCGGAAATCTGTGGCGCACGACGGACGACATCGAGGACCGGTGGGCCGGGCGCAAGCAATGGCCGAACGACGGTTGTTGCTCGAACGGCGTGCTGGATATCGTCGATCAGGAGGCTGAGCTTTATTCGTATGCGGGCCCGGGCCATTGGAACGATCCGGACATGCTGGAAGTGGGCAACGGCGGCATGACCACGGCCGAAGACCGCGCGCATTTCAGCCTGTGGTGTCTGCTCGCTGCTCCGCTGATCACCGGGAATGATTTGCGCAGCATGTCCGCCGAAACGAAGGAAATTCTGACGAATCGCGAAGTGATCGCCGTCGATCAGGACGCTCTGGGTCAGCAAGGACGGCGCGTGGCGAACCGCGTTGTCACAGAATCCGCGGGTGTTGTGGAGCAGACGATCGATACTGAGGTATGGTCAAAGGAATTGCACGACGGCAGCCGTGCCGTGATTCTTCTGAATCGCGGCGACAATGAGATGGAGATTTCCGTCGCGTGGAATCAGATCGGATACCCGGACCATGTGTCAGCCGAAGTTCGCGATCTGTGGGCACATAAGAATCTTGGCCGGTTCACGGGCAGTTTCAAAGCGAGCGTCCCGAGCTATGCCGTTGTGATGATCACGATAAAACCGTAACGCGACTGACGGCTATAGACGCTTCACGTTAGGTAGATGCGGATCAGATCGCAGTCAGTTCGTTGAACTTGTTGAGGTCGATGTTGCCACCGCTGACGACGGCAACCACTTTACCGCTGCCGCACTTCCCGCTGAGCGCAGCGGCGACGGCGCAAGCGCCTGCACCCTCGGCGATTACATGATTGCGTTCGGCGACCAGCTTCATCGCGCGGCGAATTTCGTCGAGCGACACGACAACCGACCCCGCGAGTACATGGTTGGCCAGCGCCCACATGCGCGGGAAGACGCTCTTCCCCCCGGATCCGTCTACCCAGCTTCGCGTCCAGTTCGGAAACTGCTGCGCAGAACCCTTTTCAAACGAGAGAGCCAACGGCGAAGCAGTCTCAGGCTCAGCCGCGAACACTTTGACCCCTGGCTTGTGTATCTGCATCACCGTCCCAATGCCGCAGGTCAGGCCGCCGCCGCCGAACGCGGCCACTACCGCGTCGACATCGGGAATGTCCTCCAGAATTTCGAGGCCGCAACTGGCATTGCCGGCAATGAATTCGTCGTCCTCAAATGGATGCACGAACGTGCCGGTCATGGCCGGATGACGCCGTTCGCCCAATGCCTGCCAGCACTCGTCAAAGCTGGCCTTCACAATTTGAGCGCCAAGGCGCTCGATGGCGGCAAGCTTCGTGGCAGGCGCGGTGTCCATCACGAGAACTTTACAGGGCACGCCGGCTTTGCGAGCCGCAAGCGCAACGCCCTGCGCGGCATTTCCCGCGCTCACGGTCCACACTCCGGCCGCGCGCCGCTCCGGCGGCAGCAGCCGCACGGCATTGTAAGCGCCACGAATCTTGAACGATCCGATCGGCTGAAGATTCTCAAGCTTCAGATAAATTTCCGCGGGCGCGGTAGGCTCCGAAAAGCGAACCAGCGGTGTTCGCACTGCCACTTCGTACACGTGTTTGCGCGCTTCTTCGATCATTTCGCGCGGGATCACGCGCTTCGTTCCGGCCGCGGCGACTTCTGCCATTTTTCCCTCTTCTTGCAACGCTTGCCCGTTCACAGGCGAGGCAGCGCTGCCTTGCAATTGGATTTTGTGTGACGCGTCAGCGTAATGCTCGAATCTTCCAAGTTGAACAGCGCGCGAGAGGTGTTGCGCAACACCATTCTCCGGAATGCCAAGTACTCCAGTTGGGAGACTGCGCACGCTGAACGAGCCCTCCCGTTACATCCTTGAGAATCCGCACCAAAACTACAGCGACTATGGCGATTATGAGAAATTCGCGTGGCGTGAGAGCCGGAATTGTGTGTCCACCTGGTGAGCGAATTCATCATACTAGAGGAGCGGGATTATACCACTCGCTCGAGTTTCCCACCCCGAGCGGAAATCCCGTGGAACCCCCCGCTTCAATCAGGAGAAGAGCAGCCATGTACCGTAGCTTCCGTAGGAACTTCCCGCCTGCGATCGCCTTGATGCTGTTAGTCGCCGCCCTTGTCGTTGCGCTTGTTGCAGCGCCGGGTTTCGCAGCGCCACAGCCGCAGACGCAATCACCCGTGAACAATCCGTTCCCACAAAGATTTCCAGACCGGCCGAATTTTGGCCCGCAGCCGCTTCCACAACCGACCCTTGGTGTGAATAACCCGGGGCTCATGTTGCGCGCAAACCAGAACGAGTTGCAGAAGGACATCGACCAACTGTACACAATGGTGCAGCAACTGAAGCAACAGTCAGATAAAACCAATTCAACGCAGGTGCTGTCGCTCGGGCTTGTTAACAAAGCCAAGAACATACAAAATCTCGCAAAGAAGATCGGGAATCTTGCAAAGGGATCTTGAGGACGGCTGAAGGCGCCGATTCACTTACGGGCCGGTGACGCGAGCACGGTAGCAAGTAGACGAATTTGTGCGGTGCGCGCGATGTCGGGTATGCTGTAATTTCATTTGCAATGTTGTGAGGCCCGCACTTGCGGAAATTTCAGCTCGTCCTGTTGCTACATGCCCATCAGCCTGTTGGAAATTTTGAGAGCGTCCTCGAACACGCGTACACGCATTGCTATTTGCCGTTTATCGAGGTGCTGGAGCGGCATCCATCGATACGCGTGGGCTTGCACTATTCGGGCTCTTTGCTTGAGTGGATCGAAACGGCTCATCCCGAGTATTTCGGCCGGTTGCGCAAGTTCGTCGGCACGGGGCAAGTAGAAATCATTGGCGGTGGGTTTTATGAGCCGATCCTGATCGCGATTCCGCCCGAAGACCGGATCGAGCAGATCCGGCGGCTGGCTGATTACGTCGAGAAGCATTTCGCGGCGCGCCCCGGAGGGGCATGGCTCGCAGAACGCGTTTGGGAGCCGCAACTTCCTTCCACGCTGAAAGCTGCCGGCGTGGAGTACACGCTCGTTGATGACAACCACTTTCTCGGCGGCGGTTTCGAACTGGACCAACTCTACGGCTACTACCTTGGCGAAGACCAGGGAGGCATCGTCAAAATTATTCCCGGGTTGAAGTCCCTCCGCTACTTTATTCCGTTTCACTCCGTCGAAGAAAATGTTCAGTTTCTACGCAAGACCGCGTCGGAACACCCGCATGGCTTTGCCACCACGGGCGACGATTTGGAAAAATTCGGGATCTGGCCCGGCACATACGAACATTGCTATCAAAACCGCTGGCTTGAAACTTTCTTTCGAGCGCTCGAAAGCTGTGTCGACTGGCTCGAAACGTCGACCCCAGGCGCCGCGCTGGCTTCGCACCTGCCTATGGGACGCGCCGACCTCCCGACTGCTTCCTACACCGAGATGATGGAATGGGCGCTGCCCACGCCAGCTCGCAATCGGTATCACGCCCTCACTCAGGAATTTGCCTTGCGTCCGGATGAACTGCCGTTCATCCGCGGCGGCATATGGCGGAATTTCTTCTCGAAATACAGCGAGTCGAATCTGCTCCAGAAAAAGATGCTGCACGTTTCGAGGAAAGTACGAAGCCTGGCGCACGGCGTACCTCGCGATTCCGCTATTGGCCATCAGCTGCGATCAGCGGAGACGCTTTTGTTGCGCGGGCAGTGCAACGACCCTTACTGGCACGGTGTGTTCGGCGGGCTTTACGCGCCGCATTTGCGCACCGCGCTGTGGCGCTCGCTGATCGAAGCGGAGGCCATCGCGGATCGCGTTTCGCACGGCGCGAAAGAATTCTCGAAGTCCGAACAAATTGATTTTGACGCGGATGGCACGGATGAAATCTACTTCACATCGGAGAGTTATGCCGTGCTCGTACAGCCGCAGGACGGAGGCACAATCAGCGCGATCGATTCACGCGGATCGAATACGGCGTTGATCAATTCCCTCAAACGGCGGCCTGAGTCATATCACGCGAAAATCCGCGACAAAGCTGGACAGGCGTCTTCGGCTGTCCACTCAATTCACGAGCAGATGCGAATGAAAGAAAGCGGCCTGGAACAATGGTTAAACTACGATCGTTGGCCGCACAATTCGTTTCGACTGCTGGTTTTCGGTCGCGAAAAGACGCACAACGACTGCGAATTGGTGCGGCTGGATGAAGATCCCAACCTCGCTGGCGGAGTGTACGAAGAATCCGGCCTTTCCAAGGAAGGTGTATCGCTCGCATCGCAACTGACCGATGATTGGTCTGCGCGGAAGACATTCTCATTGCGTCGAACGAAAGCTGGTTTCGACATCGCCTGTGACGTGGTATTACGGCGAGGGGCGCAGGTGGCGGCCGCGGTAAACGTTGGCATCGAAGTAGCCGTCAATTTTCTAGCGCCGGCGGCCCCGGACCGCTATTTCGAATCCGGCGGCAAACGCTTTCCACTGCGCTGGTCGGGGGCTGTTCCAGCGTCGCAGCTTCGCGTCGTCGACGAATGGCAAAAAACCGGCGTCACTATTGTGGTGCCGAACGCACGCGAATTCTGGATCTGCCCCATAGAAACCGTCTCTGAATCGGAGGACGGCTTCGAGCGCATTTATCAAGGCTCGAAAATCGTGACCGTTTGGCCTGCGGATGTGCCTCCGGGTGGCGAGTGGCGCGCGCAACTGACGCTGCAAGTGACGCGGCTGGCATGAATCTGGGACGACAGGCGGAACGCGAACGGGCACAGTTCACAGTTTCGCGGCGATTGCAGTTCCATTAAGGATTTTGTTACAGTCTGCAACGGAGGATATCGATGGCCGTTTCGCAGGAACTGCTCGACATTCTGGTTTGCCCCGTCGACAAGACTCCGGTGAAGCTCACACCCGACCAGCAGGGGTTGAAGTGCCCCTCGTGCCATCGGGTCTATCCTATTCGTAACGATATTCCCGTCATGCTCGTCGACGAAGCTCGCATCGAATCTCCCGCTCAAGGACGCTGAGCCTGCTTGCCGTGCCAAGCCTGTGCGCCGCGGCAAGCCCGCGCCACGGTGAGGCTTGTTCCCTTCTTGAAAACCTGTCCCTTGGATCAAAAATCCTGATCGTTCGACTGCGATCTCTCGGCGATCTGGTGCTGGAGACTCCTGCGATCGCGGCGATACACGCTTGGCGTCCCGACCTGCAGATTCACATTCTGGCCGAGCCTCGGTTTGCCGCAGTTTTCGAGGGAAATGGGTGCATTTCCAAGGTGATTCTCAGCGCCGGATTCAGCGAAACATCCCGAGTACTGCGCCGCGAGCGGTTTCCAGTGGTGTTCAATCAGCACGGTGGACCCCGCAGTGCGTTGCTGACCCTCGCATCGGGATCGAAGCACCGTGTTGGCTGGAAGGGATTTCAGTTCTCGTTCGCCTACAACCTGCGCGTCCCCGATGCGCAAGAGTTCTACGGAAAACCTGTTGTGCATGCGGTGGAGCACAGGATGTCTCAGTTCTACTGGACCGGTTTGCCGCGTGGCCCGCTTCCGAATGCTCAAGTGTTTCCTCAAGCGGACGCGATCGAACGCGTGGGCGAAATTCTTGCGCGCGGCGGGATCGATCGCGGAGCGAAGTATGCTGTCCTTCAGCCAGGGGCACGCCTGGCGAGCATGCGATGGCCCGCCGAGAAGTTCGCCGAGATTGCTCGTTGGCTTCGGGCTGAGTGTGACATCGCGAGCGTCGTCAATCTGTCGTCGGCGGACACGGAAATTGCGTCGGGGATTCGGAACGCGCTGCGAGATTGTGCCGTGATCCCAGACCCGTTGAGCATTCGCGAACTGATTGCGCTGATTGCGGGCTCGCGGGTGCTCGTCGGCAACGATTCAGGTCCAGTGCACTTAGCCGCGGCTACTGGACGCCCGTCGGTGGTGATCTACGGGCCGACAAATCCCGAGCAATGGCACCCTTGGCAGACGGAGTACCGACCGATTCACACGGATGCTGTTTTCGATCCGAAGCGCGGCGATAAGAGCCTGGCAGTGCGCGAGTCGCGGTCAATCAGCTCGATTGAAACAGATGAGGTGCGCAGCGCCTGCGTGGAACTGCTGCGGGCATCGGGCGACGTTAATATGGCGGGAAACTGATCGAATCGTCTTTTGGATCAACCCACAATGTGACTTTCTGCGTTCGCGCCTGCTTTGCTTCATCGTTTTGGCCAGGAAACGGGTTATATGGGCTCAGGTCGACAACGATCGCAGCGCTCGGCGCCTTCTCGACGCTCTCGGTCGAATCAATCCTGAAACTGTGGATGGGCGCGTAATAGCCGTGTGGTCCCCAATCTTCCAGAAAATCCTTGTACTCATAGCTGCCCGATGGCTTCCAAATCTGATAAGCCTTCTGCAGATCCCCGGACACGACCGCGCTCATGAAATGGTCGACGACTCCTCGCTCCTTATAGAAACGAAGATTCCCCGGCCAATACCACAAGAATATGAAAGCCAGGATGATTCCTGCTACAGCCGTGATGATGTAACGGCGGATTTTTGACGGCGGATGCTCGTCAGTAGAATCGAAAAGTCCCACGCAGTCTCCTTCTGACAGCAATTACAACTGCCGTTTGAACAACACGATGCTTCCCGCAATCATTACCGCCGAGAAGCCCAACAAAATTATCACGTCTTTATAAATTCCTTCAAATCCCGTGCTCTTGATCGTCAGGTTGTGCAGAGCGTCTACAGTGTACGTAAAAGGATCGAATACCGAAAACCAGCGCAGCCATTTAGGAAACGCGTCGATGGGATACACGGCGCCCGAAGGAAAGAAAAGGAGCGTGTTGAGCACGCCGAAGATCGCGCGAGGGACCAGCGGATCGTCCACGCGCACCATCACCAGGAACATGAAACTGATCATTCCGAGTGCCGCCACGAGCACAACGAGACACAAATAGCCCAACCGGATTGGATTCCAGATATCCGGAATCCCCGCAATCAACCCACCTACAATAGTGAGAATTAGCCCCGCCATCAAACCCTTCAGCGTGCCCGCACCGATCAATCCCATTACAAGCTCAGATCTGCGAATGGGAGTGAGAAGGTATCCTTCATGCAAACCGCGCGACTTGTCGTCGATGAATGTGATTCCTCCACCGATCATCGCCACGATGAAGATTGACATCGCAATCGACCCAGCCAGCAAGTACTTGATGTAATTCACGTATGGATAGATTTCGACGACGCTGAGCTGCACGGCTCCATCAAGCCGTCCCACGACAGCCGGAGCGTTCATCGCATCAACCATCTGCTGCAGAGCCTGCTCGATCGAACTTGAAACGAACTGATCCGTATTGTCCTCGACCAACGCAACCCGCGGACGGTCGTGGTCGTAAAACCGGCGTGAGAAATCGACAGGGACCTCTACCACTGCATCGATGAAGCCTGCTCGTAGATCGTCCACCGCGCGAGTTTGCGAATCGTAATCGATTACGCGGAACGTCTTAGGACCCGTGGCAATGTCGTTGAACATCTCCTCGATTTTCCGCGACTGAACGGAATGGTCGTGGTCCACGAATGCGAGCGTGGCGCCGTGAATCTTCCCGCCGAACGCATAGCCCAGAATAATCAGTTGAACGAGCGGAAAAATCATGGAAGCGGTCATCAGCGCGGGGCTGCGGAAAAACTTCCGCATGTCGCGTTCAATCAGCGCCCATATCCGGTACAGCTTCATGCTCGTTTGGCCTCTCGCGTCTCTTACTCAGCGATAGAGATGACTAATGTCATAGGTTGCCGATGACCGCGCCTCATCGCGCAGCGCGCTTCCGGTGTAATGCAGGAAAACGTCGTCAAGAGTGGTGCTTTCCACGGCGACGCGCTTGACCATCACTTTCTGCGACCGCGCTAAATCCATCAGTGCCGCAACGGTGATTGGCCCGTCATGCGAAGAAAGGTGGAACGTGCCGTCGCGCTGCTTCACATCTGCGGCTTGCGGCAGCTTCTGTAACTGTTGAATCCAGTCCGGCGGGGCATTTTCGAACTCAACGTCAACGGTGTCCGTTCCGGGTACGCTGTCCTTGAGTTTCGTAGGCGTGTCGAGCGCGGCAAGCTTGCCGTGGTCGACGATAGCGATGCGTTCGCAGAGCTTGTCCGCCTCGTCCATGTAGTGCGTCGTGAGTAGAATGGTCAATTTCGATTTGTCGCGCAGCTCGCGAATCATCTGCCACACATTTGTGCGCGAGACTGGATCGAGGCCTGTCGTCGGCTCGTCGAGAAATAGAATTTTCGGCGAATGGACGAGACCGCGCGCAATTTCGAGCCTGCGCCGCATACCGCCGGAGAATGTTCGCACGAGCGCCGAGCGAAACTTCAGGAGGTCGACGCTTTCAAGAAGATTGGTGATCAACTGGTCGCGCTTATCGCCGGGGACGCCGTAAAGCTTGGCGTGAATCAGCATGTTTTCGTCCGCGGTCAGCTCCGGATCGGAAGTCATCGCTTGCGGAATCACGCCGAGGGCCGTGCGAACCCCGTCCGCATCCGTGCGAATGTCGTGGCCCGCGATTCGTGCAGTACCAGAGGTCGCTGGCGTGAGCGTGGTCATCATTCGGATGAGGGTCGTCTTCCCCGCTCCGTTGGGACCGAGAAGGCCGAAAATCTCTCCGTCGTAAACCTGAAAGCTGACGTCGTTGACTGCGATGAGATCGCCGAATTTCTTGGTCAGATGGTCGACTTCAATTGCGTTCATTCGTTAGGCTCGTTTGATTTACAGACGTTGCAGCCAGCTCTTCGTTTTCCGTTCCGGCAGCAGAACGGTGGCCGTCATGCCAAGAAATAATGTGCGTTGTGGATTCGGTACGGCAACTTTGATCGCAAATGTCTTGATGTCGCGCTTCGTTCGGCTCACGTCGCGTTCGGTAGCATAATCGCTTTCCGCACCCTTGAAGAAAACGTTCCCGTGAAGGACGTCACCCGACGGGAGCTCAACCGCCAGATCCTGATCGAACTGAATACGGTCGATGTATGTTTCCGGGACTTGCGCACGCGCCCATAAGTGGTCGACGTCGACAAGCACGACGATCGGCGAACCTGCGTTGATAACCTCGCCTTGCTTTGCGACTCGAACGGAGACGATTCCGCTGATCGGCGCGTACACCTTCGTGTAACTCAGTTGAGTGGCAGTCTCCGCCTCGTTGGCACGCGCTTGCTGGAGCTGAGCGATGGTCGACGCCAAGGCACTCTTGCGTGCATCTACCTGCTTCCGATTGGCGGTGGCCACCTGGACTGCCGCTTGTTGGGCTTTGACGGACTGCTGCAGCGCTTGCACGTTTGCCTGAGACATCCGCACAGCCGCTTCGGCATGATCGCGATCCTGCGCTGAAACTTCTCCCTTCTTGTACAGGTCCTGCATTCGCGTGAGATCATTCTGATCGCGCCACAACTGCACCTTCGCCTGTTCGAGTTGCGCCGCCGTGGTAGTTACACCAGCGTCGGCTACATCAAGCGACGCACCCGTCTGCCCCTCCGTCCACGAATAATTGTGTTGCGCCTCCTGAACAGATGCTTCGAGCGTAGCTACGTTCGCCTTAGCAGCAGCGAGGCCTGCTTCGAGCTCCTTGGAATCGAGTTCGCCAATCAGATCGCCCTTCTTCACGGACGCGCCCTCGTCGACATTCAAGGTCACCAAACGACCGGCGATTTGGGGGCTGACGATCACTTCGTTTCCGTCGATCACGCCGACCAGCCGGATCTCGCCGCCTTTCGGCATCGTCACGTAGTACACGATCAACGCGATGATGAACACGATCGCCACGAACCGGAAGAATTTCTTTCCGCTCATCGAGATTTCGCCCCCGTTGTCATTAACCCGTGATCGATAAAGTCGAGCACCGCCCGTTTCCTTTCTTCCACCGCGTTTGCGGCCAGAAGGTTACGCCAGGCGACCTCGCCCAAAATCGGCGCCGCGGCAAAATACGATGTAATCATTCCGACGATGGTGAACGCGGTGTGATGTGCATTGACGTGCCGGAGTTCGCCCGAGGCGACGCCTCTCTCAATCGCTTGAGTCAACTGGTTATAAAACGGCCGCAGATATTCGCGCACGATCCAGTCGAAGTTCTTCGTCCTCTCCATCGCCTCGCGCTGGACGAGCCGGGGATAATTCGGGTGCGTTGCCAGAAAATCAAAATATCGGGCGACGAAAGACCGCAAATTCTCTCGCGCCGATCTACTGCCCTTTCGGGGCGCATATACACCCGCGCTCAACTGCCGAAACAAATTTTCGAGCACCGCCCTGTGCAGGCGACGCTTGTCGCCAAAGTAGTAGTAGAGCATCGCCTTATTCGCGTGAGCCGCGGCCGCAATTCGATCGGTCCGCGCACCTTCCATTCCCTGCGCGGCAAAATGCTCCTCCGCCGCCCGCAGGATCCGCTGGGCCGTACCTCGACCATCAATACTCTTACGCTTGTGTTGCATTCTGAATTTCAACCAACCGGTTAGTTTACTATGACCGCGTGAGGAGTCAAGGCCGCCATGGTCACTAGACTGCCTAGCCTTCGAGGGCGCCGCCGGAGCCGGCGGGCAATTCGATAGAGTATTTCGTTCGTGATTTTTCAGCGTGCAGCTGGAATGCAAGTTCAATGAGGCGGTCGATCAATTCGGAGTAAGAGACACCGGAGGCTTCCCACATTTTGGGGTACATGCTGATGGAAGTAAATCCGGGGATCGTATTCAGCTCGTTGACGTAGATCTTGCCCGTGCGATTTTCCAAAAAGAAGTCGCAACGCGCCATGCCAGTGCCGTCAATGGCCTGAAACGCGCGGACGGCGTAGTCCTGAAATTTCGCAACCTGCGCTTTGCGGAGTGGTGCGGGAATAAGGAGCTGCGTGCCGCCCTCAAGATATTTTGCCGTGTAATCGTAATATTTGCGGTGCGGTACGATTTCGCCGGGAATCGACGCGCGCACGTCGTCATTGCCCAGCACGGAAACTTCGATTTCGCGGCCAGCGATTCCCCGCTCGACAATGATCTTCAACGCGAACTCCGCCGCCAAGTCCATCGCTTCGCCGATCTCGGCGGCTTTAGCCACGCGCGTCATTCCCACCGACGAACCGAGCGTCGCCGGTTTGACGAAGAAGGGAAATTTCAGCGTCTTTTTGATCAGGCGCGTGATTCCCGCGCGATCCTTTTCCCACTCCGAGCGGCGAATTGCCAGATAAGGGACGATCGGAAGCTTGGCGTCCTTGAACAAACGCTTCTGCACGTCCTTGTCCATTCCTACTGCGGAGGCGAGCACGCCTGTCCCCACATATGGCAGCCCAGCTAGCTCAAGCAGCCCCTGCACCGTGCCGTCTTCGCCAAACGTCCCGTGCAACACCGGAAAAACCACATCGATCTTCACGCTCGGCTGGCCAGCCGCCGCGCCCAGCGGCACCAAAGAAGCAGCGCTGGGATCAGGCGGCAGTACGACACGTTCGCCCGATTTCAGCACCTCGGGCAGCATCTTCTGCGCGTTCGTACCAACGAGCCAGCGGCCGTCTTTCGTAATCCCGATCGGGACGGCTTCGTATTTCTGCGGATCGAGCGCGCGAATCACGGATGCTGCGGAAGCGAGCGACACCTCATGCTCGCCCGAACGCCCTCCAAACAAAATGCCGACGCGCAGCCGCTTTCCCCCGTTTGTCACGCCACTGGCCCCCGCACATATCGTGTGCTCGCGAGCTTCACAGAATCTTTTTCCCCAAGCCTGAAAGCACAAGCTCGACTCCGAGCGTAGCCGTCGTGTTGTGCAGGTCGATTACCGGATTGATTTCAACGACTTCGAAAGAAACCATCGCTCGGCTATCGGCGATCATTTCGAGCGCCAGATGCGCTTCGCGGTACGTCACGCCTCCACGAACGGGCGTTCCCACGCCGGGCGCATCCGACGGATCGACGAAATCCATATCCAAGCTGACGGCGATCCCGGAAGTGTCGTCCGTGGTGAAGCGCAAGGCTTCGCTCATCACCTCGCGCATGCCGCGTTCGTCGATATCGCGCATGGTGAAGACGTGGACGCCTAAATCCCTCACCAGCCGCCGTTCTTTCGGGTCCAGATCGCGCGCGCCGACGAGAGCCACGCTCCGCGGCTCGACCATCGGCTTGACACCGGCAAGTTCGGTCAGTTCGGCCGGACCATAACCCATGATGGCGGCGAGCGGCATACCGTGAACGTTGCCCGAGGGCGAGGACTCTGGAGTGTTCATGTCGCCGTGCGCATCAAGCCAGATCAAGCCGATTCGCTTTGATTGCTTTTGAAAATGGGCCGCGACACCGCCGGCCGTTCCGACTGCGATGGAGTGATCGCCGCCGAGCACGAGAGGCAGGAAATCTTCATCGAGCGCCTTCCGCGTGATTTCCGCAAGACCTTTGCACGTGTCTGCAATCTCTTCCAGGTACTTTGCGTTCTTTACGCCGTAGTGCTGCTCTTCTGGCTGCTTGACGGTGATATTGCCGATGTCCTCCACCTGATGCCCGAGCTGCTTCAATCGCGCCTGCAGGCCCGCAACGCGCAGCGTTGACGGTCCCATATCGACGCCACGGCGGCTCTGGCCGAGGTCCATCGGAACCCCAATAATTCGGATCTTTTGCGGCATTGTCTGCTGCCTTAGTTCTGATGCCCGGCCCTGAAGCTAAGGCGGGACTTCAAGGATAGACGCGATACAGCATCCGTGGGAAGGGGATCACTTCGCGAATGTGCTCGGTTCCGCAAATCCATGCGACGGTGCGTTCAAGGCCCAGGCCGAAACCCGCGTGAGGGACGCTGCCGTAGCGTCGGAGGTCGAGATACCACTGGAACGATTCTTCCGGCAATTTCGCCTCGTGAATGCGGCGAATCAGCGTGTCGTAATTTGACTGGCGCTCGCCACCGCCGATGATTTCGCCGTACCCCTCGGGAGCAATCATGTCGAAACTGAGAGATAGCTCGGGCCGCGCTGGATCGGTGGCCATGTAAAAAGCCTTCATCGCTGTTGGATAGCGATGAATCACGACGGGCCTATCGAAATTCTTTGAGAGGATCGTTTCTTCGTCACCGCCAAAGTCGTCGCCGAATTTTGCGGGATTTCCCGCCTTTTGCAGCATTGAAATGGCCTCTTCGTAAGAAATACGCGGAAACGGCGGCACGATCTTTTCCAGCTTGCTGACGTCACGCTGCAAAGCCGCAAGCTCGCGCGAGCGGTTCTTCACGACGGATTGCACGACGGCGCTGACCAGGCCCTCGCCGAGCTGGATCATGTCTTCCAGATATGCGTAGGCGGCTTCCGGCTCAAGCATCCAGAATTCCGTCAAATGGCGGCGCGTTTTCGATTTCTCCGCGCGAAAAGTGGGACCGAACGTGTACACCTTGCCCAGCGCCGCAGCCGTCGCCTCAACGTAGAGCTGGCCTGATTGCGTCAGATAAGCCTTTTGGTCGTCAATGTAGTTCACTTCGAACAGCGTCGTCGTGCCCTCGCATGCCGCAGGAGTAAAAATCGGAGCGTCCGTCAGGGTGTAACCCTGACTGTCCATGTAGTTCCGCGCTGCACGTTCGGCTTCGGCGCGAATGCGCAGGATCGATGCCTGCCTTGGCGTGCGGATCCACAGGTGTCGTTGGTCGAGCAGAAAATCGACGCCGTGCTCTTTTAGTTGAATCGGGTACGGTGTGGATTCCGGCACGCGCTGTACTACTTCGATCCCGCTGATATGAATTTCGTGGCCTCCAGGCGCGCGAGGCTCGGCGCGAAGCGCTCCGGTGAGAATCACGCTCGATTCTTGCGTCAGGCCTTTCAACGCAGCGAACGCATCGGGATTTTCCTTCTGCGAAACGACGCCCTGCATTACGCCCGTTCCATCACGAAAAATGGGGAAAAGCAGCTTGCCCGATTCACGCAGGTTGTACAGCCAACCGCGAATCCTCACCGTCTTTCCGGAGAATTGTTCCGCGTGTTCGATCGCGATTGTGGGAGTTGCGGCCTGGGCCTGCTGACTGGTGGAATCCATTCTGTCTATTTTGCCTTTTACCTAGGATTTCTTCGCGCGGGCGCTGAGGTTGTCCTCAATTTTGTCAAACGATGCGCGCACTTGGTCGAGCGATGGTTCGCCGTTCGAGGCTTCCTTCAACTCCAGCACGATAGGTAGTTCGTGCGGCGCCGCGGAAATCAAACCAAGCAGCGCTTCCCAGTCAATCGAGCCTTCGTATGGGAGAAAATGTTCGTCCTTTTCGCCGTGATTGTCGTGAATATGCGTCGTCACGATCCGCTCGCGCATGATGTCAAATGCGGTTTCGATCTTTGTCTCGATGTGCGCGTGACCGACGTCGAGGCACAGTTTCAGATCATTCAAATGCGTTTCCTTCAGGAAACGCTGTAACGATTCAGGTGAGCCGAGTTCATCAGGCGTGTTTTCCAGCGCAATGGTAACGCCGCGGGCCTTCGCAAATATGGCGAGATGTTCGAGCGAATTGAAGGCTGCATCGAAGTGACGCTGATCGGCCGCGTCGCGGCTCTGGCCCATGTGCTGAACGAGATACTTGAACGGGATGCGCTCGGCCACCTCCAGCGCGCGCTTCACTTCGTCGACGGCGTCAAGGCGTCGAACACGCTCCGGCTCGGAGATCGAGTTAGGGACGCCGCTGCGCCCGAACGCGGCATCGCGCTCTGTCGGCGAGTGCAGCGAATGCAGTGACAAATGATTTTCTTCGAGAGCGGAGGCCACGTCGCGGACGTTCTGTGGGGACGCGTAGCTGAAATGGCCCGCTGCGCAGAAGATCTCGACGGCAGGTATACCGGCGCGCGCGATTTGACTCAGCAGCAACGGCTCCAGCGCGTGCCGCACGTAACGATAAGTTGAAAGTACGCGTTGCATGGAGTGCTATGCTCGCAAAAACGAACAACCATGGTGGGCGGAAAAAGCTTCGGCGTCAATAGCGCGTGAATCCAGGCGATAAATCCTGATTTGGATCAGGACAAGAACAACTTTCTGCTCGGTCGCATCCTCAATGCAATCAATAGCCCACGGCAGCGCCGCCGCGACGTGGATCGGGAGCACCTAGGCGCTCGCCCGTTTTGGGATCGACGCCGATCGCTTCCACCTTGCCTAGCCAAGAGCGCCGGGGCGAAATCTGGTAACCGCGACTCTCAAGTTCCCGGACCACCGATGCCGGAACGGTGGGCTCCATCACGACAGCCGCCGGCATCCACTGCTCGTGAAATCGGGGCGCGTTTATCGCCGCCTGTGCCCCCATGCCGAGACGCATCCAGTCCAACACGGAAAGCATCGTTGCCGAAATGATGGTCGGCCCGCCCGGAGAACCGGTCACGAAGCTGAGCTTGCCATCGCGCAATACAATCGTCGGAGTCATCGAACTCAGGGGGCGCTTTTCCGGAGCGATCGCATTGTTCTCCGATTGAAGCAGGCCGAACATATTCGGGGAGCCCGGATGCGACGTGAAATCATCCATTTCATCGTTGAGGAGGAAGCCGTCGGTCGAGGTCACGCCCGAGCCGAAATAATTGTTGATCGTATAGGTGTTCGAGACGGCGTTTCCCTGCGAGTCGACAACCGAAAAATGGGTAGTGTGGCCCTCGACGGTCTCCGCCATGGCCCTTGCGAGCGCGTCCTTTTCATTGGGCGCGGGAAGAGGTCTTACGACGGCGGATTGTGCGCATGAAGCCGAATCCTTCTTCAGAAGGCCTGGATCGACGGCTGCAACCTGCGGGCTCGATGACGCTTTCGTTGGATCAATGGTCGCTCGCAAGGAATCGGCGTAGCACTCGGACGTGAGCTGCGCGATGGGAAGCTTCTCGAAATCGGGGTCGGCAAGATACATCGCGCGATCCGCAAACGCCCGACGCATCGCTTCGACAACCCAGTGCACCGATTCCGGATCGTCCCAGGATTTCAGCGGAACAGTCTGCAGGATGTTGAGCGCTTCAATGATAGCCACTCCGCCGGAACTGGGCGGAGGGCTGGTGATGACTTGCCATTCCTGGCCGTCGGCGGAGTACGTTCTTTCAAGAGGCGTTCGGATTTTGGCTTTGTAGCTTTTCAAATCGGCGAGCGTAATCAGGCCGCTGTTTTCCTTCATCTGCTTCGCCAGGTCACGCGCGGTCTGGCCCTGGTAGAACTCCTTAGGCCCATTCTTCGCGATTCGTCGCAGCGTTGCAGCAAGTTCCGGCTGCTTGAAGACGTCGCCCGCCGCATAATATTTTCCATCGCGCTGGAAAATGCGGTGGCTCACGGGAAACTCGGCCATCGCTTTGGAGTTCTGTAATAGGCCTGCGAGAAACTCGCTGATCGGAAATCCGTCAGCGGCCAAACGAATCGCGGGCTGCATCACTTGCGCAAGCGTCATCGTGCCGTACTCATGCAGAGCCAACGACATGCCCGCCACCGTCCCCGGAATGCCGATCGCCCGATATCCGGTAATCGACGCCTTCGGATCGACGGTGCCGTCGGGACGCAAATACATGTTGCGTGAAGCGGCGGCCGGCGCCATTTCGCGATAGTCCACGAATCCCTCGCGGCCATTTGCCAGGCGCACGAGCATGAATCCGCCGCCGCCAATGTTCCCTGCTTCCGGCTCAACCACGGCGAGCGCGAACGCCGTCGCAACTGCTGCGTCCACGGCGTTCCCTCCACGCTTCATAATCTCGACACCGGCTTCGGACGCGAGTTGCTCGTCACTGACGACCATGGCCTTTGGCTCGCGCACCGCTTTCTTCGGCCAGGACGCTTCCGCTTCAGCGGCTGTGTCGTATTCGCGCGGCTGCGTTTTCTGCGTCTGATTTTGCGATCGCGGACTCGCTGCGCTGCTGAAGGCGACGAGCAAAACGCTGACGAAACAGCTGGCGGACATCAAGGTGCGTCGAGTTTTCATGGTGGAGCAACTGTATGGGAGCAACGCAAAGTGAGTCAAGCAGTTCGCGGCGCGGCGACCGCGCTTACTTGACACGCTACCTCAGCTCGCCACAAGCAGGGAAAAAGTGCACCGGTTCTGGTGCAGGCCGGGCCAGGCTGCCGAAACACCTGAAAAGTGTATCGAGTAATTTTCGGTCTTGTTATTGAATACACAGGATTTAGCACCATTTATTACTCGACAGGTGTATCGAGTAAGAACGTCCGGAAGGACGGCGCAAATCGAGTGGCAGCGGTCGATGGTCTCATTGATTTTGCAGGGCTTAGCACGATTGATAGAGAGGCGGTTCCCATTGTCGATATAAGGGCAATTTTGAAACGGCTTGAAGCTTAGACGGACGGGAGTCTCAATCGTCCCTCCGGGACTGCTGTTTTAATTCTTGGCATATCATTCCCCGGCACTCCGTGCCGGGCCAAGTACACTCGCCGCTCCGCGGCTAGGGTTGGGGATCGGCGCCGACGGAGAAATAGGCGCAGTCGGGATGCTGGAAGACGATTGCGCTGACGCTGGCTTCAGGATCCATCATCATGCCCTCGGTGAGATGGACGCCGATCTCGTCGGGATGTAGAAGCGCCCAGATTCCAGCCTGGTCCTCCAGATTGGGGCAAGCGGGATAACCAAAGCTGTAGCGCTTTCCGCGATAGCGCGAAACGAAACGCTCGGCCATGGTCGTTGTCGCCGGATCAGGGAAGCCCCAGTCTTCGCGGATGCGCCGATGCAGCCATTCGGCGCAGGCCTCCGCCGTTTCAAGCGCGAGAGCCTGCAGCGCGTGCGAGAAAAAGTAGTTCCCTGCTGCTTTCTCCGCTTCCGAACGCGAACGAATCCCGGCGCCAGCCGTAACGACGGAAAGCGCCAGATGATCGCGCTGGCCGTCGCGCGCCGGGAGGATGTAGTCGCTCAGGCAGAGCTTGTCCTTCGCCGGCTGACGCGGGAAATGAAAGGTGTGGATCGGCGCAGAGCCATCCGGTGCGAACAACGCGATTGAATTTCCGTGGCGTTCGGCTTCGAAGAATTGCCAGACGGCTGCAATCTTCATGAACTTGGCTGCTTCGCGCTTCACTTCCTCCACATTGTTGTAGAGCTCGAGCGCACGCGGCTCGCGTTCGGCAAGCGCTTTCTCGAAATTGCCCCGATAGCCAAGGTGGCGACAAAAGACCATGTAGGGATTCACGTAGTCCCAGACTTCGTTCAAGTCGGGGACGGCGCGCTTCTTGCGATCGAGATAGGCGACGTTAGGAATCGGCAGATCGGTGCGCACGCGTGACGACCGCTCTTCACCCGCCGCTCCACCGTTGCGCGGTGCAACTTCTTCGGCAATCGCTGTTCCCACGTGTGTGTTCTCGCGCAGGACTTCGCCGCGACGGCTGGGATCGCTCAAATCGTTCATCAGGCGCAGGCCGGTCATCGCATCTTTTGCGTAGCAAACTGCTGTGCCGTACTGAGGCGCTATTTTGCTCTTCGTGAACTTTTCTGAGAGCGCCGCGCCACCCACGAGAAGCGGGACATCGATTCCGGCTTCGCGCAGATCCGCGGCGGTGGCGACCATCTGCTGCGCGCTTTTTACCAGCAGACCGGAAAGACCGATGGCGTCAGGCTTGTGCTCGCGATGCGCGCGGATCAATTCTTCCGGCGGGACTTTGATCCCGAGATTAATCACGTCGTAGCCGTTGTTTTTCAGAATAATTTCGACGAGATTCTTGCCTATGTCGTGGACGTCGCCCTTGACCGTCGCAAGAACGACCTTCGCGCGCTTGGCGACGTCCGCCTTCTCCATGAATTGTTCGAGATGGCTGACGGCGGCTTTCATCGCTTCGGCTGACTGCAACACTTCGGCGACGATCAGCTCGTTCGCGTTGAAGAGGCGGCCCACTTCCGCCATCCCGGCCATCAGCGGACCGTTGATCACGTCGAGCGGCGCGACGCCTTCAGCAAGCTTGCGATTCAGATCGTCGATCAGGCCGTCTTTCGAGCCCTCCAGGATGTAATTTCCGAGGCGTTGATCGAGCGGCAGGTCAGCGGCTTTCGCCTTTTTGCGCGCTCCAGTCGCGCGGAAGTGCTCCGCAATGGCGGCGATATGGAACTGATTGATCGCGACTTTCTGTTCGCGTGTTTGCAGGCGCCAGTCGGCGGGCGCACCACGCAGGACTTGTCCTTGCGGGTGGTCGGCTGGGATTTCAGCTGGCGCGCGATTGAACAAAAGGTTTTCAGCGAGCGCGCGTTCTTTCTCAGGAATCGAAGGGAATCGCTCGATGCGCTCAGCGTTCACGATGGCGAGATCGAGGCCGGCCTTCGTGCAGTAGTAGAGGAAAACGGAATTCACTACTTCGCGCGCACCAGGCGGCAGGCCGAATGAAACGTTCGAAATTCCCAGAACTGTGCGGACGTACGGCACGTTCTGCTTGATCAGCCGGATGCCTTCGATGGTTTCGACAGCGCCGCCGATGTAGTTTTCGTCACCGGTTGCACACGGAAACACGAGCGGATCGAAAATGATGTTCTCGGGCCGGATGGCGAATTTTTCAGTAAGCAGCTGGTAAGACCGCTGTGCGATTTCGAGTTTTCGCTCGCGCGTGAAGGCCTGTGCCTGGACGGGGTCTTCGTCGATGCAGCCGACGATAAGGGCCGCGCCGTAAGAACGGGCCAGCGGGCAGACACGCTCAAATTTCTCTTCGCCATCTTCGAGATTGATGGAATTGATGATGCTCTTGCCCTGGCAATAGGTGAGCGACAGCTCGACGGCGTGCGCGTCGGTGGTGTCGATCATGATGGGAACTTTGATTTTTTTGATGAGCTGATTGTAGAAGGGCGCGATGTCGTTGATCTCTTCGCGGTCAGTGCTTTGAAGGCAGACGTCGACGATGTGCGCGCCGCTTTTCACCTGACGGCGCGCGATTTCCGTCGCCTCTTCCCATTTTTCCTCCGCGACCAGGTTCTTGAATTGGCGCGAGCCGATCACGTTCGTGCGCTCGCCGACGATCAGCGGCCGGGTGCTGTCTTCGGCTTCGATCATTTCGATGCCCGAGTAGACGGCGCGATGGCTGTTTTCGGGCGGATGGCGCGGTGACTTCTTTTCTGCCATCTGCGCGATGGCGCGAATGTGCTTTTCGGTGGTGCCGCAGCAACCACCGACAATGTTCAGCCAGCCGCGATCGATGAAGCGCTCAAGCTGCTCGGCGAGAGAAGTAGGCGTTTCGCCGTAGCTATTGTCATCCGGATTCGGCAACCCAGCGTTAGGGTAGCAAGAAACGAAGCGCGTCGTAACCGATTGGAGGGTGCGGAGATGGTCCGTCATGAATTCGGGACCGGTGGCGCAATTCAGGCCAATCGAAATCAGATCGAGATGATCGAGCGACGACCAGAGCGCTTCGATGTTTTGGCCTGCGAGCATTGTGCCCATCGGCTCGATCGTTACGGAAACCATCAGCGGAATCGGCTGACCTAGTTCACCGCTAAGTCGCTGGATTCCGAGCACGGCAGCCTTGATGTTCCTAGTGTCCTGGGAAGTCTCGATCAGGAGAGCATCGGCGCCGCCCTCGATGAGACCCCTTGCCTGTTCTCCAAAGCTCTGGCGCAACTCCTCAAAAGTGACGCCTCCGGTGACGGTTATTGTCTTCGTCGTCGGTCCCATTGAGCCGGCCACGAAGCGTGGCTTCGCCGGAGTGGAAAATTCGTCGGCCGCCTGTCGCGCGAGTTCCGCAGCGCGACGGCTTAGTTCGCGCGCCTTCGATTCCAACCCGTATTCAGCGAGCACTATCGGGCTGCTCTGGAACGAATTCGTTTCGATAATGTCCGACCCCGCTTCGAGATACTTGCGATGTATCGCGAGGATGACGTCGGGACGCGTGATGACGAGATTTTCGTTGCAGCCTTCGAGCTTGGGCCCGCCGAAATCCGCAGCGGTCAGATCCTGCTGCTGGAGCATGGTACCCATGGCTCCGTCGAGCACAAGAATGCGCTGGCGCAGAAGTTCGCGCAGGGCGATGCCTTGTTGGACGAGGTCTCTCATCGCGTCAAGTATAACCTCTCGAAGAACTTACGAGGGACACGCAAACGACTCTTTGTGCGTCGGAAAGAAGACCAGCCCTCAGGGGCTAAAGCCCCATTCAGATTGCGAAATCTAATGTCGGAGCTAAAGCTCCGCCCCCCTAAAAAACACACGATGAATTTGTGGGTCAGAATGCTCGAAGGATTCGATGCCTGATGACAGCCGTGGGAAGCGGAAAAATCTAAGTAGTCGGCGAAGGCTCTGTTCTCACCTTGAATTGATCAATCTAAGTGTAAGCCGCCTCGGAGAGGAACTCAACCTTGAAGGACGAAGGGACCAGGCCAGCATCGGCGCCGCGCGTGAGGAGTTCGCGTACTGCTCGACGGCCTTCCTCGCCATAATCGAGCGTCCAGCGGTTGACGTACATGCCGATGAACTGATCGGCGAGCGATGGATCCATGTCACGCGCAAACTGCATGGCGTAGTTCAAGGCGGGTTCGCGATGTTCGAGCGCGTAGCTGACACTGTCGCGAATCACGCGCGCGATTTGCATGCCCATCTCAGGGCCGAGGCTGCGCCGGATCGCGTTCGCGCCCAGCGGAAGCGGCAGCTTCGTGGTTTCCTGCCACCATTGCCCGAGGTCAATCACGCGATGCAGCCCAATCTGCGAAAACATCAGTTGTCCTTCGTGAATCAGCAGGCCGGCTTCCACTTCCTTTGCTTGCACCGCCTCGAGAATCTTGTCGAACGGCATCGTGACGATATCGACGTTCGGTTCGAATAGCTTCAGCGCGAGATAAGACGTAGTCAGCGTGCCGGGAATGGCGATTTTGCGGCCGGCGAGATCATCTTTCCTGATCGGCTTCGCTGAAATGACGATCGGCCCGTATCCTTCGCCGAAGCTCGCGCCACAATCGAGCAGCACGTACTTGTCAGCGACGAACGCGTAACCGTAAAAGCTGATCGCCGTGATGTCGTACACTTCCTCGCGCGCGGCCTTGTTCAGCGACTCGATGTCCGACAACACATGAGTGAATTTCACTCCGGGCAGGCGCACTTTGCCTGTTGCGAGCGCGTAGAACATAAACGCATCGTCGCTATCCGGCGAATGTGCGAGACGCAATTCCATTGGCTTCGGTGTCACGGCTGGGGTGGACATCGTTGCGCTCCCTGCTAGCTCTTGCTCACCCACTGCCGCCCGGCCCATACACGGATATGCCTGCGGGCATGCTGTTAAGACTGGCTGATTTATGGCCGTTCGCGGCGTGAGTGCCTGACTTGGGCGGCGACAGGATACCACAGGTCGGTTGAGAGTTGAGAGTCGGGACTTGAGAGTTCACAGATGAGAACAGGACCAAAAAGCGGGAAATGAGGCCGGTCAGTCCTGGTTAGACGCTTCGAGGACCGGATCATCGCTGGTAGCGGCGATGCCATGCTTATCAGCTGCGTGGATTTTTCCATCGGCGTCCATGAAGAACGAGCGCAGGCCCGTTTTGCCGTAGTCGTCGGGAGTAGCCGTCAGATGGAACGTCGCTTGTGCGTCGGCATCGGACGCCGCGACAAGGCCGTAAGCGAAGCGGTATCCGCCTGCCTCTCCTGATGCGAGGTCCTTACTCACCAGTGAGGCCTGCTCCGGCGAAATTTCTCCCGGCGGCGCAGGTCCCAGTTGGGCCAGCGACTTCGGAAGCGTCCCGAAAGCGCGTTGATATCGCTCGATTGCCTCTCTCAGCCCCTGCAGCGCCTTGACCACGGCTTCTTCTTTCGGCGCGAACTCTGCCTTCTGCCACTGCCGGGCGAGCTGCGGGATGTCGATCAGCACGAGGCCGACGGACAGCACGCGCCAGCTTCCATTCTGGCGCACAAGGCCAAATTGCGTTTGCTGGCCGCCGACC
>JBOGNK010000111.1:0-14240 GCA_050747085.1 Candidatus Acidiferrales bacterium
CACGTCAACGCTGACTGTGGCGGTGTCGCCGGCAATCATATTAGCCGGCGAGACGCGGAGATTATCGAATCGGAACGACGTATAGCTCAGGCCGTAGCCGAACGGGAAAAGCGGAGAACTGTCGGCGAAAGCATAGCTACGGTTGCGCGACGGCTTGTGGTCGTAGAAGTCAGGAAGTTGGCCGGCGGAACGCGGGAACGTGACCGCTAATTTGCCGCCGGGATCGATATCGCCGAACAGGACCTGCGCGGCGGCAGTGCCGCCTTCGGCGCCAAGATACCAGCCTTCAAGAACAGCGGGCACGTTTGCGGCGATCCAGTTCACAGAGAGCGGGCGCCCATTGATAAGGAAAACCACGGTGGGCGTTCCGGTGTCGAAGACTGCTTTGACGAGCTGGTGCTGAGCTCCTAGCAGATCGAATGAAGAGCGGTCGCCGAGATGCTGTTCGCTCCATGCTTCACGCGTGGTCGTTTCATCACCACCGACGACCACAATGGCGACGTCGGCTTTACGCGCGGTAGCGGCAGCGGCGCGAATGTTGTCCTGCTGCGTGCGCGGATCGACGAGCTTCACGTTGTTTTCATACCAACCGCGCCAGCCTGGAATGCCGTCCGTGATTTTGGCGCCTTGGGCGTAGAGGACATTCACGCCCGTCGCCGCGAGACGTTCGCGAATACCTTCAAGAACGCTGACGGTGTGGCTGGGCTGGCGGCTGTAGCCGCCGAGATGCGTGTCCGCAGCATCCGGGCCGATCACGGCAACAGTGTGAAGCTTCTTCAAATCGAGCGGGAGCAAGTTGCCGTGATTCTTCAGCAGAACGATTTCTTCCTGCGCTGCTTTCACGGCGAGTTTTTGGTGCGCGAGATCATCCGTCGTTTTCTGCGCGTATTCGGGATCAACGTAGGGATGTTCGAAGAGCCCAAGCCGGAATTTCGCGGCGAGAATGCGGCCGGCGGCCCGATCGACTTCCGATTCGGGAACTTTGCCGGATTTCACTTGCGCGATCAGCGTGCGATACACGGAGCCATCGGAGAGATCGAAATCGATTCCGGCGGAGAGAGCTTCGCGCGCAGCATCGTCCGGGCCTGCGGCAACATGATGAGTTTCATACAGCATCTGCAGCGCATTCCCGTCGGATGTGATCAGGCCGGGAAAATGCCATTCGCCACGAAGAACGGTGCCAAGCAGCCAGTGGTTGATGCTGGAAGGAATGCCGTCGATTTCGTTGTAGGAAGCCATTATCGCGCCGGCGCGAGCTTCCTCGATTGCATAGCGGAATGGAACGAAAAAGGATTCGCGGAGTTCGCGTTCGGAGATATTTGATGGGGCGGTATTGCGTCCGCCTTCCATAAGGCCGTGGACATAGTGCTTGGCGGTTGAAATGACGTGGTGTGGACCGATGGCGAATAGACCATTTGCTTCGGTGCCAGTCGGCGGATCGCCCTGCAGTCCTTCCACGACGGAGACGCCCATTCGCGCAACAAGATAAGGATCCTCGCCGTACGTTTCTTCCGTGCGGCCCCAGCGCGGATCGCGAGCGAGGTCGAGCACGGGTGTGAATGCTTCGCGGACGCCTGCGGCGGACATTTCGTCGGAAGCCGCGTCGAAAACTTGCTTAACGAATGCCGGATCCCAAGTGCTGGCCAGTCCAATGCATATCGGGAAACTGGTGCTGTCATTTTCCATGAAGCCGTGGAGAGCTTCGCCCATGAAAAGAATCGGGACTCCGAGACGCGTCTTTTCGACAGCGTAGCGTTGCGCGGCGTTGCGCAGGATGGCTGCGTCGTACGGGCTGATTGTGTTGTACTCGCTGTACATCTCCGTTGTCATTTGGCGAGCCTGGTCGGGAGTGAAATGGCCGGTTGCGTCGATGAATCCTTCGCCGCGGCGGCTGCCGCCGGCGATCTGGTCTACTTTTTCTTCGAGCGTCATGCGGGAAAGGAGATTGGCGACACGCTTGGCGATAGGGATGTTGCTGTTTCGGTAGTCGGGTGCGCCTTGACGGGCGCTGGCGACAGCGGTGAAAATGGCCAGGGCGGCGAGCGCCGGGGCGAGAAGGCTTAGACGAATAGATCGGATTTTTCGGCGAGAATTCCGATTTCCGGGACGCTGTCCTTGTGGCGATTGATTTTGCATTCGCCTTCTCCTCCTGTTTCACTGCTTTATTTTACTGAGCCGCACTGGGATCCCGTTTGCTGCCTTCAGAGAAACCTTCGAGCCAAGGCGGTACTGGTATCTGCCTTCATTGCGATTTGGATTTCTGTTTGGCGTCGGCGATGGCTTTGACGAGTTGCGCGCGCGTGGAACGCATCGCGTCGGCGGTTGGGCTGCTTGAATCAAGTTTCAGATAGCCGTCGATGTCCTGCACGGCGGACGGGTAATCGTGCATTCCGATGTGAATGTTGGTGAGGATGATGTATATCTGCCCGTTCTTCGGAGCCAGTTCGATAGCCTTCTTCGCATTCGTTTCCGCGTCTTTATATTGCTTCAGGCCGTGAAAGGCACGCGCGCTTTCGAAATACCCATGCCAGGAAGACGCGTCCAACGCAATTACCTGCTTCGCGAGTGGGACGGCGTCCGAGTATTGGCCGAGATCGTTGAAGACTTCGGCGAGATCGAAAAGAGCGTCCGGATATTTGCCTTTGCTCATCTCGATCGATTTTTGGAGCGAGGCGCGGGCCTCGACAGCGTGTCCGGATACGTATTGCGCGACGCCCATCTGTGCATACGCCTCATAGAAATCAGGAAATTCACGGGTGGCTTGCTCGAATGCCGCGATTGCCGCGTCGTAGTTTTTCCTGGCCATCAGATCTTTGCCCTTGGCGTAGTTTTCGCGGGCAACGGATGGGGCGGAAAGCTCGTGCGCCGAAATTGTCGAAGCGGGACCCGGAGTGGCGTTCGAGGACGAGTCGGAGTCCTTACGCATCAGGTCGACGTCGACTTCTGACGAGTGACCGGCCAGCACAGTAACGGCGATTTGGCTTTGTGATTGGTATCCGATCTTGCTGACGCTGATCTGATAATCCCCGTCGCCAATATAGAAGTGAAATTCGCCGTTTTCATTGCTGTAGACGGTGGGAGCGGCCAAGCCGTTCGGAGACATAAGATCGACGCGCGCCGAGACGACTGGCTCGTGAGAACCGGCATCGCGAACGTATCCCGTGATGCCGTGTGCTTCGCTAGGTCCTTGCGCGGCAAGGTTCCAAGGGAAAAAAAACAGGAGCGCGATGCTTGCGACCGTGAACGCAAATGGATTGAGAAAGCCATGGAGGGACCGAGTTCGAGGACCACGCAATGTCAGAGCGGGAGGCATATCCGCGAGCGAGCGGGATTCTAGCATGCAGCGCAAATGAGAAAGTTGAAAATGGAAGCCCAGGCAATCGAGCGTTATGCAAGGTAGCGCCAGGACGCTCGCCTGGTGGGGGCGACCTGACAAGTGGCCGAACGAAATCAGGCGCGCGAGTCGAGATTGCAGAAAACAGGCTCGGTAGCGGCATCGGAGAAATCCACGTCCAGGCTTTCAGTTTTTCGGAGGGCTCGCTCGACGGTCGCTGAGCGGCATCGGCGTGGCGTTAGGGCAGGCATCGGAAAATCAGATGGAACGGATAAAAAGTCTTGACAGCAGGGCGGCAGGAAGGGTAAAAGGCACGCAGCGGAGTGCCAAATCGATATTGCGTGTCCGAGTTCGACTGCACCCGTTACAAAATCGATTTTCTGGGTGGGTCACAGCCGTTGAAGGAAACCTCCAGCAGTGGAGTGCCAGGGTGGAGCTCCTTTAGTGCTGTGCCTTCGTTTCTCAGTAACCTTCTTTTCGTGCCCTTGTGGGTGAGGGGCAAATCAATCTTGGGTGCGGGAACGTCCTGTGGCGCGGACGCGCTCGATAAGGTGATGGGGTGATGGTTCCAGGAGGCAAGAAGATGACACGTCAGTGCGCGAAGAGTTTTGGCGCCGGCGCGGATCGTGCCGGGCTAGGCCGTTTTGCGGCGATTGCTGCAGCGGTTTTTGCCATGCTGTTTTTGTTCTTGCCGGCAGCTCATGCCCAGATTACGGGCACGATCACCGGCACGGTTTACGACAATACGGGTGCTGTAATTCCGGGCGCAACCGTAACAGCGACGGAGCAAAGTTCCGGAAGCGTCCGAACGACGACGAGTGATTCGGCCGGCTACTTCACGTTCGCGTCGATGCTTCCGGGTACGTATACGGTGAAGGTGGAATCGAAGGGATTCAAGGTTTTTCGGCAGCCTGGCATCGTCCTGCAGGCGAGCGACAAGCGCAATATCAACGCGACCCTTGAAGTGGGTCAAACGACAGAGACGGTCACCATTGAGGCTCACACGGATATCGTCCCGGTGGACTCGGGAGCGCAAAGCCTCGACTTTACTTCCGGGGAAATAAGCAAATTGCCGATGATCACGCGCAACGCGACGGAAGTGCTGCGAGCTTTGCCGGGTGCAGTCACCGTCGGTAACGGCGCAAGCAACGGCGCAAACAGCAGCATGGACTTCGAAGGTGTGGGCGCGGCCGGTTCATCGGTCGGCAACGGCGTTTCGATGGGGGGCGTTCCTTACCGTGGCGGCACAGCGCTACTGATGGACGGAACCAATATTTTGGACGAAGGCTGCGACTGCACTTCGATTTCGGTTCCTAACCCCGACATGGTGCAGGAAGTGAAAGTGCAGACGTCGGCGTTCGGTGCAGACAGTTCGAAGGGGCCCGTGGTGGTGAACTTCATCACGAAGGCGGGCACTGCCGCCTATCACGGCGAAGGTTACCTCTACAGCCGCAATGGCGTGTTCAATTCGGACGACTGGCAAGACAACCACCAGGGCCATCCGGTACAGACGGGCGATCATTACTACTATCCGGGCGGCAACTTCGGTGGTCCAGTGCCAGGCACCCACAGCAAACTGAAGTTCTGGTCGGGATACGAACATTTTTACCAACTCGCATCGGGCGGCACGAAACTGTATTCGTATATTCCGACTCCCGACATGCTGGCTGGGAATTTCAGCGCGACAGCGGCGAACAACGCACTTTGTCAGGCGGACCTCGGCGATAACGCGGACACGACGGCAACTAACGCGGTCGGCACATACTGCTACGATCCGACGACCGGCAAAGGCCCGGGCGGAGCAGCGATAACGAATGCTGCTGCTGTGCCGGTGGACCCCGGTGCGACAGCGCTGTGGAAGCTGATGCCACAGGCGAATGCCGACCCGACTACGACGCCGGGCGGGTACAACTACTTCTTCCCGGTTGCCGCGCTGCATAACGGGTATGTGTTGCGCGAACGCGGTGACTACGACTTCAACGACAACAACCACCTATTCGTTACCTACCAGTATTCCAGCGACTCACAGCCTTCCGACGGCGATGCGCACATGTGGTGGCTGCCTTCGAACTCGGTGGTATTCCCGGGCGGCGGCCTGCTGAATCCCACGCAGACCAAGAACATCACTGCGAACTTCGTGCACGTGTTTAGTCCAACGCTGACCAACCAGATGACTGCGTTCTGGACCTATTACAACTCGCCGCAGTCGCCGGCAAACTTCAATTCCGTGCTGCGAAGCGCCGTGAATTATCCAGCCAGCTACGGCACGATCTTCCAAAAATCGAAGCCGCTCGCGCAGACAATGGTCCCAGGCTGGAACCAGTTCGGGAACTATGACTTCCCGGATTTCAGCCAGTGGGATGTTTTCTCCGGCACCGGCGGGAGCTATTACATCAAGAAGGAAAACCCCGCTTTTGCGGACGATGTGACGAAGGTATTCAGAAATCACACAATCAAGGCCGGGTTCTACTACGAAATGACGGGTAACAACCAGGCGAACTTCAACCCAATCAATGGCGGGTTTTCTTTTGGAGATTCCTCCACGCCGTATCCAGATCTCGTTACAGGGGCGCCCCAGGGTACTCAAAATCCGACGGCGAACTTCATGATGGGCATCGCGTCCAACTACAACGAGCAGAGCTCGCTGCCGTTGAACGATCAAGCCTACAAGACGTTCGCGTTCTACGGGATGGATTCGTGGAAGGTGACGCGCCGGTTCACGGCGGACTTCGGCGTCCGCATGGAGCACATCGGCCACTGGTATGACCGGGACGGCTACGGGAACGCGGTTTGGGTGCCCGGAGCGATCTCCAGCGACGTTCTGGCCGGCAAGGTGTTCCCGGGTGTCGAATGGCACGCGGAAAACCCTGGAATCCCGTTGAGCGGAACGCCAAACCGGGTCATGCATTTTGAACCACGCGTTGGCATCGCGTACGACCTGTTCGGCACAGGCAGGACCGTGATCCGCGGCGGCTGGGGCGTGTACATGTTCAACGACCAGGTGAACGACTACAGCGGAGCGCTGGCACTGGCGCAGCAGAGCATTCAGACCAGCTTGCCAAGCAACACTACTGTATTGTTCGGCGAGACAGGTTTGCTGCCGAAGCCAACAGCGTCATTCTCGGCTCCTTCATCCGGTCCTGGCTTTATTTTGAATCCCAACGACTACGACGTTCCGTGGGTACAGACGTGGAATTTCACGATCGACCAGCGGGCGCCGTGGAACTCGCAGGTGGAAGTGTCCTACCAGGGCAATAACGCCGGCGCGCTGTTCTTCGGCGGGCAGGTTGGCGGCGGTGGGAACCTTGGCGGCGGTGATTTGATCAATGTCAACAAGACCGCGCTGGGCGCCTACTTTTCTCCCGACCAGTTCACGGGAGTGACGGCAGCCGATCCAGAGAATGTTTGCGGAACTGCGGGGCAATGCACCGCAAACGGGCTGGCGGACTATCACCCGTACGGCACTATGGTAATTGGCGGAAACAATGTGAACGTGTACGGGACGAACGCCGTCGAAGTAGAGCAACATGCCGGGTATTCGAACTACAACGCAATGGAAGTGATGTGGTCGAAGCAGACGGGACGTTTAGCGTTCAACACCAGCTTCCTGTGGTCAAAGTCGCTGGGCTTCCAAAACGCCAACATCAATCCGTTTGACTTGCGGGCCAATTACTCCATCCTGAACATCGACCGTCCATACGTTTGGAATACGTCCTACAGCTTCGATCTTGGGAAAGCCTACCACGGCGAGAACAAGATTGTAGGCGGTGCGGCGAACGGATGGACGATTGCCGGGTTCACAACATGGCAGAAGGGCGCCGATATGCAGGCCCAGGTAAGCGAGAATTTCGGGATGAACTTCGTATACAGCGACGGCTCGAATCTGACTCAGCGGTCGTTCTTTGGAACAGACGCTGCCATCAATGTTCAGCCGGCGACGACATGCAACCCGACCGGGGGATTGAGCGACAGCCAATTCGCAAAGCTGTCCTGCTTTGCGCCGCCTTCGGTTCCCACGGGCAACTCGATCGTAGCGAATGGGCCGACACAGCTGCCGTACATTGCGATGCCGTCCTTCTTCGACAGCGACCTGGCGCTTTACAAGACGTT
The DNA here is from genome assembly GCA_050747085.1 of Candidatus Acidiferrales bacterium. Taxonomy (GTDB): domain Bacteria; phylum Acidobacteriota; class Terriglobia; order Acidiferrales; family UBA7541; genus Palsa-295. The sequence goes on from JBOGNK010000111.1 coordinate 7,445, forward strand.
CCACGTAACGGAGCGGCAGACGATTGAGTTCCGAGTGACCGCGCAGAACTTCCTGAATCACCCGCTGGTCGGCTACTCGAACAGCAATCCAATCACGCTCAAGTATAGCCTCGACAAGACCAGCGGCCAGTACACGTACACTGGCAGCACGCCGGCAGCGGCTTGGGGCATCACCGACACCAAGTTCGAGCCTGCCGCGGCAAGCTACGGACGCATTATGCAGTTCGGTTTGAAGTATAGCTTCTAGCACCCACCCCCAAAAAAGGCAGAGGGGTTCCGCAAGGAACCCCTCGTGCTTTTTCCACACGCAATTCGCCCCAGGTTTGCCACAGAGACACCGAGGGAAAGCTTCAAAACTATGCTGAGTGATAGCGCACTTCGCTATACTGCGGCTCTGGTGGGCGACCGGTGATCCAGTGACTCAAGAACGAGGTCCGTGGTTCTGGGTGTGTTTAGCGATCGTGCTGGCCGCGGGGTCTCAGGCGTGGGGACAGAGGGCACGCGGGGGCGCACAGAACGCGCTGCAGCGGGATTACCAGCAGGCGCAGAGCTATCAAGCCGCCGGCAAGCTGCAAGCCGCAGCCGTCGAATACCGGTTGTTCGTCGGCGAGGCGCTGCATCGAATCGCGCTGGGACAATCGAACGTTGGAAACGTGGCGAAGGTGCTTCCGCTGTTCGCGGAGGCGCAAAGCCTGGTCCCGTCGGATATCGATTTGCGCGTCGATTACGCCGAGGCGTGCCGCCGAGCAGGCGACATTCAGAAGGCGAAGTCGCTGGCGCAGGATGCGGTGAACGCGGAGCCGGAGAATGCGAGCGCCCATTTGACGCTCGGGCGTGTGCTGTCGGAACAGGCCCAGCATCAAGCCGCTATCGAACAGTTCGAGGTAGCCGTGGGGCTCCATCCGGATCTTGAGGATACGTTCGCTCTTGGGAACGAATATCTGCGCGCGAAGGAAGAGTCGAAGGCGGCCGCAGTGTTCGCGAAAATTCTGAAGGCTTCCGAAGATTCGCCTGCGGTTCATCTCCGGATTGCCACCGCCTATGCCGAACGCGGCTATCCAGACCAGGCGACTGCTGAATTGAAAAAACTGATCGCGAAGGACCCAAAGTATCCCGGCGCGCACTACTCCCTCGGCGCAGCGTATCTGGTCGGCGCCAGCGACGCGATGTATCCGCAGGCAGCCGAGCAGTTCCGGGAAGAGTTGGCGCTGCACCCGAACGACTATTTGAGCCGATATCAGCTCGGTCATATCGAGTTGAGCGAGCACAAGCTGAGCGCGGCGGAAGCGGACTTGAGGCGCGCAGCCGAGCTCGACCCGGCGAATCCGGACGCATTTCTGGAACTGGGGCAGCTTTATACGGAGACAAACCGCGCGGAGCAGGCCCAGACGGCGCTGCGGAAGTCGATCTCGTTAACTGGCGATGTGACGCGCAATCATTATCAGGTGCAGCGCGCACACTACATGCTGGCGCGATTGTTGCTCGAGTCGGGACACGAGGCGGAAGGCAAAGCGGAGATGCAGGTCTCACAGGACTTGCTGCGGAAGAGCGTCTTGCAGAATCAGGGAAGGAGCGTCGATGCAGGTGCGGTGGATGCGTCGGGAACGGGAGAGGAAGCTTCCGGTGCTCCAGCAGGATCTGTTACGACGCGCGTGCCGAGCGACGTGCCGCCTGCCAGCGCGGAAGAAGCGAAACAAGTAGCGGGCTTCGAGAAGCAGATCGCGCCCGCGATTGCGGACAGCTACAACAATTTGGGTGCGATCGCCGCGGGGAGCGATAGTCTGCCAGAGGCGCTGGATTATTTCGAGAAGGCGAACGCCTGGAATCCGTCGCTGCCGGGGCTGGACTACAACTGGGGCAAAGCCGCGTTTACGGCGGGACAGTTTGATGAGGCGATTGCGCCGCTCGGGCGATACGTGCAAGCGCACCCGCAGGACGCGTGGGCGCGGTCGGCGCTGGGCACCAGCGAATTCATGTTGCGCGATTACGCGGGCGCGGTGAAAACGGTGCAGCCGATCGGAGCCGAAATAGGAAGGAACGTTCAGCTCGAGTACATGTATGGCGTGTCGCTGATTCGGACTGGCGAAGGCGATCGCGGCATCGCAGAGTTGAAGGCCGTTGAGGCGAAGAACGCGAAGTTTGCGCCGGCGCACGAAGCGTTGGGCGAGGTGTTTTCGTCGAATAAGGATTTCAAGGGTGCGGCGCAGGAGTTCCAGCGAGTGATCCAGTTGAGCCCCGACGATTTCGGTGCGAAGTACAACCTGGCGCTCGCGTTGATCGAACTGCAACGAAACGAAGAGGCACAGACGTTGCTGGTTGAGCTGGGGAAGACGTGGCACGACCCCCACGTGTTTTACACGCTGGGCAAGCTGCAGTTCGATCGGGGAGATGTGCCGGGCGCGATCGCGAATCTGCAAAAAGCGGCGGCGCTGAGTCCGAACAGCGGCCCGATTCATCGCGAATTGGCGGACGCGTATCGCCGCGCCGCGCGCATCGAGGATGCGGATCGGGAGATGAAGCTGTACGAATCTCTGAAGGCGAATGCGTCGAAAGCGTCGGGCCAGGTGAAACCGCAGTAGCGGTCGCCGGCGTGGGGTTACGGCACGGCGCAGAGGACGTGGAATTCGCCAGGCAGTAAAATGCAGAGGGCGCCGGAAGTTCGAAGCGCAAAAAAGTCCGAGTAACCGGAGACATCGGAGAAAATCGACATTCCGAGATCAACACTCGAAAATCGCAAAGTGCCGGCCGCTATCTTCGTCATTCTCCTCGTCGTGTGCACGTCTGGATTTGGGCTCGCGATTCGTTCCGCTCCACAGGCTTCCATACGGTTTCGAGACATTGGGCCGCAGGTCGGGCTCACGACGATTCCACCCGCTTCCAGTGATCCGCGCTATTTGGTCGAAATGATGGGCGGGGGAGTCGGACTGCTCGACTGCGACAACGACGGCCGGCTCGACATTGTCACTGTCGCCGGCTCGACGATCCCGCGTTATTTGAAGGATGGGGGCGATTTGATGGTGCGCCTCTATCATCAGGACGGGAAAGGCGGCGAACTCCATTTCACCGATGTTACCGAATCGGCCGGCCTTGCAGCTCGCGGCTGGGGCATGGGAGTTTCGGTCGGCGACTTCAATAACGACGGTCTGCCAGACATTTACGTCACGGGCTACGGCCACAACGTCCTTTACCAGAATCTCGGCGACTGCAAATTTCGAGACGTGACCGCAAAGGCTGGGGTGCGCGCGGGGGGATTCAGTGTCGGATCGGCGTGGGCGGATTACAATCGCGACGGACTGCTCGATCTGTTTGTCGCGCGCTACGTTCATTCCGATATTCACCACTTGCCGCAGCCGGGCGACAAATCGTTCGACTACAAAGGTCTGCACGTCGAAGTGCCGGAGGCGGAGGGCGAGAGCGATTTTTTGTTCCGCAATCGCGGTGATGGGACATTCGAAGACGTATCGGAAAAGGCGGGCGTCGCGAATCCAACCCTGCAGCGAGGTATGGGCGTGGTTTGGACCGACTATGATGGCGATGGTTGGCCGGATCTTTTCGTGGCGAACGACGTGGGGTCAAATTTTCTGTATCACAATAACGCCAACGGAACGTTTACAGATGTTGGCATGCTGACGGGCGTGGCTCTGGGTCTTAGCGGACACTCCATGGGAAACATGGCGGCCGACTTCGCCGATTTCGACCGCAAGGGCCGCCTCGGGTTGATCGTCACGCGATATGGATTTCAGCCGGTCAGCTTATTGCGCAACGACGGTGCTGCGGGATTCGAAGACGTGACGTGGGCATCGGGAATCGGACAAGTGAAGTCATCGCCCGTGCGCTGGGGCACAGGGTTTGCAGATTTCGACAACGATGGTTGGCCGGATGTTTTTGTCGCGAACGGAAATGTGACGCCGCTGGTCGAAAAGCTTCCAGACGAGAATCCATATCGCGAGCCGGTTCAGCTGTTTCACAATCGAGGAAACGGAACATTCGAAGAGATTGCGAATAGCACCGGATTGAACGAAGGGCCGCTGCAGTCCCGGCGTGGCGCTGCGTTCGGCGACATCAACAACGATGGAAACGTGGACGTCGTGGTTTACAACGAGGGCGGACCGCCTTCGCTGTTCCTGAACGAGGGTCGCGACGGGCATCATCGAGTCGAGTTGCGGCTCATTGGAACGAAAAGCAATCGCGAGGCGGTTGGGGCGCGAGTCACTCTTTACACGGGGAAGCTAACGCAGATCGATGAAGTGCGCGCGGGCGGGAGCTATTTGTCGTCAAGCGATCCGAGGCTGCATTTCGGGCTGGGACAGGATTCGAAGATCGGCAAGATCGAGATTCACTGGCCGAGCGGACGGACGGAAGAATTGAGAAACGTTCCGGCCGACGCCATTTACACGATAACGGAAGGGCAGGGAATCACGAAGACGACAAAACTGCCGCCGCCAGAGAAGCAAAGATGAGCTTAGGTAGGTCGCAAATTGTGGCAACCGTCGTCCTCGTCAGTTTGTGCGCGGTTGCGGGCCTGCGCGGCGGAAGAGCGTCGCAGGCGAATCCGGCGTTTGCAGTTCCCAAATTCGAAAATGTGGCGCCCGAGGTTGGTCTCACAGTCTCGCACATCTCTTCGCCTGAGAAACTCTACATCGTGGAAGCAATGAGCGGCGGCGCAGGGTTCATCGACTGCGACAACGACGGCAAGCTCGATATCGTTGTCGCAAACGGATCGACAATCGAGCGTTATCGCAAGGGCGGTGACCTGATGGTCACGCTCTATCGTCAGGATGGGAAAGACGGCCAGTTGCACTTCACGGATGTCACGCGAGAAGCGGGCCTTGTGACGCGCGGCTGGGGCATGGGCGTGGCGGTGGGCGACTTTAATAACGACGGCAAGCAGGACATGTACGTCACCGGATACGGCGGCGGCGTGCTGTATCAGAATCTCGGCAACTGCAGATTCAAGGACGTGACCAAGGAAGCCGGGGTGCGGGCCGACGGTTTTCAGCAAGGCGCAGCCTGGGGCGATTACGACCGCGATGGTTACGTCGATTTATTCATAGCGCGCTACGTGCATTTCGACGTCTTTCATATTCCCGACGCGATCAAGAATGGATGCCCGATCATGGGTGTGCCGGTCCATTGCGGGCCGCTCGGTCTGGCGGGCGAGACAAACGTCCTTTTTCATAATCGCGGGAACGGCACGTTCGACGACGTCACAAAGAAAGCAGGCGTGGATAATTCGCCGGGCGCTTATGGGATGCAGCCGCTATGGTTCGACTACGACAACGACGGCTGGCCCGATTTGTACGTGGCGAATGATGCGGGGCCAAACTATCTGTATCACAACAAGCACGATGGCACGTTTGAGGACATCAGCACGATTTCCGGCACTGCGGTGGATGCTACGGGGCAGCCGCAAGGCTCGATGGGCGTGGATTCGGCGGACTTCGACGACGACGGGTCGCTCGATTTGTTTGTCGCAAATTTCAAATTTACGTACGACACGCTGTACTGGAATCGCGGCGCGCTGGGTTTTCAAGACATCAGCGAGCAAGCGCACCTTGTGACGCCGACGTCACCGTACGTCGGCTGGGGCGGCGGCTTCGTCGACTACGACAATGATGGCTGGCCGGACATCATGGTGAGCAACGGGCATGTCTATCCGCAAGCAGACCGGCTTAAGGGATACGGAACGTATCATCAACCGATTAAATTATTTCGGAACGACCACGACCGGGTGTTCGCGGACGTGTCGACAATCGCGGGCGTCGAGAAGATGCGGCGTTCGTGGCGCGGGCTCGCATTCGGAGACGTAAACAATGATGGGAAAGTTGACGCGCTAGTGGTGGATGCAGACGGTCCGCCGGCGCTGTTGATCAATCAGACGGCGACGGCGGATCACGCTGTGCTGTTTCACCTGATAGGAGAAAAAAGCAACAAGCTGGCCATCGGCGCACGCGTCACCGTCACAGCGGGAAATCTGAAACAGCTCAACGAAGTGCGCGGCGGAAACAGTCTGTTCTCGCAGAGCGATCTGCGGTTGCACTTTGGGCTAGGGCAGCATACGGAGATGAATACAGTTGAAGTATCGTGGCCAAGCGGCGTGAAGCAGACGTTCCACGACTTGCGCGCGCATTTCATTTATACGATCGACGAAACAGCAGGCATCCAGAGCAAGACACCGTTTCAGAGGCCGTCAAGCCGGCCGGAACATCGTTGACGCGCGGAGTTCGCAGCAGCAGCGGATGCGCGCACGCTAGGGAAGCCGTCCCTCTTATCAGCTGAACCGGTCACATTCGCTTCATGCTTCGAGTTCCGCCACTCGAGCGCGCAATTTTGCCAATTCGGTTTTGCGCTCGGCAACGGTTTTTTCCATGTTGCGCACGACGTCGGCGGGCGCCTTGCTGTGGAAAGATTGATCGGCGAGCCGTGCTTCCTTGGATGCGATGTCTTTTTCGAGCCGCTCGATTTCCTTCTTCGCCTTCGCGACTTCAGCGGACCTGTCGACCGCCTCGCCATAGGCAATACGCAAATCGAATCGCGCCGTGGATCGAATAACGGCTCCGCTCGGATCTAATCGGCCGGCCGAGATATTCAGGTTCGAAAGCGTCCCCAGGCGCAGAACGGGCTCGATGTTCGCTTCAACAAGATTGCGAACGTTCGCGTCGGCCGACGAAAAATCCGCCGGGACCTTTTTCTTTGGATCGACTCTCATTTCGGCGCGAATGTTTCGAGCGGCAGTGATGATGTCTTGTAACAGAGCTAGCTCCGCTTCGGCGCGAGCGTCCGACCAATTCGAATT
>JBOGNK010000112.1:0-23470 GCA_050747085.1 Candidatus Acidiferrales bacterium
CGAACCAACACCGTCCTCATTAACAGTGAGGTGTCCTACCAATTGGACCACGCCCCAGCCGCGATTCAGATTGCCTGCGAGCGTGCCAAGCAATCGTGATGTTATTTAATCCGCTGATTTTATCGAATTTCGAGACGGAAATCGCGCGAGTTTGCCACAGAGCCTCTGAGGCGCAGAGAAATTCAGAGCGACTGACCTTCCGAAAAGGCTTTCGGACAAAATTGGAGAGTTTGCCTCGCCAGCGCCGGCCAGGTCGAATTATGCTTTGGACTCGGCGGGAACCGCGTGCGGACGCACCTCCGCCGCGAAACCTTGGAGGGGTTAGGAAAGAGTGTACGGCGGAAGGGTCCGGGGAAGGAAGCCGGCCCAGCCCTCAATCCCCTAAGGGATCCTCGGCTTTCCTTCCCCTGACACCCTGTTCTTCGCACGCTGGAAACCAAACTTAAGTTGTTGAAAACACTCAGGCGCTGTTCTGGCCGGTCTGTAAAAAATCCAAAGCGGCAGTAGAATTTTCGATACAAGAAAGTCCCTATGTAGCCTGATTCTAGTGTTTTACCAGTTTGGCGTCCGTTCTGATTCGACGAGCGGGGTGCCACAAGCGTCTTCGCCGCGCCTGGGAGAGTCCGAGGCGTCCTAAGCCTGTGATACTATGACGCTTCTGGAGCGCAGCAGATAACTTCGTACGGAGTCTTCATGCGAGAGCTTCGAGCCGCCTTCGCTCTGGCGGTGGCAGTCATTGCGTTCTGTGGATTGTCCGTGGCGGCTCCGGCAAACCGCGCGGGCCCCGCCAATCTGGAATCAATCCAGCGCCAGATGGACGAGGCTGCCAAAAACTTTCGCAGCCTTTCCGCCGAGGTCGAGCGGACGAAAGTCACCGTCGTGGTGAATGACAAGTCAACGGAATCAGGATCCATTCGCGTCCGCGGAGACAAAATGCTGCTCGAATTGAAAGCCGGAGAAGCGGAGACGCGCACGGTGCTCCGCAACGGCGATAATCTGTTTCTTTACAATCCGGGGCTGAAGCGCGTCGAAGAATACAATCTGGGGAAGCATCGAGCTTTGGTCGAAGAGTTCTTGCTGCTGGGATTTGGCACGTCAAGCAAGGACTTGCGGAAAGCGTACCGCGTCACCTTGGTTGGCGAGCCTGTTGTGGAAGGCAGGAAAACGGTCGAACTGGAACTCACTCCCAAATCCGGGGCCGTTCAAAAACAAATATCAAAAGTAAACCTGTGGCTTGACCCGTCGACGATGATGCCGGTCCAGCAAGAGTTTTACGAGACGGGATCAGGCGATTATTCGATCGTCAGGTATTCGCACGTAACGGAAAACGCGGACATTCCCGAGTCTGTCTTCAGGGCCCATTGGCCCAAGGGCACGCAGAAGATCAAAGCCCAGGAGTAGTGCTTCCAGCTGCAGCATTGCCCTCGTTATGGCGGCCTGCCCCGGTCCGTTCCGCACGAAGTTTCATTCGCGCTTCGTTCAATGCTGAAATCAGGATGCGCAAATCGTCTTCAGTGGTGCGATAGCTGGTAATACAGGCGCGCAGGACAGGAATGCGATTGCGCAAGCGCGTCGTCGAAATCCAGGCTTTGCCAGAGGCGATCACTTCACACACAATAGCTTCCAGGTAGTCCGCCGAGCCTTGCGGAAATTCCGCGTCGCGAAAACAGCAAATCGGCAGTGAAGTTGGATTAAGCACTTCCCAGCCCGAGGATTCGAGACTGCGGCGAAGGTGCGCGCCAATTTTCGTCATGTGGCGGATTGTAGCTGCGTAGCTCTCCCATCCAGCCACAGCAAGCGACAGGAAAAGTTTCAGTCCGATAAAACGGCGCGACCACTGCAGCGAGCTTTCGTAAGCTTCCGCAGCTTCAATACCGGGACCGGGAGGCGGGACGTAGGCCGCGGAAATGTGGAACGTGCGTCGTAGAATTTCACGATGGCGCGTGATGAAAATTCCGGCTCCCATCGGTACGCAAAGCCACTTATGAGCGTCGATGGTGATGGAATCTGCGCGTTCGATTCCGTCGAGAAGCGGACGCATCTCGGGCACCAGTGCCGCGGCTCCGCCCCAGGCGGCATCGGCGTGAAACCAAACCTTTTCGCGGGCTGCGATATCGGCAATCCGTTGTAGCGGATCGATTGCGCCGGCATTCGTTGTTCCGGCAGTGCCGACAACCAGGAATGGGGCGTAGCCCTTCCTGCGGTCGTCGCGGATCGCCGCTTCCAGCGCGGAGGGTTCCATGCGCAGGCCGTCATCTACGGGGACTTCACGGACGGCTTTGCTGCCGATCCCGCAAAGGCGCGCAGCTTTATGAAACGAGTGATGGCTTTCGGCTGAGACGTAGAAGACGGGTTGCGCTTGGAGACCGCGGACACCACCATCATCCAGTGCCGGAAACGCGTGTGTCAGCGCCGCCAGCAGCGCGGTGTGGTTCGCTTCCGAGCCGCCCGAGCACATGATCCCGTCGACCTCGCCCGAGGCGTAGCCGAATTGGCCGCCCAAATCGCGCATCAGGCGGCGCTCGACTTCGGTCGCGAACGGATTGTGCTTCCATACCGCAAGTTGTGGATTGAAGGCGGCCACCAGCGCGTCAGCAGCGATTCCCATCATCGTTGGCGTCGGATTGAACAGGCCGAAGTATCGAGGGTGGGGCGTGTGGACCTGAGTATGGGAAAGAGCTTCAGCAACACGACGCACAGCGTCGTCCGGCGCTGTGGGATGCGAAAAGTCGAACCGATTCACCAGCGCCCGAACCGATTCTGGATCTGGATCGGCCGAAGCAGGCAGTTCGCGGATGTGCGTGACGTACTGCTCGATAGCCTGGGCAACAGAGTCCCAGACTGTTTTTCGCTGCTCTGAATCAAGCAGCAGCACACGTTCGTGTTTTTCGTCCGAATCGCTCATCCGTGCGCCCTCGCGGCCTTTCCGCAGTGGTTTCTTTCTGGATTCATTTCAGTGACCCTTCGATCGCAGTCTTTCTCTTTCGAGCAACTCGCGTTTTCGGTCGATACCCCACCTGTAACCGGCGAGGTTTCCGTCCCCGCGAACCACGCGATGGCACGGCACAACCACTGAAACGGGATTGGTCGCGCATGCGCGGGCCACGGCGCGAATTGCGGTTGGGCGCCCAATTGCGCGCGCCACTTCACCATACGTTTTTGTCGTGCCGTAAGGGATCCGCCGCAATTCCTCCCAAACTCTTCGCTGGAACGCGGTAGCCTGAATGTCGGTCGGCAGGTCAAGGTGTGGCCCGCGCCCGCGGAGATGGTCTACAATTCGCGAAACCCACGCCGATAGTTTCGCTTTGCCGGGCTCGAGATTCGCCCGAGGATATTCCTCTTTCAGTGCTGCTTCGAGCCGTTGGTCGGACTCACCCAAATAAACGGCGCTGATGCCGCGCTGTGTTGCCGCCACGAGCAAGCGCCCTAACGGCGAATCGGCAATCGTGTAACGGATCGACATGCCTTGCCCTCCCCGTCGATACGTAGCTGGAGTCATGCCCAGCTGCACCGGGGCGCGTTCATACAGACGGCTGCTTGACCCAAAACCGGCGTCATAGAGCGCTGTTGTCACGTCATTTCCCTTTTTCAGGCTGGATTTCAAGTGGCGCATACGGCGCTCGTCGGCGTACTGGCGCGGCGTAATGCCCATGACTCCCCGAAATGTTCGTTCGAGCTGGTGGGCGCTCATGCCTGTAGACGCAGAGAGTGCAGAAAGCGTTATACGCGAATCGGCGCCGGCCGTCTCGTCGCTTGTCAGCCGTGCCTCGATGTCGCGACAGACGCGCGCGACAATCGCGATCTTCGGGTCGCGCGTGCCGATTTTTCGAGGCTTGCAGCGGCGGCATTCGCGAAAGCCTTGTCGCTCGGCAGCCTCGGGCAGCGCGAAAAAGACCACTTGGTGGCGTCTTGGCCTGCGTGAGGGACAGGATGGCCGGCAGTAAATGCCCGTCGAACGCACGCCGTATACGAATGTGCCGTCAGCAGAGCGGTCGTGCGCCAGAACCAACCGCCAAAAAGCATCGGTTGAAGAAACCAACGGCATTTTTGGCGATCGAAGCGAATTCTGTTGTTCAAACCCAATCAAGGATGTGCTCACTGGATGCTCCTCCATTGAAACTTACATTCCCCAAATTATCCAGTCCGCTCCAAGGTCGCTATCCGCTTCTTGCGGTCAAAATCCGCGCGATTGGGGACGGCCCAGATTGCGTTGTGGCGGTCAATACGGCAAGTTGCTAAGTAGGGGTACACGATTGGACAACTTTCGCCTGACTTTCGTTGACGCAAGTTGTCACTGGCCGCATATTCACAGCCCGTGGCAGGGGGCTGCCAAGCGGGTATCTCTTTTGGGGGATTAACGATGGGGGCCAGTCCGAAACCCAGCGAATGGGCTAACGCTCTCGCACCATTGCGCGAATTCGAAGCCGCGACGAAGGCCGTGCCCGCTTTCTCGGATAAACCAGGACCGAGGCGGTTTGCGCGGGTACCAACGCACGCTGTTGGCGTGGCGCGCGAAAGTCGGCGGTATCCACGGGCAAAACTTTCTTTGCCTCTTCGGCTGATCGGTGTAGCGGGCGTGGCGGAGCCGTATCCAGTCACTCTGGTGACCCGGAACATCAGTTCGAGCGGAATCTATTTTCTGGCGCCCAGAGAGATTCCCATGGGCGTCCCCGTTGAACTAGAGGTCGCGCTGGTTGACCGGCCATTAGGGCAGGGCCGCGTGCAGATGTATACGGCGGCACACATAGTGCGCGTGGAAGCGTCGGACACACATGGTTGGATGGGTTATGCCGCGACGTTCGACGATTTTGCCCTGCAGCACGACGATATCATTCCTCTGCGGTTTAGCGCGTAGGACAGCGCACCCCCGGTAGGCGAATACACCGTCACCCGTGGCGTCTCGACCTATGCGACCCGAAATCCCTGACTTTCTATTGCGATTGCGGTCTTGTCTGCGGAATTTGTGCCGGGTTGGGCGCGGACGGTTGTGGGGATGATTTCTGCACCGTGAAATCTGTGTCGGAGATGACCAGCCGCAGATGCGCCTGGCTGCCGTCGGGCTCGTTGATGAAATCATCGGAGTTGGTATATGTCGGCAACCAGTCATGCTCCTGAAAATTCTCACGGTAGGTTTCGAACATCGTGAACGGCAGCCTCATTCCTTCGCCCTGGACTTCCGTCACGAATTTGCCGTAGCTCTTCACAATCGTCAGATCCTGGTCGTCGACCCAGATGGCGCCCTCAAAAAACCGTTGTTTCCGGTTTAGCGTTTTCGGTTTCACCTGAAATACATACGTGTTTAACTGATCGAGCTTGTCTTGACCCGCGTAAAGAAAGTTGTAGTTGGCGATCTGATCAGTAGTCAGAAAGAACAGGGGGATGGTCGCAATCGTCTGGACATCTTCCATCGTCAGCGTGGTCGTCTTGAGGCTTGAGAACGGTCTGCCCGCGATTCGCCAGGATCGTGTGCCGTCCGGCTTGGTGTATACCTGCCCCGTTACAATGAACTTCCCACCGTGGTTCACGAACTCCTCGATGCGCGCCGTTTTTGTGAATGTGTAGGTGTCGTAGATCTTTCGCATGCTGTCTTCGTTCGCTGCGAAATGCTGGATAATCTCCTGCTCGGGAATCGGCGGAGGACCGGGATGCGGCACAGACGGCAGGCGTTTCACATCGAACTTCGGCGGTGCCGGCATCGGGCCAGCCTGGTTCTGCACAAAAACGCAACAGGCCGCCATCGCCAGCGTGGTAAGCAGTATCGCTAGAGGACGAAATCGCATCTTCTTTTGGGTCGTTACCATTCGGTTGGATGCACGAACATCGCGGATCGTTGAGCGGTCCTCCTCCGAAACCGGCCGACCGTACCACGTTTCTTCATTACGGCGAGCTAAGCGCGCGGATATGCATGACGTAATCCGCGGCGGCTGCTCCCGGTACGAGCGGCGGAAATTGAAGCTTGAACAAGGCCGAGAAGTACTTCGGGTCGATCGTCATTTGTCCGCACAATTTCGTGCAATCCCATGCCAACTCGATCGTGGGACGGCCTGGATCGCGAATCTCGACCTTCGAAACCCCCTTTGGAACCAGGATCGCCTCGCCATCGCGAGTGAAATCGCGGCATGTCTCGGCGCCCGAGGGATCGGAAGTTTGTTTCGGCTTCAGGGCCTCGGCGGTCGGTTCGTCTTGCCAGCAAAAACGTGTCCCCAACTCGCTGCGTGCTTCCGCGGGGAACGAATTGACCCAGATGAAAGACTGCGCGTGCGATTGGGCCGTCGTATTAGCCGTCGAATTGAGCGCAACTCGATAGTGAACGCGCAGCCCGCTGTCCTCTTCAAACCGTATACGTTTATCGATCGTCGCACCGGAAGGAAAGACGTCGGGGGCCTGATAGTGCAGCCTCAACTCCGATTGAGGGCCATCGGAGCCCCAATCCGCAAGATACGGGCGGTTCGACATGCCATAGCGCCCGCGGCTACGTGCCGCGTTGATTCCAGGCGGATTTTCGGTGAACGAGAAATTATCTCTGAACAGGCCTACGCTGTTCGAAAGGTTCTCGCCCGATGCTTTGTCGGTAAGCGCGATCGCGCGACCACCGGATTCCGGCGACACGATCAGGCGGAAATGGTCGTTTTCCAGCACCCATTCGTTCTCGCCGTCGCGGTCAAAATCGAACGTATAGTGTTCTTCAGCGCCCGGCTTATGAAGCAAAAATACGACCGGCAGCGCGCGATGATCGCGTCCAATGCGCAGCTGAACCACCGTGTGGAACAGGTGATCGGGCGGCGTCGGGATTTGCGCGAGTTGCAAATCGTCCTTGTGAAATTCAATTGTTTCGCTCGCCGTCGCGCCTTTCGGGACTGCAAGGCTCTTGTCGCCGTGCAACGGCTTGTCGAACAAGAGAACGATGTGCCCGCTGGCATCTTTGTTGTGGTTCATCGCCAGCAGCAGAACGTTGAGTTTCTGGTCGGGATCGGGGACGATGAGTGCGGGAGACGTCCGGAGAAACGTAGCGCCGCTCGTCGGAAGCTCCACGCCGTTGACCACAAAGACGTCGACATCCTCTGACGACGCTCGGTTCGGTTGGCTCGCGGCCCGAAATGATTTTGCATGTGGCATTTCGATCTTGAGCGTACGCCGAAAATCGGGCGCCGCGCCGCGCGGTATGGTCAAGTGAAGGTTACCCTCGGCCGGCGTCCAGGTCGACTCAGGATGTGCATCCGTTTGATCGAGCCAGATGCGCGCGGGCTTTTGCGGGAGGTGCAGATTTACTTCCGCTCGTACGGGAACGTAGAACGACAGATCAAGTTTCTTCTGTTCGCGCTCTGCGCCCAGAAATTCCCCACCTCCATCGACGATTGTGCTGTCGCAAGTTGGGCCCTTCGCATTCGCCGGGCAGGCCGGAATTTCGAGCGGCAAGAGCATTGATTCGAGCGGAGGCACCGTGATGTCCAGAGGAACGTATTCATCCGCGGCATCACTCGAAGATTCAGACGGCAGTAGAACCTCGATCTTGCAATCGGCTATGCTCGAATTCGAGATGTTCGTCACGCTGAAGAATCCTCGCCCTGGTGTCCGCTTGCCCAGCAGGCCGGTGCCCTGGTCCGTCACGATTTCAGAGGCGATCAGATCGCCGGCCTCCGGGATTGGTCCGGCAAGTCGGACTGCCGGGCGAACGTGAGCAGCAGCAAGAAACGTCCCCAGGGCTGTTGCCGACAGGTGGAAGTGCGAGTCGCTCCTGCCTTCGCTGAACGTCTGATCGAGCGAGATCCAAGAAGAGAAGTCGACGGACGATTCAATCACTTCGCCGTTGCCAAATCTCCATTTCGCGCGAACGGCTGCCGGGCCCGACGGAGCGCCCGGAGCCCCCACATTCTTCCAAAGTTGGCCGATTATGTTGCCTTCGGGCCGCGTGGGAAAAATCACAAGTGTTCCGCCTCGTCGCACATAGTCGACGATTTCCTGCTGCGCACGATTGGAAAGCTGGAACTCGGGTTTGGCGGGGTCAAACACAGGAAGAAAAAGAACGGGATCTCGCAGAAGCTGCTCGACGAGCTGATATTGTGGATCGACCAGCTCGCTTGACAGGAAGTCCAGCTCCGCAAGCCTTTCGATACGCATCACGCAATCGGAAACTTCAAGAACATCTTTGGGTTGAAGCAGTTGCTGCGGATATGCGCCCATCGGATAAATGACACCGAAGTCTGCGCGCTTGTGCGAGGCCGCGAGCAGCGGTCCCCACAGATCGAGAAACTGCGCGTTTCGTGCGACGTCTTGCATCTTGGGTTGAGGATCGCCATTGGGGCTTAGAGCAGCGTCCCAGCGATACGATCGGTTAGTCCAAGGCACCGAATAGCCCGCGGGCGTGTATGTGTCCTGCAGTGGGAAATAGTTGAGCCCGTGAATGCCGTTTGCAATTAGGAGGCGCGAGCTAAGGAGCGTGTTCGAGACGGAATCTGGAAGAGGACGATCGTCATCCGCGGACGTGTACCAGCCAGCGTCATACTCGATCATCACCGGAGGAAAATCCGGTTGCGTTTTCAGCTCTTCGGTGAACAGTTCAATTTCGCTCACGCTGGGTGCAGCCAGAAGCGGTGGACCTGCGGACTTCGAGGAACCTGGATGCATGTACCACTGTCCCATGGCTCCTATGGGCGGATTGAGCCCGGAGCCGGCCGCGGAAACGCGCATGTCGGTGGGGTTGATGAACACTGACGAATCCAAGCCACCTGCTTTCAGCATGCTCTTTAGGTCTTCGACATAATGCCAGAAGGCAGGTCCGGCATAGTTCGTTCGATTGATCGCGAAATCGTCGCCCACCTGAACGAAAAGGAGTGGGCCGCTGATATCGCGAGCCCGCGAGCCGTGTGTTCCCTGCTGTTCCACGTGAAACAGTCTGTGTGAACTGTACGGAGCCAATTCTCTTCCGACAGCCGCCATCCAGAGCGTCGCGTAATGCATATGCGTCGGATTGTCGAGCCAGCCCTGAGCAGCCGCTTCTGCGTTGCGTGGATTCAAGTTGTCCAGCGGGGCGTAGCGGCCTTCGATCCAATCGAGTGGATCCATCTTGTATTCAGGGCGATCGAGCAGCCAGCCGGGATAGCCGCCATGCCGCCATTCGTTCAGAATCTCCGGCCCGGGCCGGGCGACGAGGCGAAAGCCTTTTTGCGCAATGAGTGAGAGCAATGTACGCAGATCGCGCCGAGGATTCGTGTGACCGTCGAAATCGAACTCGCCTTCTCGCGGTTCATGCCAGTTCCATGGGATGTAGATATCGAGCGTATTAATTCCGTCGCGGCGATATTCGTTGAGCATCTGTTCCCACATATCGCGGGGAATCCGGTAATAGAAAAAGGCGGCTGAATGGATAAAGAACGGCTTGCCGTCAACCTGTAGTTCCGGGTACTCGCCGACCTGAACGATCTGTACGCCTGTCGGCGCATGGGCCACTTTTTCCGATTGGTGCGCTCCCGATTGTTGCCGATTAAGCGCTTTTGCGGTGGTTTCCGAGCCCGATCGCGTCCCAGAAGCTGCGGAAGCGGCCCCCAAAAACACCGTTAACGCAGCCAGTAGAGTGGTTAAGGCCGCCAAAAACAGCGAGCGAAAGCGCACTGTCAGTGCGAAATCGTGGCACGATTGTTCGCTCAGTGGAGCGATGCACCCCGGCATGGTCCGGCAATTTTGCCATGACCCAGTAACGCTCACCAGCGATTCCGCAACTGAACCTAAATCGTTACAATTCTGTGACATTTGCGCAGGCATGGCGTTTTGGACCGGCTTTGCGTGTCGCCGAGCCTACGTGCTCTGCTAGAATTCTGCGTTCATTGACCAGCATCCGGGCATAACGTGGAAGGTAAAGTCGCAAAACGGTTCTTTGTAAGTGGAATAGTGCAAGGCGTCGGCTATCGAATCTTCGCCGTCCGGTCGGCCGAACAGCTTGGGATTCGCGGCTGGGTGAAGAATCTCAGGGATGGGCGCGTCGAAGCCTACGCGATCGGTTCGGCGACGGCGCTCAAGGATTTCCGCCGCGAACTCGAGCGCGGACCTGCAGGAGCAGCCGTCGACGATGTTAGCGAGGAACAAGCGAGGGTCGATGCCCGATTTGAAAGCGGCTTTACGATCGAACACGAAGGCAGGTGAATGATCACGAGAGGAAACGCATGGACAATCTGAAGGCGCTGATCCGAGAAGTTCCTGACTATCCCAAACCGGGAATTCTGTTCTACGACTTGACCACGCTGTTGAAGGACAAGCAGGGATTTCGAATCCTGATCGGGAATCTGTGCGAACACTACAGTGGAACGAAGATCGACTTGGTGGCGGGAATCGAGGCGCGAGGATTTATTTTCGCCCCTGCCCTGGCCTACGCACTCGGCGCCGGATTCGTTCCAGTGCGCAAGCCGAAGAAACTGCCGTCAAAAACGGCATCGGTCAGCTACGCGCTTGAGTACGGAACCGATTCACTTGAAATGCATGTGGACGCGGTACGTCCGGGCGATGTGGTTTTGCTTTCCGACGACCTGCTCGCAACGGGCGGTACGGCCGCAGCTGCCATCCGGTTGATCCGCCAGCTCGGAGGACAAGTAGCAGGCGCGGCGTTCGCGGTCGAGCTCACATTTCTGAACGGCCGCGCCAAGCTCCCGGGCATCGACGTCTTTTCGCTACTGCAATACGACGAGTAGCACCTTGACTACGGCTCTGAGCGCTAGCTGCTCGCAGATCCCGATGGTGATGCTTGGTTCAGTTTGGCGCGGCGCTGGCGCACGACCTCGAAGAGCATGATTCCCGCGGCGACGGAAACATTGAGCGAGCGCACCGGGCCTGTAGTGGGAATCGACACGAGGAAATCGCAATTTTTACGCGTCAATTCGTGCAGGCCCTCGCCTTCGCGCCCGAGAACGATTCCTATTCCTACCGAGCCTTTCAGATCGACATCGGCGTAATTTTTGGCAGCCCGTTCGTCGAGACCCACCATCCAGTAGCCGGCCCCTTTGGCTTCCGCCATTGCACGGACAAGGTTCTTCACACGCGCCACGGGCAAATGCGCCAGCGCGCCTGCGGAGGCGCGTTCAGCTGTGTCAGTCAATCCGGCGGCGCGCCGCTCTGGAATTACGATACCGATCGATCCCACTGCGAGAGCGCTTCGCGCGATGGCACCGAGATTGTGAGGGTCTTCTATCCCGTCGAGGAAGACGAGAATACCGCGTTCGATTTTGCGATCGAGAAGGTCTGCGAGTTCAACGGTGGCATGCACGGAAGCCAGCGCGGCAACGCCCTGGTGTTCGCGCGTGCCGGCGAGCCGGTCGATCTGGTCGCGGTTTTCGAAGCGCACGGGGACCCCACGTGATTTCGCCAGCCGCACAATGGATTCGATTCGTTCGCCGTGGCGGCCGCGTACCAAAATGATGTGGTCGAGCGGGCGCTTGGCGGCAAGCGCCTCTTCGACGGCGTGAAATCCGGTAATCCAGTTCATCGGAACGCTCGCGCGTGATTAGCGGGATTCAATCGTAGCAATGGCGTGGCAGGCGATCGCTTCTCCGCGACCAATTTCGCCGACTCCTTCGTTTGTCTTCGCCTTCAGGCTGACGCGGTCCACCCCGACAGCCAGCGCCTTGGCCAGAGCGCCGCGCATGACGGGGAAATGTGGGCCGAGCTTGGGACGCTCGCAGATGATGACGGCGTCCACATGAGTGACGACGAAGGTGCGCTCTTCGAGCAGTTTGCGAGCGTGTTCAAGAAAGATGAGGCTCGACGCACCCTTCCATTTCGGATCGGTATCCGGGAAGTGCGTGCCGATATCACCGAGACTTGCAGCACCGAGAAGGGCGTCGCACAGTGCATGGCTCAGAACGTCGCCGTCGGAATGGCCGACGGAACCTTTTTCAAATGGAATTTCAATGCCGCCAATCATCAGTTTGCGACCTTCCTGCAGCCGATGTAGGTCGTAACCGATTCCGGAGCGAGTCATCTCACCATTCCAGTAACGGAGCAGATCGCTCTAGGCAACATTTCAGCAGGCAGGTGGTTTGGCGCGATGTTCATGATGTGCGGACGCGCTCCTGCTCGAGGTAAAAGCGGGCGAGTTCCATATCCTCGGGACGCGTGATCTTCAGGTTGCGCTGCGACCCCAAAACCGCGTAAACATCGTGGCCGAGGCGCTCGACGACCTGTGCTTCGTCGGAACCCGTAACTCCGTCTTCTTTCGCCTTGCGAAATGCGTCGCGCAACAGCGCATAGGAAAACGCTTGCGGCGTCTGCGCCAGCACGATCCGTTCGCGCGGAATGGTCGCGGTAATCAGCGCAACGTCTTCCGGCAAACTGGCGCGCTTGACTTCTTTCACAGTGTCGATCGCAGGAATTCCGAGAATCGCGGCTCCGCGGCTGCGCGCTTCGGCGATTACGCGCTCGACCTGCTCTTTAGTAACGAATGGCCGTACAGCATCATGCACCAACACGATTTCCGTTGCCGGATCGACTTGCGCGAGCGCATTTTCGACCGATTGCTGGCGCGTTTCGCCACCGTGAATGACCTTTACGGGACGCCCAACGCCGCATTTCGCGGCTTTATCTTGCAGCAAAACCACGTTATCGACGCGTGTTGAGATGAAGAAGTCTGTTATTTCCGCGCATGCCGACAGGCGCTTGAGGGTAAAGATAAGGAGCGGCATACCGTCGAGTTCGAGCAGCTGCTTTGGCACTCCGGCGCCCATACGCGTACCGAGTCCGGCGGCGGGGAGAATGGCGGCGACTCGCGACATAGGAATGACAGTTTAGCGCAAGCGCCGCTTCAGCGAAACGGAACGATGGTTATCGCACTAAGTCGGTTTGGATTTAACGGCGATTTCAAAGTCAGGGTTTGAATCATCAAACCACCCTGAAACCCTGTGTCAGGCTCAAGAAAATTCAGAGTGACTAGTTGGCGGCTACGATCCGGCGCCACCTTTGAATGCCGAAGAAGGTCGATGCGATCAGAACGAAAGGAAAAGACTAGACCTAGGGCTCGCGCGTAAAGTGGCCCGTCATGCGCCGAAACGTGGTTACCACGATCACCGCGGATTCGGCGGGAGCGCCGTCTCGCATCCCGGAGGCAAACTGCCAGTGGCGCACGGCATCTTCCGCCGGCGTCGTCAGTGACGGCACCGAATGCAGCGCGGATAACGATGTAAGCTCACCGTGGGAGTCGATCAAGCCGTAGAGGATCACGCTGCCTTCGGCGAGGCTATTGGGCGGGTAATCTGGCTGGACAGTCGTAACCGGGAGAGCGCTGCTATTTGCCGCATTGGGCAAGGGCCCCGTGGGGCGATCGAGGTTCGGCGTCACGCGAGGAAGAAACGACTCCGCAAATTGAAAAACAATTCCGATTCGGGACGGGACTACCTGCCCGTTAAGCCGCGCAGGGACGAAGCTCCATGTTTTTGCTGCGCCAAGAGCGGCGTCAAGGAAAGGAGCCGCTCCCGAGACGACACGAATGTTGCCGAGCTTGCCGTCCGCACCTACCTGTGCGTCGAGCGTCACTTCACCGCCGAAGAGCGCCTGCGGTGGAAAAGGAGCACCTACCAACGAAAGTGGAACGGGAACGGATGAGCCGGCCGTCTGTTGAGGCACAGCGGCTACTTCCGGCGGCTTCGAAGCCATGTCCCATTGAACGTGCGATTGCTCGAGCAGCCCAATCGCGTAGTGGATCCGCAGCGCAGCGCCGGGCGAAACAGTCACGTGTCCGCTCTCTGGCCCAGAGGGAGCTACGGTGGGATGCAGCCAGCGGCCTACAATAACACCGACTACCGCGTGCGATCCCGTCGAGACCAAAGGCGATCCGCTTTGGCCTGGCACGACATCGCGATCGAAGAGAAGGAGCTGTTGCTCCGAATTATCCTGGCTGCGGTAAAACTGGTAGTCGACCACCTCGCCTTGCGAAAAGTCCTCGCGCGGCGGAGCCGACGTGTGCGCGTCCTTCTCGTCGGGTGGAATCAGCGATTCGGCGACAACGTCTGCTCCGGGCGCCGGTTCGTCGGCAGAGAGAGGGAGGAATCCGATGTTCTGGTTACTTTGGAAAGGATTGGGGCTCGCGCGGAGCACGGCGACGTCGTGATCCCAATCAGCCGCCACGATCGGAGCTTCCAGCATTCGCGCAGGGCCTTGCGGCGGTCCGACAAGAATGTAGGGTTCGCCTCCATAGCGGAAAGATGAAAGGAGGTGAGCGGCGGTCACCACGTAGCCCTGGTTGTTCACGAAGAAGCCGTTCCCAAGGAACATGTAGCGATAGCCTTCTTCCGGCGACTGGTCGAGGGGATAGACAACCTGGCAGAGCGCGGCGCTGACAGACGGCTCAACTGCAGCTTTACGCGCCGGGGGCGCGGGTTCGGCAAAGGCGGGCAACAGAAGACACAAAATGCCGAGCGTCCCTACAGCAAGTGTTGCGTACGTTTTGAAATCGTGTTTTGCGCGCACAAATGGCCTCGTGCTTTCACTCTACGGAGGGGAGGGCCACCGGCAAATAGCCTGCGAGATGTGATTTGCTGGTAGTCGTTGCCTAGCCGTACTAAAACTGGATCTACAACCGGCACACAAGTCACTCGACTATTTGGACGCCAAATAGAGAAGCTGCGACGCATGCAAGAGAAAAATTCTTGCGGATTTTGTGTGGATTGCGGACCGCCATTCCAGTGAAGGTCTAAAGGAAGCAGTCAGATTGCGTGAAGGGGGCGCCGCAGGGCCGAGGATGACGATTTATGTCGGTACCAGTACCGAGTTGATCGCCTATTCCTGCCAGCCTCCACCCAGCGCAGTGTAGAGCTGGATAAGAGCGAGTCGTTCGTTGAGTTGCGCTTGCGCAAGATTCAACTGTGCGGCGAAGTAGTTCGTTTCGCTGGTGAGTACTTGCAAGTAGCTTGCGCCGCCGTGGTGGTACAAAACGTTCGAAAGGCGATCGGACTCCTGCGCGGCGGCTGTGAGTGATTGCTGCTGTTGCAGGTACTCGCCATCTTTTTGGTAAGCGACCAGCGCGTCAGAGACCTGCTGAAACGCATCGACGATCGTTTGTTTGTAGGTGAGCAACATCTGTTGCTCCTGCGACCTTACCAATCGCATCCCGGCACGGAGCGAGCCAGCCTGAAAAACAGGCTGCGTCAGAGATGCCGCAGCATTCCAGAGCCGTGCGTTGCTCGTGAACAAATTTTTTAGCGAGTAACTCTCCAGGCCGGCCGTTCCCGTGAGGGAGATATTCGGAAACAATGCCGCCTTTGCGACGCCAATCTCAGCGTTGGCTGCGACAAGAGTTTCTTCCGCTTCGCGAATATCGGGACGTTGCTCAAGGAGTTGCGACGGAAGCCCCACGGGAATGTTTGGTAGAACCGGTTCCTCTGTGATGGCAAGACCGCGAGCAATCGCTGTCGGATTCTCCCCCAGCAGAACGCTCAGTGCATTTTCTTGTTGGACTATCTGACTCTGGATCTGTGGTATCGCCGCCGCGGCGGCATAGACCAGTTGCTCGCCCTGGCTTACGTCGAGCTTGGAGGCGGAGCCGTGATCGGCGAGTACGTTTGTGAGGCGCAGAGAATCTTTGCGCGAGGCCAGCGTTTTTTGCGCAATTTCGAGCGTGAGGTCAAGTTCGCGAAGCTGGAAATAGGCCGTCGCCACGCTTGAGACAACCGTAGTGAGGACCGCGCGGCGCCCCCACTCCGACGCAAGCACGTTCGCCCTTGCAGCTTCCGTTTCGCGCCTGTATTTGCCCCAGAAATCCAGATTCCAGATGACCGAGAGATCCACTTCTCCTGCGTTCGCTTCATAGGATGGAAAGGCGCTCGATATCTTCGGGTTTCTTTGGGTGTAGATGTCCCCCCCCGCGGACACTATCGGGAATTGGTTAGACCGCGTGATTCCGAGTTCGGCCTGGGTCTGCAGCACCCGCGTGGCAGCGATTTGGACGTCGTAGTTCTGCTTTAGCGCGGTTCGAATCAATTGCTGCAGCACGGGATCGTTAAATACCGCCCACCACTTCTCGTTTCCCAAGGATTCAACGGAGGCGCTGGAAGTCCGAGTCGGTGTCTCTCCACGATATGAGGTGGGAGTATCGATGGCGGGCCTGTGGTATTTCGGGCCAACCGTGCAGCCTGCCAGGAAGAGTACGCATGAAAACAGGACGAGCCTCTTCATTCAGCGCCCTCAATGGCAGGTTCCCGTTGACGAGTTGTAATTTTCTCAACGGCGTAGAAAATCGCCGGAATGAAGAAAATCGCAATGGCGCTCGCCGCCAGCATTCCGCCGATCACGGTGGTACCCATGATCTTGCGCGCAACGGAGCCAGCTCCAGAAGCAAACCAGAGCGGTGTTACGCCAAGGATGAACGCGAGGGAGGTCATCAAAATGGGGCGAAGCCGGAGGCGCGCGCCACGCAACGCAGCGTCGGCAAGCGATTCTCCTTTTTCGTATTCGCTTTTCGCGAACTCGACAATCAAAATCGCGTTCTTCGCCGCGAGGCCGATCAGCATCACCAGGCCAATCTGCGAATAGACGTCGTTTTCGATCTGGACCATGTATGCTGGATAGAAAGCCTGCATGTACATGCGGCGCAGCAGCAATACGCCGAACGCACCGAACACCGCTACCGGCGTGCTGAGCAGCACGCTGAACGGCAAAGACCAGCTTTCATAGAGTGCCGCAAGGATAAGGAATACGACGAGGAGCGAAACGCCGAAGATCGTTGCCGCCGACACGCCCTGCTCAGCCTGCTTCTGCTGGAAGGACATGCCCATGTAGTCGTAGCCCATGTCATGCGGCATCGTCTGGGCGAAGACCTGTTCGAGCGCGGCCATCGCCTGATCTGAGCTATATCCTGGGCCGGCACTGCCATTGATTTGCGCCGACGGATATTCATCGTAGTGCATGACAAATTCGGGGCCGAATGTCGGTTTGAAATTGGTGAGCGCCGACAGCGGCACCATCTGGCCGTGATCGTTGCGCACATAGAACTGTCCCGCATCCTGCGCGTTAGCGCGGTAATTCCCCTCCGCTTGCAGGTAGACCTGCCACTGACGTCCAAAGCGGTTGAAATAGTTGACGAAAAGGCCGCCCATGAAGGTTTGCAGCGTGTCGTAGATATCGGAAATGGGCACGCCTTGCTTGAGGGCTTTGTCGCGATCGACGTTCACGAATTCCTGTGGCACGCTTGGCAGCAGGGACGAGTTAATACCGGCAATTTCAGGCCGCTTGCTGGCCGCCGCGATGAACTTGTCGACATTCGCGGCGAGGTAAGACATGCCCTGACCGGCGCGGTCCTCGAGAACAAAAGTGAAACCACCGGATGTGCCAACGCCCGGAATGGCCGGTGGCGAAAAGCTGAATGCTGTCCCCTGCGGCAGGTGACTGAGTTCCTGGTTCAGATGCGCTTTGATTGCCTGGAATTGCTCGTCACGTTGCGTGCGGTCGGTCCATGGCTTCAGCGTGACGAAGAAGAAGGCGTTATAGCTAGTCTGGACGTAGCTGAGGAGGCTGAACCCGATGACGCTAGTCGTGTATTCAACACCGGGAGTTTTGGCTAGTACGGCTTCAACTTGCCGCGCCGCCTGGTCCGTGCGTTGCAGTGAAGCCGCATTCGGAAGCTGCAAGTTGACGAACGCATACCCTTGATCCTCGTCCGGCAGGAAACCGGTGGGCAGTTTCTTGCCAAAAAACCAGGCGACAACTCCAAACGCGAGCAACGCGATAACAGCGAGGGCGCTTTTGCGAATCAGCGCGGCGCTCGCGCGGATGTAGCCGTTTCTCGTGCGATCAAAAACGCGGTTGAACCAATCAAAGAATCTGCGTAGCGGTCCTCTGCTCTCTTTTCTGGGCCGAAGGAGTAAAGCAGCGAGAGCAGGGCTCAGGCTGAGTGCGTTGAACGCCGAAATGATCACGGAGATCGCGATAGTGACCGCGAATTGCTGATACAGGCGTCCTGTGATCCCCGGAATAAATGCCGTAGGAACAAATACCGCGGAGAGCACCAGAGCAATGCCGATCACGGGGCCCGAAATCTCCTCCATCGCGAGGACGGCAGCTTCCTTGGGATCCGAGCCCTCTTCGATGTGGCGCTCCACCGCCTCGACGACAATGATCGCGTCATCGACCACCAGGCCGATGGCGAGAACCAAACCAAACATTGAAAGCGTGTTTATCGAGAATCCGAATAACGGGAAGAAGGCGAAGGTGCCCACCAGCGAAACCGGGACCGCGAGCAACGGAATCAGCGTGGCGCGCCAGCCTTGTAAAAAGAGGTACACCACCAAAATGACCAACGCGAGGGCAATCGCCAATGTGATCAATATTTCGCGCATTCCCTCCGTGACGGCGCGCGTCTGATCCAGCGAAATTACATAGCTCATGTCCGGGGGGAAGCGGTCCTTCCACTGCTGCATCAGCGCGCGAACACCCTGGGCATCATCGACGGCGTTCGATCCAGGCAACTGGTACACGGCCAGAATCGCGCTCGGTTGTCCGTTCAACCTGCCCATGAGCGTATAGCTTTGGACGCCGAGCTCGATTCGCGCGACATCTTTCAGGTGCACGATCCCGCCATTCGGATTTTCCCGAACGACGATGTTGCCGAACTCCTCCGGTGAAACCAGGCGGCCTTGCGCTCTCACCGAATACGTGAATTCCTGCCCTGGCGGAACAGGTTCACCTCCGATCTGCCCCGCCGGATTGACGGTGTTTTGTGATTGAACGGAGTTGACGACGTCAGAAACCGTGAGCCCGAGTTTCGCGAGAACATCCGGCTTGAGCCAGATTCGCATCGCGTACTGGCCCGCGCCGAAAATCTGCACGTTGGCGATCCCTGGAACGCGCGTGATCGGATCGTGCAGGTTGATGTAGGAGTAGTTCGCCAGGAACTGCGCGTCGTAAGTGCCATGCGGCGAGTAGAGAGCGACAAGCATCAAGGGCGCCGAGACGGATTTCTGGATCGAGACGCCATATTGGGCAACCGTCGCGGGAAGTTGCGGCGCCGCCTGGGTCTCTCGCATCTGCGTCAGGATCAGATCGGTATTCGGATCGCTGTTGACAGCGAAGTCGACAATCATCGTCGTCGTGCCATTCGCTGTTGCGTTCACCGAATACATGTAGTTCATGTTGTCGACGCCGCTCATTTGCTCTTCGATCGGCGTTGCAACGGAGTCTGCAAGCGTTTGCGCATCGGCGCCGACAAACGTGGCCTGAATTCTGGCTTCGGGCGGGACAATGTCTGGGAATTGCGCCACGGGCAGGCGCAGAATCGTGATAGCTCCGACGATCAACGTCAGGATCGCGATCACCATGGCGACAATGGGTCGCCGGATGAAAAACTTAGACATGGCTTACCGATTCGCCCCGGCAGGATTGTACGGAACAGGAGTCACAACGCTCCCATCCCTGACTTTGAGCGTGCCCTCCGCCACGACCTGCTCGCCGGCCGTGAGTCCCTTGTTGATGATCCACATCGTTTGCATGCGCGGGCCTACTTCTACGTTGCGAATCGCCACCTTGTTTCCTTGTCCCACGACGGCGACTTGATAGGAGCCCTGGAGTTCGGTCACTGCCCGCTGGGGAACCAGCAAAGCATTCTTACGAATCGCAGTGGGCGCGCGCACTCTGCCGTATTCGCCGGGACGCAGGACATTGCCGGGATTCGGGAACGACGATGCGATGCGGATGGTGCCCGTTTGCTGATCGACCTGCCGGTCGGCAAAGAGGAACTTGCCCGTGTGCGGATACGTGCTTCCATCCGAGAGAATCATCTGCAGCGGAACGCTTGATCTTGGAGACAACAGATCCACAGAGCCCTGTCCCGCGCCACCTACCATGCGAAGGTAATCGTCTCCGCTGATAGGGAAATACACCTTGATCGGATTCACTTGGGAAACCGCGGTCAGCACTGTGCTCGGGCCCACAAGATTCCCGACTTGCACCTGTGCGATGCCCGCAATGCCGGTGATCAGGGATCGCACCTTCGTGAATCCAAGGTTCAATGAAGCCTGTTCGACCGCTGCCTTGCCTGCTTCAACAGCTGCTTTTCCGGCGAGCTGCGACTGTTTATCGGTGTCGAGCTGACTCTGCGGGATCGCATTTTCTTGCGCTTCGGGAATATCGCGATTGACGTTAATCGTCGCATTTCCCAGTTGCGCTTCCGCCTGCGCCAGTTGCGCTTTGGCCTGATCGAGGACTGCCTGAAACGGCCGCGGATCGATTTCAAAGAGCACGTCCCACCGGTGGACCAATGAACCTTCGTGGTAATCCTGCTTGATCAGATAGCCGCTCACTTGCGCCTGAATCTGCGCGTTGACGTATCCATCGAGCGTGGCGACCCATTCGCCGAAAATGCGGACATCCTTCTGCACTACGGGTGCGACTTCGACTTCTGGTGGTTTCGGCGCTTGAGCGGAAGACGCCCCTTGCCCGCACCCGACGCAAGCACACAATACGAGAGCGCTGAACGCCACAAGCATCCATGGTCGTCGGTCGGAAGGTCCGCCTTGTTGCGTTGCTCGCATGTGATACATAGGAGCAGCTTTGCCGCCTTCGGGATTCAACATTTTGCTCATTTCAGTTTCAGGACTAGATATCCGGTCAATACCGCTTCGAACTCTTCAATTACCTGGGATCTTTCACTCGCGTCCGCATGCGCATAGAGCGTCAGCAACCCCCTGCTGATCTGTTGCACGACGGATGCAATTCGTAATGCAGTGGCATTCGACATGCGCGGCCTGTGCGCCATCAATACGTCGGCGATGCGGCCTCTTATCAGACGGCGCCTTGTGGGCGTGCGGACCGTTGCAGGAGCGTCGAGCAGCGCCAGCAGAACAGGATGATTCCTTACGATTTCAATTTGCAGCTTCACCAGTTCGAGAGCCAAAGTCTCCGCGCTCAGGCCGGCTGCGCGGCGGCCGAGAGCTATCCACGATTGCTCGATCTCGGCGATGTGTTGAGCGCGAATCGCTTCCGCGATCGACGGTTTATTCGGAAAGAATTGGTATAACGACCCGATGCAGGAATTTGCGCGTTCAGCAATCGCGCTGGTGGTTGCCCGGTCGTAGCCGACTTCGGTGATGACGCGGGCGGCGGCCCGCAAGAAGCCCGCTACGCGTTCCCTGCCGCGCTTCTGCTGAGGGATTCTGCGCGGGCCCGCTAATGAATGTGAGGGCAAACTCACATCCTAGCAGAAGTGAGTCTTGGCTCACATATCATTTGCAGGAAGACGAGTTGCGGGTTGGTTCCCTCGAACTATCCCTAGGGCACCAAATCCTACGGTCGGCTAGTGTCAGGATAGAGAGGGCGCGGGGCGCGTTCGGCTGCGCTATTTTCCGCCGTGCGCGGCCCCGCTTGCGCTTCACTGGTGACCGGTGCCGGACGGACGGGCTGCTCGCCGCGTTCGTCGTAACGCCCGAAGATCATTTTTCCCGCCGTGGTCTGGTGAACGGAAGTCACGATGATATCGATCGTCTTGTTGATCATTTTCCGGGCGCCGTCCACGACCACCATGGTGCCGTCGTCCAGGTACGCAACGCCCTGGTTGTACTCTTTTCCCTCGCGGAGAATAAATACACGCATGGCTTCGCCCGGCAGCACTACGGGTTTCAGCGCGTTCGCGAGTTGATTGACATTGATCACGTCAATGCCCTGAAGCGTCGCAACCTTATTCAGATTGAAGTCGTTCGTAACGATCTTGGCGTCATACCGCTTTGCAAGCTCGATCAGTTTCAGATCGACTTCGGCGATCTGCGCGAAATCGTCGTCGATGATCTGCACATCCACGTGCGTCATCTTCTGAATGCGCTGCAGGACCTCCAGGCCTCGGCGACCGCGTTGCCGCTTCAGAGGATCCCCGGAATCCGCGACAAGCTGCAGTTCGCGCAAGACGAATTGCGGGATGATGATGTTCCCGTCAAGAAATTGCGCCTCGGCTATGTCAGCCACCCGCCCGTCGATGATCACGCTCGTGTCCAGCAGCTTCGAGGTCGGACGCATGCTGCGTTCGCTGCCAAAAAGGCCCCCAAAAGCCTGCAGATTAAGCATGTCGCCCTTATTCGCGCCCAAAACTAACCCGATGTAGGCCATCACCAGAAAAACGGCAAGGCTGAAGAACGAGCGGGTGCTTTCGGGCATCGTGGTGTGCGTCAGGATCAGCGATGTCAGATACGCGCCCAGGATTCCCAGGATCGACCCGGTCACGGCGCCAATCAGCCGGCGCAGGCTTGCCCGGCGCAGGCGCAGTTCCAGAAAAATCACTGCGACTGCAAAGCTCACCCCAGCAAACGTTGCCACCGGCCGCGACAGGCTGAATGGACGGAAGTGAAATCCTGCTCCTCCGCATATCGCCACAAAGATTATGCGGACGGCAAACATGTCCCAGAAAGTGCCGGCTTGGCCTCGCACGAGACGAGGCGCCGAAGGTGCACGGGCGTTGTTTTCTACGGTTGCGCTGGCGGGCAGGGGGCTGACAACGTTAGAGGTCCTCGGCATGATGGCACCCTATTCAATCGAATGAATCCTTATGAGTGTAAGAAGCTAGAAGCAAACGCGGACGAGCACTGCTTTCTTTCATCCGGCCGCAAAAAAACGGCTGTGCCGGTATAAGAAGGCCCTCTACGCCTTAATATGAGTCGGTAGTATAGCATCGAGTAGTTAAAAACGTGTTTCAAGCCCCTGCAGGAGTCTGGACTGAGTCAGAGGTAATATCGAGGGACGCGCCGACCCAGAGCGCAAAGGAGTTCGGCAGTCACCGTGTTGATTTCGTGCGCAACGTCGGAAAGGAGGATCTGTGCGTTGCCGTCCTGCCCATAAATGGTCACGATGTCGCCTACAGCAGCGTCTGGAGCGCCGCTTACATCGAGCGTGGTCAGGTCCATGGAGATTGTGCCGACCAGCGGAACGCGCTTACCCCGCACGATCGCGCAGCCTCGATTGGTGCGTTGCCGGACGATCCCGTCGGCATAGCCTGCATTGATTACGGCGATCCGCGATGGCCCCTGTGTCACGAAACGCGCGCCGTAGCCCACCGGCTCGCCTGGCGGCAGTTCACGCAGGGCAATGATTCTGGCGCGCATCGAGAGGCACGGCTCAAGGGGCAATCGTTGACGAACTTCCTGCTGCATAGCTGGCGGCGCGAACGACTGATAGTAGCCGTACAGGATTGCGCCCGGCCGCACCATATCGAACCACGTGCTCGGCCGCGCGCAGATCGCGCCGCTATTGGCCATGTGTACGATTCCGGGCACGATTCCCAGCTCCTTCATTCGCGCGAGGCAGGCGCGGAACACGCGTTCCTGCTCTTCGGTCTGGCTGCCCTCGAAATCCTCGGCTGAGGCGAAGTGCGTGAACGGGCCGTCGAGCTGGATATGGCGGCAATCCGCCAGCGCCGCCGCGAACGCTTCGATTTCCGATGGCGCGATCCCCAGCCGATTCATTCCCGAATTGATTTTCAGGTGGAAGCGGACACGCCCTTTCGCGCGCGCGGATTTTGCCG